>JAAYAH010000038.1 GCA_012719445.1 Actinomycetales bacterium | reverse complement strand
GACTTGCCGGTGTCCTCCTCCATGTGCGCGCGCTCGATGAGCACCCGGAAGGTCTCGCCGTCCTCCAGTTCGACGTCGAGGTGGCCGTCGAAGGCGATCGGCTCGTCGTACTGCGAGGTCTGGAAGTTCTTCGGCATGTCCGGGTAGAAGTAGTTCTTCCGCGCGAACCGGCACCAGGACGCGATCTCGCAGTTGAGGGCCAGCCCGATCCGGATCGCCGACTCCAGCCCCTTGGCGTTGAGCACCGGCAGCGCGCCGGGCAGGCCGAGGCACACCGGGCACACCTGGGTGTTGGGCTCGGCGCCGAAGACGGTCGGGCAGCCGCAGAACATCTTCGTCGCCGTGTTCAGCTCGACGTGCACCTCGAGACCCATCACCGGGTCGTAGGCCGCGACGGCCTCCTGATACGGCAGCAGGGCGTCGCCGGTCACGCTGGTCAGGACGCCGGAGGGCTGCGGGGTCATCGGGTCACCTCCGCGGTGGCGAGGGCGGGCGCGCGATCGAGCAGCGGACCGCCCCAGCGGGCGAGCAGGACACGTTCCAGGGCCGCGCCGACCCGGTAGAGCCGGTCGTCCGCCCTGGCGGGGGCGACGATCTGGAGCCCGACCGGCAGGCCGTCCTCGTCGGCGAGACCGGCCGGCAGCGACATCCCCGGCAGCCCGGCCAGGTTGACCGGGATGGTCGCGACGTCGTTGAGGTACATGGCCAGCGGGTCGTCGAGCTTCTCCCCCAGCCGGAACGCCGTGGTCGGCGCGGTGGGCGACACGACGACGTCGGCCTCGGCGAAGGCGGCGGCGAAGTCGCGCTGGATGAGGGTGCGCACCTTCTGCGCGGAGCCGTAGTAGGCGTCGTAGTACCCGGACGACAGCGCGTAGGTGCCGAGGATGATCCGCCGTTTGACCTCGGCACCGAACCCGGCGGCCCGGGTCGCGCACATCACCTGCTCCGCGGTGGGGTCGGCGACACCCTCCGGGGGCACCCGCAGCCCGTAGCGCATCGCGTCGAACCGGGCCAGGTTGCTGCTGACCTCGCTCGGCATGATCAGGTAGTAGGCGCCGAGGGCGGCGGTGAAGCTCGGGCAGGACACCTCGACGACCTTGGCCCCGGCGTCGACCAGGGCGTCGACCGCCTCGGAGAACCGGGCCCGCACGCCGTCCTGGTAGCCGTCCCCGGACAGCTCGCGCACCACCGCGATCCGCATGCCCGCGACGTCGCCCTGCCGGGCCGCCTCGACGACCGGCGGCACCGGATCGGTGAGGCTGGTGGAGTCCATGGGGTCGTACCCCGCCATCACCTCGTGCAGCAGCGCGGTGTCGAGGACCGTCCGCCCGCAGGGCCCCGGCTGGTCGAGGCTGCTGGCCATGGCCACGATCCCGTACCGGGACACCCCGCCGTAGGTGGGCTTGACGCCGACGGTCCCGGTGACCGCAGCGGGCTGCCGGATCGAGCCGCCGGTGTCGGTGCCGGTGGCCAGGGGGGCCTCGAACGCCGCGACCGCCGCCGCCGAGCCGCCCCCGGAGCCGCCGGGGATCCGGTCGAGGTCCCAGGGGTTGCGGGTGGGGCCGTAGGCGGAGTGCTCGGTGGAGGAGCCCATGGCGAACTCGTCCATGTTGGTCTTGCCGAGGATCACCAGCCGGGCGTCCCGGAGCCTGCGGACCACGGTGGCGTCGTAGGGGGGCACCCAGCCGGAGAGGATCCGGGACCCGCAGGTGGTCGGCATGCCCACCGTCGTCATGACGTCCTTGACCGCGACCGGGACACCGGCCAGCGGGGGCAGCTCCTCCCCCGCGGCCCTGGCGGTGTCCACGGCCCCGGCCGCCGCCAGCGCCGCCTCGGCGGCCACGTGCAGGAAGGCGTGGACCCCGCGCTCGCCGCCGTCGACGGCGGCGATCCGGTCGAGGTGCGCCCGGGTCACCTCGACCGAGGAGACCTCGCCCGCGGCGAGGGCCGTGGCGAGCTCGGCCGCGCTGCGCCGGGTCAGATCGTCCGCGGTGGGAGTGGTCGCGTCGGTGGGCACGTCAGTCCTCCTCGAGGATGCGCGGGACGCGGAATCGCTGGTCCTCTGCCGCGGGTGCGCCGGACAGCGCCTCCTCCGCGGTCAGCCCCGGTCGGGGGACGTCCGGTCGGGTGACGTTGGTCAGCGGGATCGGGTGCGAGGTCGCCGGAACGTCCTCCGTCGCGACCTTCTGCACCTGGGCCACCGCGTCGAGGATGACGCCGAGCTGGTCGGCCATGAGGTCCAGCTCCTCCGGTGCGAGGTCGATGCGGGCCAGCATCGCGAGGTGGGCGACCTCCTCGCGCGAGATGGCGGACATGCGCGCTCCCGTGATCGCAGGGTCGGGGGGCCGGTCGGCACCGCCGGGGCCACGTGATGCCCGGAGTCTATGGCGCGACCGCCCGGAACCCGCGCCGCCCCTGTCGATCACACCGTCGGCCGCCTTGAGGACCCGGACGGCCGAGGACGGCGGCGGGACCCGGTCCGGCGGGGTGGAGATGCCGAGCCCCTCCGACGGGGGTCGCCGTCCAGGACAGCACGTGCTCGCAGGCCCGGCGGATCCCCTCCACCCCGTAGCCCGTTGACCCACGTCATCGTTCCCTCCCCGCCGGCCGACGCTCAGTCACCGAGGACCCCGCTCAGGAAGTCCAGCAGCGGCCGGTCGGCGTGCATGACGACGAGGGACTGCCAGAGCACCGCGGCCGGGAGCACGACGGAACGGACGAGGGACTCCAGCCCGCCCCCGGTGTCCAAGCCGAGCCCGACGTGCCCCCACCAGGGCGCCAGCGGGATGCCAGGACCTCGGCCGGACCGGGCGTCGGCCCGGCCGAAGAGGAAGTCGCCGAGGAGGTGCGAGCACCACCCGGCGAGCAGCGCCAGCACCAGCCAGCGATACCCGGGCGGGACCACGGGGACCGTCGCGGCCACCAGGATCGGCAGCCCCCACCAGTGGGTCAGGCCCCGGTGCCGCATCGGCCCGCCCTGTCCGAGCGCCTCGTCGGGGAGCACCCGGTCGGCCAGCCGCCACCCCCGGAACTGGTCCATGTCCGGGGACAGCCGCCCGCCGGAGACGGCGAGACCGATCACGGTCCCGGCACCGGCCTGCAGCGGCGACCATCCCTGCGCGACGGCGAGCCCCAGCACCACGGACATGCCGAGCAGCCGGTGGGTCGCTCCCGTCACCGGACCGCGTCCGGGCCGGCGTCGAGCAGTCGCCGGAACCCGTCCTCGTCGAGGATCGGGACCCCGAACTTCACCGCCTTGTCGTGCTTGCTGCCGGGGTTCTCCCCCACCACGACGAAGTCGGTCCGCCGGGACACGCTGCCGGACGCCTTGCCGCCGCGGGACAGGATCGCCTCCTTCGCCTCGTCCCTGGTGAAGGAGGCGAGGCTCCCGGTGACGACGACGGTCAGACCCTCCAGGGTGCGGGGCACCGACTCGTCCGCCTCGTCGGCCATCCGCACCCCCGCCGCGGCCCACCTGGCCACGATCCCGGCGTGCCAGTCCACCGCGAACCACTCGATGACGGCGTCGGCGATGACCGGCCCGACGCCGTCGACGGCCGCGAGCTCCTCGACCGAGGCCGTCGAGATCCGCTCCACCGACCCCATGGCCTGCGCGAGCGCCCGCGCGGCCGTCGGCCCGACGTGCCGGATCGACAGGGCGACGAGCACCCGCCACAGCGGCTGGGTCTTGGCCTTCTCCAGGTTGTCGAGCAGCTTCTGCCCGTTGGCCGACAGCCCGCCGTCCTTGCGGGTGTAGAGCGGCACCCGCAGCAGCTTCTCCTCGGTGAGGTCGAAGACGTCGCCCTCGTCGACGAGCACCTCCGGCCCGGCGGCGAGCAGGGCGGTCGCCCCCTCCCAGCCGAGGGCCTCGACGTCGAAGGCCCCCCTGCCGGCGAGGTGGAACAGCCGCTCGCGCAGCTGCGCCGGGCAGGACCGCGCGTTCGGGCAGCGGATGTCGACGTCGCCCTCCTTCTCGTACCGCAGTTCGGTGCCGCACTCCGGACAGTGGGTGGGCATGACGAACTCGCGCCGCTCCCGGCCGTCGGTCTCCCTGGCCGCGACCACCGGACCGACGATCTCGGGAATGACGTCGCCCGCCTTGCGCAGCACCACGGTGTCGCCGACGAGCACGCCCTTGCGCCGGACCTCCTGCGCGTTGTGCAGGGTGGCCATCGCCACCGTCGACCCGGAGACCAGCACCGGCTCCATCACCCCGAACGGGGTAACCCGGCCGGTGCGGCCCACGTTGACCTGGATGTCGAGAAGGGTCGTGTTGACCTCCTCCGGCGGGTACTTGTACGCGACGGCCCAGCGCGGCGCCCTGCTGGTGGCGCCGAGCCGCCGCTGCACCCCGACGTCGTCCACCTTGACGACGACGCCGTCGATCTCGTGGATCTGGTCGTGCCGGTGCTCACCGGTCTCCTCGACGAAGCTCAGCACCGCCTCGACGGTGTCGAGGACCCGGTAGGTGGTGCTCACCGGGAGCCCCCACGCCGCCATCAGCTCGTAGGCCTGGGACTGGCTGGTGACCTCCAGCCCTCGCCTGTCCCCGATGCCGTGCACCAGCAGGCGCAGCGGCCGGGACGCGGTGACCCGGGGATCCTTCTGCCGCAGCGACCCGGCCGCAGCGTTGCGCGGGTTGGCGAACGGTGCCCTGCCCGCCTCGACGAGGGACGCGTTGAAGTCGGCGAACGCCGCGACGGGGAAGAACACCTCGCCGCGGACCTCCACCCGGTCGGGGTGGGGGACCTCGCCGTCACCGCCCCCGCCGAGCAGGTGCGGGACGCCGCGGATGGTGCGCACGTTGAGGGTGACGTCCTCACCGGTCCTGCCGTCGCCACGGGTCGCGGCCCTGACCAGGCGGCCTCGTTCGTAGAGCAGGTTGACCGCCAGCCCGTCGATCTTCAGCTCGCAGAGCAGCCGGGGCAGCGCCTCCCCCTGCTGGCCTGCGTCCCGGCGGATCCGTTCGGCCCAGGCCCGCAGCTCCTCGGGGCCGAACACGTTGTCCAGGCTGAGCATCCGCTCGAGGTGGTCGACCGGCTCGAAGTCGGTGGAGAAGGTGCCGCCGACCCGCTGGGTCGGCGAGTCGGGGGTGCGCAGGCCGGGGTGACGCTCCTCCAGCGCCTCCAGTTCGCGCACGAGGGCGTCGTAGGCCGCGTCCGAGACCGTCGGGGCGTCGCGGACGTAGTAGGCGAACTGGTGGGCCTGGATCTCCTCGACGAGGTCCGTCCACCGGTGCCGTGCGTCGTCGGGGATCTGCTCCTGCCCCACGACGTCGACGGACACCCTCGGCTCCGGTTCGGACCCGCTCTCCGGCTCGGCGCCGGCCTGCCCGCTCTCGTTCACGTCGTCATCCTGCCGCACGCCACCGACGGCTTCCCGTCCGCCGCGACGGCCGGGTGTGCGTCAGGTGTGTGGTGTGGTCCAGAGGATGTGGTCTCGGCCGGACTGGTGCAGGGTGCGTAGGGCGAGGACGGGGTCGAGTCCTTGGATGGTCCAGTGCATGCCGGCTCGTTTGGCGCGTTGTTTGACGATGGTGTTGCAGGCTGACTCGACGGGGCCGGAGCCGATGTAGTAGCCGTTGGCGCGGAAGTCGGCGTACTGCATGCGGTGGTGGTGGCCGGTGAAGTAGCCGACCTCGGTGGCGGCGGGTTTGACCAGGTCGGGGGCGGTCTGGGGGAGGTCGAGGGCGTCGACGGTGGCGGCGATCGCGGGGGTGTCGCCCAGGTCGAGGTGGTCGAGGAGGGCCTGTTCGAAGGCAGCGGGGTCGGCCAGGACCGGGGCGAGGGTCTTGGTCAGGTCGGCGAGGTGTTCGCGGGCGTGGTAGTAGTCCACGATCTGGGTGGCGTGGGGGAATTGCTCGTCGGCGATGGTCCAGATCCACTTCGCGCCGTCGCCGAGCACGATGGGTTGTCGGATCTGGTCGAAGGCGCGGCGGTGGTACTCGGCCTTGGCGTGGACGGCGAAGATCGCGGCGGGTTCGAAGGTGGAGATGTAGCTGGCCGAGCCGGGGTCCTGGATCGCCTCGCCGCTGTCGGGGTCGCACCCGGACTGGGTGAAGAAGCATCCGATCTTCACCTCACGGGTCCCGGCCCGTCCCTGGTGCTTGGCGGGGTCCTTGCCGGGCCGACCTTGGCATTGGCTGGGCAGCATCGGGGCGCCGGTGCCGTCCATGACGATGTAACACAGGTCCGGTCTCTTGATGTCGGTCCCGGGGACCGGCCCGGGTGCGGTGCGCTCGGCGGTGATCAGGTCACGGGCACGTTCGCCCTGGGTGCGGGTGGTGCGGGCCAGGGTGGAGGTCGAGGCCAGGTCCAGGCCGGTCACGGTGGCGATGAACCGCCGGGAGGTGTCGTAGGGCATCTCGGCCCCGGCCAGCGCGCAGGCCCGGGCCAGGCCCGCAGACAGGCTGGTGCCGGCCACGCCGAGCCGCTGGTCCAGGGGCGCGAACCCCTGCCGGCAGGTTGCGCAGTGGTAGTAGCCGCGGGTGGTCTGGATGCTACCCAGCAGGGTGCGGACCGTCTTGGTGCGCCGGGCCACCAGCCGCGCGTCGTGCCCCGCGTCGGGACAGCTCGCGTGGGCCGGAGTGGCAGTACCGGCCCAGTCCACGACCCCCGCCAGGGCGGCCAGCCCGATCTGGGCGGCGCTGGCCTGGGCAGCGCGCTCGATCGCCTCCAGCACCCCGCCCTCAAGCTGGTCATCACCGCTACCGAGCAGGTCGGCGGCGGTGGCCACCAGTCGACGGGCCTCCTGAGCGGCCAGATCGGCGACCTGGTCGGCCAGGACGTTCAGTGCGTGCTGCTCGTCCGGGCGGGGTTGGAGCCCCCTTTTTCCCCGCCGGTGGCGGGGTCTGCGCGTCGTCCTCGGCGCGCCGGTGGCCCCAGGTGTGCCTTGCACAGTGCTTCGTTGACCTCGACGTAATCCTCGATCAGAGCGGCGAAGGCAGCGTAGTTGTCCAGCTCGGCGCGGACCTGCTCGACCGAGGCGATGGGGATGTACTGCCCCCGCGAGCCACCAGGGCCCTTGGCGGTGCGGGTCCACAGCCCACGGGGGCCGTGTCCGAGCTCGCCGGGCCGGGCGCACCGGCAGTTCGCGCTACCGCACTTGCGGTAGCCCACCTGCAACGACCCACGGCGAAACGCCGGCACCGCAGCGATGCGCTCCAGCATCACCACACGCAGCTCTTCCAGCTCGCGCACCGTCATCGTGGAGTAGTCCTTGGCCATGCCACCCTCCCTAGCCTGATTATGCATACCAACATCAGAGTAGGGAACGACCAGCCCTAACCCCTGGACGACACGTCCATGACTCACACCCCGACGGCCGCGGCACGACCGGTGGGACCGCGGGGACGAGGCCGGTGGGCCTGCCCTGCGCCCTACCGCCGGAGGTGCTCGGCGAGGACGGCCGCCGTCTCCCGCACCCGGGTCAGCGCCGCCCTGGCGACCGGGACCGTCGCCCCCGCGAGCCCGCAGGCCGGTGTGGTCACCACCCGGGCGAGCAGCGCCGGGTCGAGTCCCAGTCGCCGCCAGGGGTGCAGGACGGCGTCCGCCACCGCTGTCACCGACGGCACCGGCCCCGCGGCGGGCACGGCACCGGCGAACAGGCCGGTCCCGCCCTCGACCGCCGGGGCGAGAGCCTCCCACCCGGCGGTCCCGAGCAGGGTGACGTCGACGGCCAGGGCCCCGGGACCCGCGCGCAGCAGCGCCCCCACCGGGACGTCGGCGGCGCAGCAGTGCACGACCGTGTCCGCGGCTCCCGCGGCCGTCGCGGCGTCCAGCACGGCCCGCAGCCCGGCCACGGCGACCTGCTCCTCGACCGCCCGGAGCCGCCCGAACCCGCTCGCGGTCGGCAGCGAGCCGCCGAGCACGCCCGGCAGTGACGGCTCGTCCAACTGGACCACCACCCGGGCCCCTCCGACCAGCCGCCGGATCTCGGCGACGTGCGCGGCGACGCCCTCCGCCAGCGAGGCGACGAGATCGCGGCACGCCCCGGGGTCCACCACGGCTCGTTCCAGCCGGGGCAGCCACAGCGTGGCCGCGAGGGTCCAGGGCCCTGCGGTCTGCACCTTCAGCTCGCCGACGTACCCGTCGGCGACCTCGGCGAGACCGTCCAGGTCCTGGCGGAGCAGGGCCCTCGCCCTGGCGAGGTCCCGTCCCGGGTGGTCGACCAGCCGCCAGCCGGAGGGCTGCAGGTCCACGGGGAGGTCGACGAGGAGGGCCGCCGTCCTGCCGGTGATCCCGGCACCGGGACCCCTCACCGGGAGCTCGGGCAGGTACGGCAGGTGGGGTTCCGGCAGCTCGCCGAAGGTGGTGCGCAGGGCGTCGAGGACGTCGCCGCCCGGCCAGGAGCCGATCCCGCTGGCCCGGCCCGGCACCGGTGCGCCGCCGGTCCCGTTCCTCCCGGTGCGAGCCTCGGCGGAGGCGTCGTCGGGCCGTCGGTGGGAGGGATCCTGCCGCGTCTCGGACACACCCAGAGCCTAGAGAGGGGCTCCCTCGCCCCCGGCCGGCACCATCGCCCCCGGCCGGTGTGATCACCGTCTCGGTGCCCAGGCGGTCGCGCCGACGGTCGTACTCCTTCGTAGACAACGATCACCGACGGAGAGGACAGGGGCCGTGGTGCCGGGTGAAGGGACGAGGACCGCGGGCACCGCGGATGGCGGTCACCCGGTGCCGGTGACCGTGGCGGACCCGACGACCCGGGTCCCGTCGTAGAGCACCATGGTCTGGCCGGTCGCGACCCCGGTCAGCTGGCGGTCCAGGGTGACCGAGACCCGCCCGGGCGTCACCTCGTCCACCCTGCCCGGGACCTCCTCCCCGTGCGCCCTGACCTGCACGCCGACCGCCGCGCCCGGGTCGGGGGGGCTCCCGCACCAGACCGCGGGGCCGCCGTCCAGCCGACCGACCGCGAGCGCCTCCCGCGGGCCGACCACGACGGTGTTGGTCACCGGCCGGACCTCCAGCACGTACCGGGGACGGCCGTCCGGCGCGGGACGGCCGAGCCGGAGCCCGTGCCGCTGCCCGACGGTGAAGCCGACGGCTCCCCCGTGCTCGCCGACGACGGCCCCGGTCTCGTCGACGACCGATCCCGGCCGGGCACCGAGCCGGGTGCCGAGCCAGTTCCGGGTGTCGCCGTCGGTGATGAAGCAGATGTCGTGGCTGTCCGGCTTCTCCGCCACCCGGAGACCGCGTCGGGCCGCCTCGGCCCGCACCTCGGACTTGCGGCTGTCGCCGAGGGGAAACAGTGCCCGGGCCAGCCGGTCCGGGGGGAGGACGGCGAGCACGTACGACTGGTCCTTCGCGCCGTCGACGGCCCGGTGCAGGGCGGGCGCCCCGGTGGCCGGGTCGGGTGCGATCCGGGCGTAGTGACCGGTGCAGACGGCGTCGAAGCCGAGGGCGAGCGCCTTGTCGAGCAGGGCGGAGAACTTGATCCTCTCGTTGCAGCGGACGCAGGGGTTGGGGGTGCGCCCGGCGGCGTACTCGGCGACGAAGTCGGCGACGACGTCGCGCTCGAACCGCTCGGAGAGGTCCCACACGTAGAACGGCACCCCGACGACGTCGGCGACCCGCCGGGCGTCCAGGGAGTCCTCGATGGAGCAGCAGCCCCTCGCTCCGGCGGCCGGGCCGCGGGAGTCCCCGGACAGCGCGAGGTGGACTCCGACGACCTCGTGACCGGCGTCGACCACGCGGGCGGCGGCGACGGCGGAGTCCACCCCACCGCTCATGGCCGCAAGGACCTTCATCTCACCGTCCTGGTGTCCGGATGCTCGTCGCCACCATCGTCCCTCGCCGCACGGGACGCCGCCCGGCCGCCCGGGTCGTCTCCGGCACCCGCGGGACGCGAGGCCGGACCCGACGTCACGAGGCGGGGCGGACGGCCCCCACCAGCCCGGCGCGCCGGGCTCGGTCGACCACCGGGGCGATGGCGTCGGCGAGGGCGTCGACGTCGGCTCGGGTCGAGGTGTGCCCGAGGGAGAACCGCAGCGCCCCCCTGGCGTCGTCCTCGTCGACCCCCATGGCGAGCAGGACGTGGCTGGGCCTCGGCAGGCCGACCTGGCAGGCCGAGCCGGTCGAGCACTCGATCCCGCGGGCGTCGAGCAGGTAGAGCAACGAGTCGCCCTCGCAGCCGGGGAAGGTGAGGTGCACGATGCCCGGCAGCCGCCGGGACGGGTCCGGGTCGCCGCGGAGCACGGCGTCGGGCACCCGGGAGAGCACCGCACGGACCAGCCGTTCGCTCAGCCCGGTCAGCCGCCGGGCGAGCGCCTCCCGCTCCGCGACGGCCTGCCCGACGGCGGTGGCGAGGCCGAGGACGAGGGGGGTGGCCAGGGTCCCGGACCGGAGCCCGCCCTCCTGGCCGCCGCCGTGCAGGAGGGCGACCGGCACGGCCCCCCGCCGCAGCAGCAGGGCTCCCGCGCCGAGCGGCCCTCCCGTCTTGTGCCCGCTCACGGTCATCGCGTCCAGCCCGACGGCGCCGAAGTCCACCGGGAGGTGGCCGACGGCCTGGACGGCGTCGCTGTGCACCGGGATCCCGTACCGGGTCGCGAGGGCGACGATGTCCTCCACCGGCTGGAGGGTGCCGACCTCGTTGTTGGCCCACATCACCGTGATCAGAGCCACGGAGGCGGGGTCGGTCGCGACGGCCCGCTCGGCGGCCGCGACGTCGAGACGGCCGAGACGGTCGACCGGCAGCCAGGTGACCTCGGCGCCCTCGTGCCGGACCAGCCACTCCACCGCGTCGAGCACGGCGTGGTGCTCGATCGCGCCGACGAGGATCCGGCTCCGGCGCGGATCAGCCTCGTGCCGTGCCCAGAACAGGCCCTTGACCGCGAGGTTGTCGGCCTCGGTGCCGCCGGAGGTGAACACGACCTCGCTGGGGCGGGCACCCAGCGCCTCGGCCAGGAGCTCGCGGGACTCCTCGACGACCCGCCGTGCCCTGCGGCCCGCGGTGTGCAGCGAGGAGGCGTTGCCGGTCCTGGTCGACTCCTCGAGCATCGCCGACCGCGCCTCGGGCAGCATCGGGGTGCTCGCGGCGTGATCCAGGTAGACGGCCACGGAGCTCACTCCCCGCCCGGCCGGTCGTCCCACCCGCCGTAGACACCCAGGTCCTCACCCGGCCCGTCGTCGGGAAACCCGAGGTCCATGCCCGTCAACCCGGCGACGGTGCGGTGCCAGGAGTGCACCGAGCCGAGTACGGCGTCGAGGGTCGCCGCGAGCAGCGACGGCAGGTCGAGATCGTCACCGGCCACGAGGTCGACGGCCACCGACAACCGGTCCTCGATGATGGTCACCTTCACCAGGTTGAGCGCGCCGGTGACGGCGTTCGCCGCACGCAACCGGGTCAGCTCGTCGACCTCCTCGTCGAGGTCGATCCGCCAGAAGCCGAAGACCCGCATCAACGGCGGCGTCGAGTCCGTGCACCGGACGAACAGCACCTGGTCCTGCAGCCGGACCGCGACGTCCCCGTCGGAGTCGATGCTCGGTCGCATCCCGACGTCGATGAGGGCGTCGAGGACCCGCCCGCGCAGCGGATGCTCGTCCGGCGGAGGGGGGAAGGACGGCATCGACGTCGGTTCTGTCACCCGAGAACGGTACCCAGACCCGATCCGCGACACGACGCTCCGGCACCCAACACGTCGCGGGCCCCTCCGGTGGGGCAAACTGCCCGGGTGGCCACCCGTCACCGACCGCATCCGCTCGGCGTCCACGCCCGCTCCGGCGGGGTGGACGTCGCCGTGCTGGCCGGGCACGCGGAACGGGTCGACCTGTGCCTGCTCGACCGCTGTCCCGACGGGTCCTGGCACGAGCGGGTCGTCCCCCTCCCCCACCACACCCACGGGGTGTGGCACGGGTTCGTCGCCGACGTGCGGCCGGGCCAGCGGTACGGCTTCCGGGCCCACGGCCGCTGGGAGCCGCACCGCGGCCTGCGCTACAACCCGGCGAAGCTGCTCCTCGACCCCTACGCCAGGGCGGTCACCGGGGCGCTGCGGCTGCGGCCGGAGCTGTACGGGCACGTCGTGGACGCGACGACCCTCGACGGCGACCTCGGCCGGCTCGACCACAGCGACAGCGCGCCGTTCGTCCCGCACGGGGTGGTGGTGGACCCGGGCTTCGACTGGGGCGACGACCGGCCGCCCGCCGTCCCGTGGGCCGACACCGTGGTCTACGAGGCGCACGTCCGGGGGCTGACCAAGCGGCTGCCGCGGGTCCCGGAGCACCTGCGGGGCAGCTACGCCGGGCTGGCCCACCCGACCACCGTCGAGCACCTGGTGAGCCTCGGGGTGACCACCGTCGAGCTGCTGCCGGTGCACACCGTCGGTGACGAGCCGGGGCTCGGACGCCGCGGGCTGCCGAACTACTGGGGCTACTCGACCCTGGGGTTCTTCGCTCCGCACGCGGGCTACGCCTCGACGTCCGACCCGCAGGGGGTCGTCGACGAGTTCAAGGGCATGGTCAAGCTGCTGCACGCCGCGGGGCTCGAGGTGGTCCTCGACGTCGTCTACAACCACACCTGCGAGGGCGGGGTCACCGGTCCGCTGCTGTCCTGGCGCGGCCTGGACGGGCCCACCTACTACCGGCTGGACTCCCACGGCAGGGACGCCGACACCACCGGCTGCGGCAACAGCCTCGACTTCAGCAACGCCAGGGTGGTCCAGCTCACCCTGGACTCACTGCGGTATTGGGTCCAGGAGATGCACGTCGACGGGTTCCGGTTCGACCTGGCCACGACCCTGGCCCGGGGCAGGGACGGCTACGACCCGGACCACCCGTTCCTGGTCGCGGCCAGGGCCGACCCGGTGCTCGCCGGGGTGAAGCTGATCGCCGAGCCGTGGGACGTCGGCCCGCACGGGTGGCGGACCGGTCAGTTCCCGCCGCCGTTCACGGAGTGGAACGACCGGTTCCGGGACACCGTGCGGGACTTCTGGCTCGCCGGAGCCGCGCGGGAGACCCGGGGCGGCCCGTCCGGCGGGGTGCGGGACCTGGCCACCCGGCTGGCCGGGTCCGCGGACGTCTTCGCCCAGCACCGCGGACCGCTCGCCTCGATCAACTTCGTGACCGCCCACGACGGCTTCACCCTCGCCGACTGCACCACCTACGAGGGCAAGCACAACGAGGCCAACGGCGAGGACAACCGGGACGGCACCACGTACAACCGGACCTGGAACCACGGCGTCGAGGGCCCGACCGACGACGAGGGCGTCCTCGCCGAGCGTCGCCGGGCGATCCGCAACCTCATGGGCACCCTGGTGCTCGCCACCGGGGTGCCGATGATCCTCGGTGGCGACGAGATCGGGCGGTCCCAGGGCGGCAACAACAACGCCTACTGCCAGGACAACGAGATCTCCTGGGTGGACTGGGATCTCCGGCAGTGGCAGCACGACCTGTTCGCCACCACCGCGCACCTGCTGCGGCTGCGCCGGGACCACCCGGTGCTGCGCCAGGAGCGGTTCTTCGCCGGCCGTCCCGTCCACGCCGACGGCACCAAGGACCTGGCCTGGTTCGCTCCCGACGGCCACGAGATGGTGCACGACCGCTGGCATGACCCGGAGCTGCGCACCCTGCAGATGTACCTGCACGCCGTCGAGGAGGACGGGTCGGGGCGACACGCCGACGAGTCCCTGCTCGTCGTGGTCCAGGGGTCGGCCCGGCCGGTGGAGGTCGTCCTCCCCGGCCCGCCGTGGGCCGTCGGCTACCGGCTGCTGTGGGACAGCGGCCCCGAACACCCGGCCGCGCAGGGAACGGATCCGGACGGCGACCACCTGGTCGACGCCCTCACCCAGCTCACCGTCGGTCCCCGCACCCTGCGGGTGTACGGCGTCGTGCCCGTGCCCGAGCGGGAGCCGGTCGTCGAGGACCAGCCGACGTCCTGACCAGCCCGCCGGCCCGCCCGACCACCTGTTCCCGGGACCGGGCAGGGCGGTGCCGCGATGGCGCGCGACGACCCATGACGACGCGCGGGGACGAGCGACGACGCCGCGAGAACCTGCGGGGGTGTGCGGCGACGCGCCGGGACAGGGGACGACGCGCCGGCGCCGTCCCCTGCGCCTCAGACGCACAGTCTCCTGACAGCCGTCCCCGACAGGGGATCAGGCGTTGACGACGAGACCGAACTCGGCGGGTCCGGCGACCAGGTCGTGCCGGGGCAGCACCCGCACCGTGTAGCCGAAGGGTCCGGTCCTGCGCATCCGGATGGCCCCCTCGTACCGGCAGCGGCCCGCCTCGTAGGTCTCCACGAGCCGCAGCGGCTGGGTCACCGTCTCGATGAGCGCGTCCGCCGGCGTCACCCGGCCGTGCACGACCTGGACCTCGACCTCGCTCGGGTCCAGGCCGCCGAGCGTGATGAACGCCTTGACCTGGAGCTCGTCACCCACCTGCGGCGAGTCGCTGATCCCTGCCGACTCCACGTGGTCGACCCTGACGTCCGGCCACGCGGCGCGCACCTTGGCGCGGTAGGCGGCGAGGTCCTCGGCGGCCGGGACGTCCATCCTCCTGCCGGCGACGGCGGCCGGGACGTACAGCTGCTGCACGTAGTCGGCGACCATCCGGCTGGCGAGGACCTTGGGGCCGAGGGAGGCGAGGGTGTGCCGGACCATCTCCAGCCAGCGGGTCGGCAGGCCGCGGGAGTCGCGGTCGTAGAACCGGGGCGCCACCGAGCTCTCGATGAGGTCGTAGAGCGCCGCGGCCTCCAGGTCGTCCCGGTGGTTGGGGTCGTCGACCCCGTCGGCGGTGGGGATGGCCCACCCGTTCTCACCGTCGTACCACTCGTCCCACCAGCCGTCGAGGACGGAGAGGTTGAGACAACCGTTCAGGGCCGCCTTCATCCCCGACGTGCCGCAGGCCTCCAACGGCCGCAGCGGGTTGTTGAGCCAGACGTCGCAGCCCGGGTAGAGGAACTTCGCCATGGCGATGTCGTAGTTCGGCAGGAACACGATCCGGTGCCGGACCGAGGGGTCGTCGGCGAACTTCACCATCTGCTGGATGAGCCGCTTGCCGTGGTCGTCCGCCGGGTGGGACTTGCCGGCGATGACGAGCTGCACCGGCCGCTCCGGGTGCAGCAGCAGCGCGCGCAGCCGGCCGGAGTCACGCAGCATGAGGGTCAGCCGCTTGTACGTCGGCACCCGCCGGGCGAAACCGAGGGTGAGCACGTCCGGGTCGAGGATGCCCTCCACCCAGCCCAGCTCCGCCGGGCTGGCGCCGCGCTCGATCCAGGACGCGCGCACCCTACGCCGCGCCTCGTCGACCAGGTTGGCCCGCATCTGGCGCCGGGTCCCCCAGACCTCCTCGTCGGGGACCTCGTCGACCCGCTCCCAGCCCTGCGCGTCGTTGGTGAGCTCGGGCCCGATGTACTTGTCCGCGAGGTCACGGACCCGCCGGTCGACCCAGGTGGGGGCGTGCACGCCGTTGGTGATGGAGGTGATCGGCACCTCCACCGCGTCGAACCCCGGCCACAGCCCGTCGAACATGCTGCGGCTCACGTCACCGTGCAGCCGGGAGACGCCGTTGGCGCGCTGTGCCAGCCGCAGCCCCATCACGGCCATGTTGAACACCGCCTGGTCGCCGCCGCGGTAGTCCTCGGCACCGAGGGCGAGGATCTTCTCGACGGGGACCCCGGGCAGGCCGCTTTCGCCGCCGAAGTAGGCGCCGACGAGATCGCGTCCGAACCGGTCGATCCCGGCCGGTACCGGCGTGTGGGTGGTGAAGACCGTCCCGGCGCGGACCCGCTCCAGGGCGGCGTCGAAGGTGATGCCCTCGGCCTGGACCAGCTCGCGGATGCGTTCGAGACCGAGGAAGCCCGCGTGGCCCTCGTTCGTGTGGTAGACGTCGGGGACCGGCGCGCCGGTGAGCCGGGACCACACCCGCAGCGCCCGGACACCGCCGATGCCCAGCAGCATCTCCTGCTGGAGCCGGTGCTCGCCGCCGCCGCCGTACAGGCGGTCCGTGACGCCCCGCGCCGCCTCGTCGTTGGCCTCGACCTGCGAGTCGAGCATGAGCAGCGGGACCCGACCCACCTGGGCGACCCAGATGTGGGCGGAGAGCCTGCGACCGCCGGGCAGGTCGACGGACACCATCGCGGGGCTGCCGTCGTTCTCCCGGAGCAGGGCGAGCGGCAGGCCGTCCGGGTCGAGGACCGGGTAGGTCTCCATCTGCCAGCCGTCCCGGGACAGGGACTGCTTGAAGTACCCGAACTGGTAGAGCAGGCCGACGCCGACCATGGACACGCCGAGATCGCTCGCTGACTTGAGATGGTCACCGGCGAGGATCCCGAGACCGCCGGAGTACTGCGGCAGCACTGCCGTGATCCCGAACTCCGGGGAGAAGTAGGCGATCGCCTCGGGAGCGCCCTCGGAGAGGCTCTGGTACCAGCGGGGCTTGGTCAGGTAGTCCCGCAGGTCCGCCGCCGCCTGGTCGACCCGGGCGACGAACTGCGGGTCAGCCGCCAGCGCGTCGAGCTCTTCGGGAGACAGGCTGCCGAGCATCGCGATGGGATCGTGTCGGAGCGCCGCCCAGCGCGCGGGATCCAGGGATTCGAAGAGGTCGCAGGTCTGCGGGTGCCACGACCATCGCAGGTTGCTCGCGAGTTGGCCGAGCGCCGCGATCGGCTCTGGGAGCACCGTACGGACAGTGAATCGGCGGATGGCTCTCACATTGCGCAGCGTACGCGACCGGGCACGGCGACACACCGACTACCTGATTGATTCTTGCGTGAGTGTGCAAGAAATTTCAGATCTCGCCCGAAAACGGTTGCACCGGCGCCCGGGCAGCCGAGGGTCACAGCCGGGACCCCTGCCGCAACCGGGGCGAAATGCGGCAGAATCCTCGAAGACCCCAGGTGAACCGGGACCATCCCGGCACACCGCCCTGCCCGACCACCGTCGCCCTCCCGCCCACCGATCCCACCCCGTCCCGGGTCGACCCCCCGCCCCGGACCGGGCCCCGCCGTCGGACCGCCCCGTCACCCGGTCGGCCCAACGGCCGACCCGTCACCGGGGAGTCACGGCCCGGTTCTCACGACCGAACCGCAACAGCAGGTAGGTTCATTACAACATGTGATTCGTTAGTTACTCGCTGTGCCGGTCATGGGCGTCGCCTCGCCCGGGCGCCGGCCGGTCGGCGTCTGCCGACGGATCGTGATGAGGTTGTTTCATGACCGAGGCCAGCAGGAATCGTCCGTCGGCACCACGTTCGTCCTCCTCGCGATCCTCGGGAAGCTCGCCGTCCACCCCGTCGCGCAGGCCCCCCACCGAACGCACCACGTCGGTCGAGCACTCCCCCGCGTCGGGCCGGACGTCGCGGGAGCCCGCCCCGGCGCGGTCGGCCGGATCGCCCCCTGCCGCGTCGACCGTCCAGCACGGCCAGCCCGCCCGGTCGGCCCGTCCGGCCCGGTCGACGAGGACGGAGACCGCCGCGCCTGCGACCGCCTCCGCAACGGGTGACTCCCCTGCTCCGACGAGGACTCCCGCACCGGGGACGTCGACCACGGCGGTGGAGTCCCCGGAGACCGCCGCGGCGGAACCGGGCTGCCGGTACGGCCCGGTGTCCACGGGTCGCCGGCCCTCGGTCGGCCGCATCCCCGTGCTCGCGGTCTCCCCCGTCGTCGACGGCGGGCGCTGGCCGGCGCGTGCCGTCGTCGGTGAGCACGTCATGGTCAGCGCGACGATCTTCCGTGAGGGACACGACGCCGTCGGCTGCACCGCCGTCCTCGTCGACCCGGACGGCGCCGAGCACACCCGCAGCCCGATGCGGCTCATCGCGTTGGGCATGGACCGGTACGGCGCCACCCTGCGCCCGGACCGGCAGGGGCTGTGGACCTTCCGGGTCGAGGGCTGGGCCGACCCGTACGGCACCTGGGAGCACGACGCCGCCGTCAAGATCGCGGCCGCGGTGGACTCCGACCTCATGCTGGAGGAGGGTGCCCGACTGCTGGAGCGGGCGCTGACCGACGAGCGCAGGACCCCCGAGGAGCAGGCGGCCATGCGGGACGGCATCGCCGGGCTGCGGGACACCTCCCGTCCCGCCAGGGTGCGGCTCACCGCCGGCACCGCCCAGCCGATCCGGGACGCCCTTGACCGGGTGCCGATGCGCGACCACGTCACCTCGTCCCCGCCCTACGAACTGCGGGTGGAGCGGGAACGCGCCCTGTTCAGCGCCTGGTACGAGATGTTCCCCCGATCCGAGGGCGCCCACCGGGACCCGGCCACCGGGGAGTGGGTGTCGGGGACCCTCAGGACGGCGACCGGGCGGCTGCCCGCCATCGCCGCCATGGGCTTCGACGTCGTGTACCTGCCGCCGATCCACCCCATCGGCACGGTGAACCGCAAGGGGCCGAACAACACCCTGGTCGCCAGACCGGGGGACCCCGGCTCCCCGTGGGCCATCGGCTCGGCCGACGGCGGGCACGACGCCGTCCACCCCGACCTCGGCACCCTCGACGACTTCGACGCCTTCGTCTCGACCGCCCGGCACCACGGCCTCGAGGTGGCCCTCGACCTCGCCCTGCAGTGCGCCCCGGACCACCCCTGGGCCGCCGAGCACCCGGAGTGGTTCACCACCAAGGCCGACGGCACGATCGCCTACGCCGAGAACCCGCCGAAGAAGTACCAGGACATCTACCCCATCAACTTCGACAACGACCCGGAGGGCCTTGCGGCCGAGATCCTCCGCATCGTCCGGCACTGGATCTACCACGGGGTGCGGATCTTCCGGGTCGACAACCCGCACACCAAGCCGGTGGAGTTCTGGGAGTGGCTGATCGCCGAGGTCAACCGGACCCACCCGGACGTGCTCTTCCTCGCCGAGGCGTTCACCCGGCCGCCGATGATGCACACCCTCGGCAAGGTGGGCTTCCAGCAGTCGTACACCTACTTCACCTGGCGCACGTCCAAGCACGATCTCACCGAGTACGTCTCGGAGCTGATCGGGGCCGCCGACTACATGCGCCCCAACTTCTGGCCCAACACCCCCGACATCCTGCACGCCACCCTGCAGCACGGCGGCCCGCCCGCCTTCAAGATCCGCGCCCTGCTCGCCAGCACCCTGTCCCCGAACTGGGGTATCTACGCCGGCTACGAGCTGTGCGAGCACCAGGCGCTGCGCGAGGGCAGCGAGGAGTACCTCGACAGCGAGAAGTACCAGTACCGGCCACGCGACTGGGCGCAGTACTCCCCGGGAGGGGCTAAAGAAGAGCACTCGATCGGGCGATACATCACCCGACTGAACGAGATCCGCCGGGCGCACCCGGCTCTCCGACGTCTGCGCAACACCTCCTTCCACCGCACCGACGACGACTCCGTGCTGTGCTACTCACGACGGCTCGGGGCGGACCTCGCACCGGACGGCCGGGAGGACTGCCTCGTCATCGTGGTCAACCTCGACCCCCACACGACCCGGGGGACGACGGTTCACCTCGACATGCCGGCGCTGGGGATGGACTGGCACGACACCTTCGCGGTGATCGACCTCATGACGGGCGACACGTACCGCTGGGGAGAGCACAACTACATCAGGCTCGCCCCTCACCACCAGCCGGCGCATGTCCTGCTCCTCAGGAGGTTCTAGTGGCGGGTCTGAACCTCGGTAGCCCGGGTCTCCGCAACGACCCGAGCTGGCACCGCAAGGCCGTCTTCTACGAGGTGCTGCTGCGAGCCTTCAAGGACTCCAACGCCACCGGTTCCGGCGACTTCACCGGGTTGGCGAGCAAGCTGGACTACCTGCAGTGGCTCGGCATCGACTGCATCTGGCTGCCGCCCTTCTACGCCTCCCCGCTGCGCGACGGCGGCTACGACATCAGCGACTACCTCGCGGTGCTGCCGGAGTTCGGCACCCTGCCCGACTTCACCGACTTCGTGTCCCAGGCCCATGCCCGGGGCCTGCGGGTCATCACCGACTTCGTGATGAACCACACCAGCGACGCCCACCCGTGGTTCCAGGCCAGCCGGACCGACCCCGACGGCCCCTACGGCGACTTCTACGTCTGGAGCGACACCAACGAGTCCTACCGGGACGCCCGGATCATCTTCGTCGACACCGAGACGAGCAACTGGACCTTCGACCCGGTCCGGCGCCAGTACTACTGGCACCGCTTCTTCAGCCACCAGCCCGACCTGAACTTCGAGAACCCGGCGGTCCAGGAGGCGATGTTCGACATCGTCCGGTTCTGGATGGACCTCGGCATCGACGGGTTCCGCCTGGACGCCGTGCCCTACCTCTTCGAGGAGGAGGGCACCAACTGCGAGAACCTGCCCGCGACCCACCAGTTCCTGCGCCGGCTGCGCAAGCTGGTCGACGACGAGTACCCGGGCCGGATCCTGCTGGCCGAGGCCAACCAGTGGCCCAAGGACACCGTGGAGTACTTCGGCTCGGAGACCGAGCCGGAATGCCACATGTGTTTCCATTTTCCCGTTATGCCCAGAATCTTCTATGCGCTGCGGCAGGAGACGGCGGCCCCGATCGCCGACATCCTCGCCGACACCCCGGAGATCCCCCGCAACGGCCAGTGGGGGACCTTCCTGCGCAACCACGACGAGCTGTCCCTGGAGATGGTCACCGTCGAGGAGCGGGCCGCCATGTACGGGTGGTACGCCCCGGACTCCCGGATGCGCGCCAACATCGGCATCCGGCGCCGGCTCGCCCCGCTGCTGGACAACTCCCGGGACGAGATCGTGCTGGCCAACGCCCTGCTGCTGTCGCTGCCCGGCAGCCCGTGCCTGTACTACGGCGACGAGATCGGCATGGGCGACAACATCTGGCTCAACGACCGGGACTCCGTCCGCACCCCGATGCAGTGGACGCCGGACCGCAACGCGGGCTTCTCCGACGCCGACCCCGGCAAGCTCTACCTGCCCGTCGTCCAGTCCCTCGTGCACCACTACTCGGCCATCAACGTCGAGGCGCAGTTGGCCTCGAAGTCCTCCCTGCTGAACTGGACCCGCGGGATGCTCCAGGTCCGCCGCTCGCACCCGGCCTTCGGCCTCGGCGCCTTCATCCCCGTGCACGCGGACAACCCCGCGATCCTCGCCTTCCTGCGGACCCTCGACGACACCGTCCCCGGCGAGGCACCGGAGACCATCCTCTGCGTCAACAACCTGTCCAGCACGCCGCAGGCGACCGTCCTCCGGCTCCCCGGCCGCGCCGGGTCGCAGCTCGCCGACTGTTTCGGCGGCACCGGCTTCCCGGTGGTGCAGGAGGACGGACACCTGTCGCTCACGATCGGCGCCAGGGGGTTCTTCTGGCTGTCCGTGGTCGACCGGCAGACGCCGGAGCATGCCGGAGCCGAGCGGTCTGCCCTCGACCGGTCCGTCCCCGGCTGGTCGTGCTCCGACCTGCCGACCCTCGACCTCTCGGTGACCGGTTCACCGGCGAACGCCTCGTCCACGCCGGGCGAGCATGCAGGAGGCGGAACGGGTACATGACCCAGGTGACGCGCGCGACGACGCTTCCGGAGCTGCTGACGTCCTGGCTGCCCCGGCAGCGTTGGTTTGCGGACAAGGACAGGGGCAAGGAGTCCTTCGCCCTCACCAGGACCGGCGAGTTCATGCTGCAGGAGGACACCGGCGGGGTCGGGATCGAGGTCTTCCTGGTGACGGCGACCTTCTCCGACGGGGGGACGGTCACCTACCAGATCCCGCTGACCTACCGCGACGTCCCCATCGGCGCGCTGGAGCACGCCCTCGTCGGGGTGCTCGACGACGCCAGGAGGGGCGCGCGCTGGGTGTACGACGCGCCGTACGACGCGGCGTTCGTCACGGCGTGGCTCCAGCTCATCGCCGACCAGGGGCAGGTCGTCAGCGACGAGGGACCCCGCCGCGGGCGGGCACGCGGGGTGCTGGCACCGCGGGCGACGGCGCTCGACCCGGGCTGGCCCTCGCACGTGCTCAACGGGGAGCAGTCCAACACCTCCGTCATCGTCGGCACGGGGGTCACCGACACCCCCGCCATCGTCAAGATCTTCAGACTCCTGCACGCCGGACCGAATCCGGACGTCATCGTCCAGTCGGCCCTGGCGGACGCCGGGTGCGAACGCGTTCCCCCGCCGGTGGGCTGGGTCGAGGCGACCTGGGCCGACCCCGAGGGCGAGGAGGCCAGCGGTCACCTCGCCGTCGCGACCCGGTTCCTCGACGGCAGCGTGGACGCCTGGCGGCTCGCCTGCCGGGCCGTGGAGGCGAGCCGTCCCTTCGAGGCGGAGGCGCACGCCCTCGGGATCGCGACGGCACAGGTCCACGCGACCCTCGCCTCGACGCTGCCGACCGTCCCCGGAACCCCCGCGACGCTGAGCACGCTGGCGACCGAACTCGAGGCACGGGTCACCTGGGCCGCCACCGCGGCACCGGTCCTGCTCCCCTTCGCCGAGCGCGCCAGGGCCGTGGTCGGTGCGGTCCAGGACATCGAGCACCCGCCGTCGTTGCAGCGGGTGCACGGCGACTACCACCTCGGTCAGGTCCTGCACGTGCCGCGGCGGGGCTGGGTGCTGTTCGACTTCGAGGGCGAGCCGCTGCGCCCGCTCGACCAGCGGACCGCACCCGACCTGGCGCTGCGGGACGTCGCGGGCATGGTGCGCTCCTTCGACTACGCCGCCCGCCACGCGACCCTGGGCCTGCCCGCCGGCGACTCCCGGGTGCGGGCCGCCGCATGGTGGGCCTCGGCAGCGCGCGAGGCCTTCCTCGACGGGTACACCGAGGCGACGGGGCACGACCCCCGCGCGGACGCGGTGCTGCTGCGCGCGCTCGAACTGGACAAGGCCCTCTACGAGGTCGTGTACGAGACCAGGAACCGCCCCGACTGGGTTGAGGTTCCGCTGAGCGCTGTGCGCCGCCTGCTGGGCGAGACCCCGATGCCGGCCCCGCCGGGTCCGGAGCTCGTGGCACCACCGCCGCCTCCGTCACCGCCGTTGCCGGCCCGCGAACCCGCGGCGACGGTCCCCGAGGCCGAGCCGATCCCCGAGCCGGAACCGACTCCGGAGCCCGAGCCGACCCCCGAGCCCGAACCGGAACCGATCCCCGAACCGGAACCGACTCCGGAGCCCGAGCCGACCCCCGAACCGGAACCGACTCCCGAGCCCGAACCGGAACCGACTCCCGAACCCGAGCCGACTCCCGAACCCGAGCCGGACCCCGAACCGGCAGCACCTGAGACCCATCCCGCACCGGAGACGACGGAGCAGCACGACCCGCGTCCTCCCCACAGAGAGCCCGAAGGGGCCGCGACCCAGGAGGTTCCGCTGAGCACCATCACCGAGCAGGAGACCGTTCCCGAGGTGACCACCGAACGGCCGGCCGGCCAGCCGCGCCCGGTGGATCTCGACATCCTGGCCAGGGTGGCCTCGGGGTCGTACCACGACCCGCACTCCGTTCTCGGAGCGCATCCGTACGACGGCTCCATCACCGTCCGCACCCTGCGCCCGTTCGCCGCGACGATCGAGATCGAGCTCCCGGACGGCTCGCGTCACCCCATGGAGCACGAGCTGGACGGCGTGTGGCGTGCGGTGCTGCCCCTCGAGGTCCCGAGCGACTACCGGCTGCACGTGACCTACGAGGGCCTCGGCGAGACCGTCGTCGACGAGCCGTACCGCCACCTGCCGACCCTCGGCGAGCTGGACCTGCACCTCATCCGCGAGGGCAGGCACGAGGAGCTGTGGCAGGCCCTCGGTGCCAGGATCCGGCAGTTCGACGGTCCCATGGGTCAGGCCACCGGGACGAGCTTCTCGGTGTGGGCGCCGAACGCGCGGGCGGTGCGCCTGGTCGGCGACTTCAACCACTGGGTCGGCCGCGAGCACACCATGCGCAGCCTCGGGTCCTCCGGGGTGTGGGAGCTGTTCGTCCCCGGCGTGGGCAACGGCGCCCTGTACAAGTTCGAGATCCTCGGTCGGGACGGCACCTGGCGGCAGAAGGCCGACCCGATGGCCTTCCGTGCCGAGGTGCCACCCGGCACGGCGTCCATCGTCCACGACTCGGGCTACACCTGGCGTGACGACGAGTGGATGGTCCAGCGGGCACGACGGAACCCGCACGACGGGCCCATGAGCATCTACGAGGTGCACCTGGGCAGCTGGCGGCAGGGCCTCGGCTACCGCGACCTCGCGGACCAGCTCGTCGGCTACGTCAAGGATCTCGGGTTCACCCACGTCGAGTTCATGCCGGTGGCGGAGCACCCGTACACCCCGTCGTGGGGCTACCAGGTCACCTCGTACTTCGCTCCGACCTCCCGGTACGGCAGCCCCGACGACTTCCGGTTCCTCGTCGACAAGCTGCACCAGGCCGGGATCGGTGTGATCATCGACTGGGTGCCCGCGCACTTCCCGAAGGACGACTGGGCCCTTGCCCGCTTCGACGGCGAGGCGCTGTACGAGTACGGCGACCCGCAGCGCGGCGAGCACCCCGACTGGGGGACGTTGGTCTTCAACTACGGCCGCACCGAGGTGCGCAACTTCCTCGTCGCCAACGCCCTGTACTGGCTGGAGGAGTACCACATCGACGGCCTCCGGGTGGACGCCGTGGCGTCGATGCTGTACCTCGACTACTCGCGGCAGGACGGGCAGTGGAGCCCGAACATCTACGGCGGCCGGGAGCACCTCGAGGCGATCTCGTTCCTGCAGGAGATGAACGCCACCGCCTACAAGCGGGTGCCCGGGGTCATCACCATCGCCGAGGAGTCCACAGCCTGGGGCGGGGTCACCAAGCCGACCGACTCCGGCGGCCTCGGCTTCGGCCTCAAGTGGAACATGGGCTGGATGCACGATTCGCTCGTCTACATGAGCAAGGAGCCCATCCACCGGCAGTACCACCACCACCAGATGACGTTCTCGATGATCTACGCCTACAGCGAGAACTTCGTGCTGCCGATCAGCCACGACGAGGTCGTGCACGGCAAGGGCGCGCTGCTGGTGAAGATGCCGGGAGACCGGTGGCAGCAGCTGGCCAACGTCCGTGCCTACCTGGCGTACATGTGGGCGCACCCCGGCAAGCAGCTGCTGTTCATGGGCAGCGAGCTGGGCGAGGACCAGGAGTGGTCCGAGGCCCGCAGCCTGCACTGGTGGCTCGAGCACACGCCGTGGCACTCGGAACTGCAGCAGTTGGTGCGCGATCTCAACCGGACCTACCGCGACACCGAGGCGCTGTGGTCCCAGGACAGCGTCCCGGCCGGGTTCGAGTGGATCGACGCCAACGACAACGGCCGGAACCTCTTCTCCTTCCTGCGCCGCGGGACGGACGGCCAACTGCTCGTCTGCGTGTCGAACTTCGCCTCGATCCCCTACGAGGACTACCGGGTCGGCCTGCCGAAGGGCGGTCGCTGGATCGAGGTCCTCAACACGGACTCCGAGGGGTACGCGGGCTCCGGGGTGACCAACCCGCACGGCCTCGTCGCCGAGGAGATCGAGTGGAACGGGCGCCCGCTGTCCGCCGGCCTGCGGATCCCGCCGCTGGGCAGCGTCTGGCTCCGACCGGAACAGGACTGATCGACACAGGACTCATCGACACACAACTCGTCACGCAGGACCGAACGACGCAGGACCGAACGGCGTCGGAGCGGGGAGGGCCGTCCGGTCCTCCCCGCTCCACGTTCGGCTCACCGACCCGTCCGGACAGGGCGGCCGGGGTGAGGGCACTGAGGACGCGGTGACGGGCAGCCGGGGCCAGCGGGTACCGCGTACGCGGTGACGGGCAGCCGGGGCAGGGGGCACCGCGGACGCGGCAGCCGGTCGGTCGCGGACGCGACGGCGGGCCGGTCGGGTGGCTCTCCCGATCAGCAGGCGGCGACCTCACGGGACAGGTCGTCGGCAACGGCCTGCCAGGTCTCCAGCCGCGCGGCGTCGAGGTACCCGTCCTCGGAGGGGTTGAGATGGTCCGGCTCGAACGCGCTGAGCCTCCGAGACACCGACAGCAGCAGCGCCGCGGGAACGGCGTGGACGTCCTCGGGACCGGCCGGCTGCCCGGCGATGGCGTGCACGATGGTCTCGCCGAACCCCCACAGGCCGAGGAGGTAGGCGCTGGCGTCGGTGATCGAGCAACGGAAGACCTCGCGCTCGATCCGTTCGCGCTCGACGACGGGCAGGTGCATGCTCCGCCGCATCTCGGCCCATCCCTCGGGACTGGCCGTGGCGAGCACGAGCAGACCCGCCTCGTGGAGCAGCCCGGCGAGGAACATCGCGGCCGCGTCCTCCGACGCCCACCCCTCGACCTCGGCGATCCGCTTGGCGAGGACACCGACACCGAGACCGCGCAGGGAGAGCGCCCTCGGGTCGAGGCCGGGAGGCATCGGGGCACCGGGGTGGAAGACGGCGCCGACCAGGGTGAGCGCGCGCACGGTGTCCAGGCCGAGCAGGACCACCGCCCGCGCGACCGTCGGCACCTGGTTGGGCAGCCCGAAGAACGCGGAGTTCACCAGGTGGAGCACCTCGGTGGTGGCCCCCATGTCCTGCTCGATGACCCGCACCACGTCGGCGATCTCGCAGTCGGGGTCGGCGGCCATGGTGAGCAGCTCGTCGTAGACCGAGGGCGGCTTCGGCAGCGACTCCACCGAGCCGAGCACCGCCCGCAGGCTCGGGTCGGCGACGAGGTCGCGCACCGAGAGCACCCGGTCGACGGCCGTGACCAGGTCGTCCGCTGCGCACGGCTTGGCGAGGTACTGCTGGGTCGGTCCGATGGCGGTGATGACCGCCTCGCGGTCGGCCGGCTCGGACAGGATGACCCGGGCGGTCTCGGGATGTCTCCTCCGGACCTCGGCGAGCAGCTCACCACCGCCCATCCCGGGCATCCGCAGGTCAGAGATCACGACGTCGACGGACTGGTCGTCCAGCAGCTCCAGCGCCTCCTCGCCGTCCACGGCGAAGCGCATGTCCCAGCCGATCCTCCGGTCCTCCAGACTGTGTCGGAGCGACGCGAGGACACCCGGCTCATCGTCGACGAAGAGCACCCGACGCCTCATCACCACTGAGTCATCGGCACGACCACCACCGAGGTTGACGGATGCGGGCGGGCAGCACGCCCCACCCGTCCGAGCCGTCGGGAAGAGGCCGGTTCGACCGAGGGGGCGGCTGAGGACCCGGTGCACCGGCAGGCGGCCCCTGCTCACCCGATGCCGAGGAGACGGCGCAACCGGGTGCTGGACGTGTGCCGGGTGTACGGCAGGTAGACGACCTGCACCCCGACCCGGCCGAAGTCGTGTTCCAGCCGGGTCCAGGTCTCCGAGCCCTGCCAGTCGTCACCCTTGAAGACGACGTCGAACCGGAGCCGCCGCCAGGCCGCGAGCTTGTCGACGGTCCGCTCCAGGACCGCCTCGGCGACGACGTCGAGACCTGAGACGATCTCCAGCCGCTCGTCCTGGGGAACGACCGGGCGGTGCCCCTTGAGCACCAGGGTGACGTCGTCGGAGAGCACCCCGGCGATGAGCAGGTCGCACCGCAGGCTCGCCCTCCGCAGCAGGTTCAGGTGGCCGATGTGGAACATGTCGAAGGTTCCGGGGGCGTAGCCGACGCGGAGCCCGCGCCGGCGCGCCTGCCACCCGTGGGCTCCCGGCCCCGCCCACCGGGGATCCGTCCCGGCCCCCGTGCCCGGACCCCGGTCCTCGCGCCGGAGGCGGTCCCCCGTCTGCGGGACTCCCCCGTCCCCCGGTCCCGGCATGTCAATCGACCACCAGGTACCCCGCTCCACGGACCCGGGTCGCGCGGCGGGTCTCGGCCGGGACCAGGGGGACGACGCGGGTGTCCGGGAGGCCGGCGGACCGGGTGTCCGGGAGGCCGGCGGACCGGGTGTCCGGGAGGCCGGCGGACCGGGTGTCCGGGAGGCCGGAGGACCCGGGACCGGTCCCGACCCCGCCCGGCCCGCCCCCGGGGCGGGAGAGCCGGACGTCGTCCGCGGCGTCCCCGTCGTCCTCCTCGACGAAGAGGACGTCGAACCCGAGCACCGCACGGGCCGCGGCGAGGTCCGCCGACTCGACGGGAACGGCCCTGTCGACGGGATGCATGCCGTCCACGATGGCGAGGCGTTCCGGGAAGGGGATCACCGGCCGGTTCCCGGTCAGCCCCTCGGCGAGGTCGTCGGTCAGCACGCCGACCACCAGGTGGTCGCAGAGCCGCCGGGCGTGCCGGAGCAGGTCGAGGTGGCCGACGTGGAAAAGGTCGAAGGTGCCCGTGACGTACCCGACCGCTCCGGTGCCGGACCCCGTGTCCCGGCGGCCGAGGACCCGGACGACGTCCCTCTCCCCGTCCCCGCCCACAGTCCCTGCGCCGACGGAGGCGAGGTCCCCGCGGCCTCGGGCCGGACCTCTCCTGACGTGCGCCCCGGTACCGTGCCGGGTCCAGGGAAGGCGCATCACCGCTCCTCCGCCGAGCGGGAGGGGACCCGCCCCGGCCGGGGACCCTCGGGTGAGCCGGTGAGGTGGACCCAGCCGACCGCAGCGGAGGCCGCGGCCGCCCCGGCCAGGCTCGCCGTGACCGCGACGGGATCCCGGGTGAGCACGGCCGCCGCGGTGCCCGCGACGACGGCGACCGCCGTGTAGGCGACGGCCTGCGCGGTGATAGCCCGGCCACGTCCCCGCGCCGCGAGGCCGAGGGTCGCCGACGCGGACACACCCACGGCGAACTGCACCACGACGGTCCATGGCAGGAGGTCGTGGACCGCCTGTCCCGAGGCGCCGAAGGCCGCCTCCCACACGCCGTCGGGCAGCGTGAGCAGGAAGGTCCCCCAGCCCAGCGCCGTCCCCGCGAGGACGAGGGCGACCGCGCCGCAGCACGGCAGGTCCCGCAGCCGTCTCCGGTGGGTGAGCTCCGGGGCCACGACCAGCGGGCCGCCGGTGACGAGCACGGTGACCGGTGCCACGGCGGCAGCCGCCCCGACGAGCCCGCCGACCGACGCCGCCCCCAGGACTCCCGAGGCGAGGGCGAGCACCCAGAGGGTGCCGAGACCTGCGACGAGGACACCACGGACCATCGGGTCGGCGCGGGCGGCAGGCTCCCGGAGCACCCCGGCCCCGTGCCGCAGCCGCGAACGCGCCCCGCAGGCCCGGAGCGTGACGACGAGCCCGACCGCTGTCGCGGCTCCCCACAGGATCACCGAGAGCACGGGGGTCGGCCGGATCCCGGACGCGACGGGGAGCACCATCACGGCCACCACCACCCCGCCGGCCACGAGGGCCGCGTCCGGACGGCCGCAGGCGAGCGCCCCGAGCCGGGTGACGTCCTGGACGCAGACCACGGGGGTGACGAGGGCGAGGGCGAGAAGCACCCCGAGCGGCGGGTCACCGGGCAGGACCGCGATCGTCACCAGGACGGCGACGACGGCGGAGGAGGCCGGCACGAGGGTCGCGGCGACGAGGTCACCGGTGACCCGGCGGACCGTCGCGCGGTCCCTGATCCCGGCCAGCCGGGTGCCCGCGGCGAACCGGACGAGCGTGAGCGCCAGGGAGACGACAGCGCAGCCGAGCGCGAACCCGCCGAACTCCGGGATCTCCAACGCCCGGGCGACGAGGACGACGGTGAGGACCGCCGGCACCGCGGACAGGGCGTGGTCGGCGAGCGCCACCGCGGTGACGGCACCTCCCGGCAGGACGGAGCCCCCGGCCGACACGTGCGATCCCCGACGTGGGAGGCCGGGCGGGGGCGCGTACCGGTGCCGGTGGTGGCGGGTCGTGGACCGTGACCTCTCCACCGGCCCGGCGGCCCGCCGGGGGCCGGGAACCGCGTCGATCGTGATGGCAGCCATCCGTCACCTCACCGGGTCCTGGACCGGGACCCTGCCCGTCAGCAGGAGTTCGGCGGCGAGGTCGAGGACGCGCCGCTCGGCGTCGGCCGGGTTCAGGACGTCCCGGGCGTACCCGGCGGCTGCCCGGCCCATGAAGGCCAGCACGTGGGGCTGGCGCTGGAGCTCGCGGATCGCGGCGGCCAGGGCCGCGGGATCGCCCGGCTCGACCCGCCGCGCGGCGCCACCGGTCGCGACCAGCTCGCGGGTGCACGCCCCGGTGGCGGGCACGGCGGCCAGCACCGGACGGCCGGCGGCCAGGTAGGAGGTGAGCTTGCTGGGCAGGGACGGCTCCGCCTCGACGGCCCGCTCGTTGACGAGCAGCAGGTCGGCGGCCCGGAGCACGTCCGGGTAGAGATCGTCGGGCACGGGTGGGCGGAACTCCAGCGAGGGGATCCGGCGGCCCTCCTCGGCCAGGGCGGCGTGCTGGCTGCCGTCGCCCATGAGCACGATCCGGACGTCGCCCCGGTCGCTGCCGTCGTCCCCGCCCCGACCGCTGACGCCGGGCCGATCCCGGTGGAGGACTCCCCCGTCGCCGGCGGCGGTACCGCCACGGCCGGGGTCCGCGGTGGCGGAGATCGCCCACGCCGCCTCGATCACGTTCCCGAGGTCCTGCTTGCGGCCCATCGTCCCGGTGTGCAGGACGACGAAGGTGCCGTCGTCCCACCCCAGCTCCCGGCGGACGGTCGCCCGGTCCCGGCGGGCAGGCCGCAGGTGTGCCCAGTTGCGCAGCTCCCGGATCCGCTCGGCCGGGACCCCGCAGGCCTGGACCTGGTCGCGGAAGGCGTCGCTGGTGACGGCGACGACGTCCGCAGCCCGCAGCACCCGCGCCTCCAGGCGGGTGACGAGGGTCGCGAAGGGGCTGCCGACCTCGAGCCCGCAGTGCGGCACCGGCCGACCCAGCAGGTCCTGGACGACGATGCCGAACGGGACGTCGTAGCGGTCCGCCAGCCTCCTCCCGAGGAGACCGGCGCCGATGCTCGGCGTCGAGGCCAGGACGAGTTCCGGGCGCCGGGACGGGCGGACCATGCCGCCGTTGAGTACGAACGTGCCGTCCCAGAGCAGGCGGGTGAGGCCGGTCAGACGGCGGGGGACGGCATGCCGTGCCCGCAGCACGCGCACGCCGTTGATCGTCTCGGTCGCACGCAACCGCCACCGGTAGGCCGGGTCGACCCGCCAGCTCGGGTAGTGCGGCACCCCGGTGACCACCTCGACCTCGGCCCCGTTGGCGACGAGCATCTCGGCGAGCGCGGTGGTGTAGGGCGCGCTGCCCGTCGGCTCCGGGGCGTAGTTGATGCCGACGAGGCAGATCAGGCTGCCCGGGAGTCGGCGGTCCGAGAACGAGCCGGTGGCATCCTCCGACCGCATGCGGTCGCTCACGCTGTCGCCCTCCTCGGCGGACCGACGTCCCGGATCCGACGGCGCGACGACGCCACCGCGGGCGACGGCCGTGAGACCGCTCCGGGCCCGTCGGTGCTCGCCGGCCGCACGCGACGATCCAATTTCACTCAATGTTACTGATTGACTTCAATTAGTGACTTCCTTGGGCACGCGCCGACGTGGCGCATGATCGGGATGTCGTCACCACCGGACCCGCCGCGGCCTCCGGCCAGCCCAGGTCGTCACACGGTGGCACCGCCCCCGCGGGGCTGGCCAGGCGCCCCGCGAAGACGGTGAGGGGTCACGGAGCCGGCCAGGACTCCGGAACCACCGAAAACGGTGCCATAGATGACGCTATGTTGTCGATTCGACACCGTGGGTTAAGTGGCTGGTTCGCTGTCATACCTTCGGACAGATCTGCCCGGCAGGGTGGCGGTGGGCCGCGCGAACTGCTTCACTGCGCGCCGCCCCCGGGCCTCCCGCCGCTCGTCCGGTTCGCCCTCCGGACGGGTCACGACCAGTCCGCGGGGTGGCGGGCATGGAACGGCTCGGGATCCGTGACCCACCGGGGCAGGGTGTGCAGCCGTGGCTCCGCCGCGTACAGCTCGCGGAGTTCCGCCCAGGTCGCGTCGGCGGAGATCGCGAGCTCGGCGAGCCGGTCGAGGAACGGGCGGTCCATCGCGTCGGCCCGGTCACCGCCGGGCACCGGCATCGCCCCCCACATGTCCCAGGGCAGGATCTCCACCGAGTTCAGGGCCAGGGCGTCCCGGACCACGTTGCCGGCGACGAACTCCTCGCCGCGGGAGTCGAAGATGCCGAACCGCTGGGGGTCCACGGCACCGGAACGGCACAACTGCCAGGCCCGCCCGGCCACCAGGAACTGCTGCGTCTCGACGGGCAGCAGACTCCCCTCCGGCGGCAGGGAGTCCCCCGCCACCGCCCCCGGGTCGGCGAACAGGTCGTTCGGCACGTCCAGAGGGTCGAAGGTGATCCCGAGGACCTCACGCTGGATCTCGTCGAGCTGGGCGTCGACCATGACCCACCGGTCCCGCTGCCATACCTCGGCCACCCAGTGGTCCTCGTACTGCTCGGGCAGGAAGTAGGTGCCGAACCCCTCGCCGGTGCCTCGACCGACCGTCGACAGTACCCCTCACCCGACCCGGGCGAGGAAGTCCGCGACCCGCCGGGTGACCTCGGGGTCCCGCAGGATGCGCCGGTGCCCGAGGCCGTGGGTGCGCAGCTCCTCGGCCCCCGGCCAGACGGCGCGGATCGCCCCGGCGTCGGTGTGCGGGATCTCCTTGTCGTCACGGTCGTGGATGACCAGCGCCCGGGGCAGGGAGACCGGCCCCGGGCCCTGCTCCTGCACGACCTCCCGGAGCCGGCGTGCCTGCAGGGGGATGTCGAAGTCCGCCACCGGTTGCCGGACGAGGCGTTCCATTCGGCACAGCAGGCGGGAGCGGATGCGCTCGCCGAAACCGAGGGCGCTGGCGAAGGTGCGGGTGCTGGCGATCGGGTCGGCGGGAGCCGAGACGAGCACCACCCTCCGCGCGGGCACCCCGCCGAGGACGGCGAGAGCGGTGGCGGAGCCGCCGAGCGAGTGCCCCACGATCCCGTCCGCCGGTCCCACGGCCTCGACGACCGAGGCGAGAACCGCGACGAACTCCGGCAGCCCGCTGCGCCCCCTGCCGTACCGGCCCTGGGCCGACTCGCCGTGACTCGGCAGGTCGAAGGAGACGACCCGGTGGCCGGAGCCCACGAGAGGGGTGACGAAGGGGTCGAGGTGTTGACGCCGCCCGCCCCAGCCGTGGACCAGGTACACCGTCGGCCCGCTCCCCCAGGACTCCGCGACCACCTCGCCGCCGTCCACCGGGACCACGAACCGCTCGCCGCCGGCAGGCCGCTCCGGCACGGTCGACCGGGACCGCGGCCTCGGCGGGGTGCACCACAGCCGCAGCGCGTACCGGGCGCCCAGCCCGGGGGCGACGGCCTCGAACAGGGTGAACCCCGCTCTCGTCAGCGCGAGGACTGCTGCCGGTCGTCCCCTCACCGCGGCTCCTCTCCGGTCGCCCCGCATCCGTGGTGCCCGCTGGACACGCCGGACCGGACACCCATTCTGGCCGTTGCCCCCCCCGCGCCCGTCCGACTGCCGGGCAGGCTCCCGCCGGGCGCGCTCCCGCCGGGGGCGCTCCTGCCGGACGCCGCCGGGTCAGGCGACAACCGGGTCACCACTTTCGGTGCTTGAATAATCGCCCAGAGTGATACTTTCGGCGGCCGGAGCGGCGGCCCGGGCCGGGCGGGCGCTCCTTCCGACGGCCGACGACAGGACGGGCACCGTGGCGCACTCCTCCCTTGTCTCGCAGTCCGGTGACGTCTCGCAGTCCGGTGACGTCTCGCAGTCCGGTGACGTCTCGCAGTCCGGTGACGTCTCGCAGTCCGGTGACGTCTCGCAGTCCGGCGACGTCACGGTCGCGTGGCAGCCCTCGTGCCCGCACCCGCCGGCGTCCCGGCAGCGTCGGGCTCCGTTGCTGGACGGGGTCCTGGAGCAGGCCGCCCGTACTCCGGCCCGGCTGCACACCCCCGGGCACGAGGGCGGGTCGAGGGCGTCGGCGGAGCTGGCGGCCGCGGTGGGCCCGGTGATGCTCGACGCCGACGTCTGGATCGAGACCGGGTGCCAGGCACGCCTCCGCGGGGAGGCCGAGGACCTCGCCGCGGAGGCGTGGGGAGCCCGGCGTGCGTGGCTGCTGACCAACGGGTCCACGGCGGGGAACCTGGCCTGGTTCCTCGGGACCACGACGGACGACGAACCCGTCGTGATCGGCCGGGACGCGCACCTGTCCGTGCTCACCGGGCTGGTGCTGTCCGGTGCCCGACCGATCTGGGTGCCGCCGCGGATCCATCCCCGCCACGAGATCCCCCTCGGCGTCGACGCCGAGGACGTCGCCTCGGCCCTGGCCCGGCATCCGGGAGCCCGTCAGGTCGTGGTCACCTCTCCCGGCTACGCCGCCACCTGCGCCGACCTGTCGGCTCTCGTCGCGGTGACGCGGCGGGCCGGTGCCGGGCTCTACGTCGACCAGGCCTGGGGTGCGCACCTGGCGTTCCACCCCGGGGTGCCCATCGACGGGATCCGCGCCGGAGCCCTCGGGGCCGTGGTCAGCATCCACAAGACGGGTACGGCGATGTCCTCGGGATCGGTGCTGCTGGCCGGGACGGGGCTGGACGACGCCCGGGTGGCGTGCCTCGACCGCGCCGTCCGGATGACCCAGACCACCAGCCCGCTGATGCCGCTGCTCGCCTCGATCGACGCCGCCCGCCGGGACCTCGCCGTCGAAGGCGTGGACGGGCTGGACCGGGCCCTCGCCGACGTCGCCCGGCTCGGGGAGCAGCTCCGTGAGATCGAGGGGGTCCGGATGCTCCGCCCGGACGACGTCGGGCTGCCCCCTGACCGGATGGACCCCCTGAAGTCCGTGATCGACGTGTCCGGCCTCGGGACCACCGGCTGGGACGTCGAGCGGGACCTGCGGGGACTCGGGGTCGCCGTCGAGGGTGCCGACGACCGGAGGATCTACCTGGTGCACGGTGCCTGCGCGGAGGGACGCCGCGGTGACCAGGGCGGGAGGGGCAGCGTGGAAGCCCTGGTGACCGCCCTGACCCGGGTCGCGCACGCCCGGTCCCTCGGCGGCGACCGGCCCGAGACCGGTGGAGCTGCCGCGTGCCGGCCCTGGCCGTCCGCCCGGGTGCCCGGTCAGCGGAGGGGCCCGGCCGGGGCGTGGCGGGCGACCACGGCTCTCCCGGAGCAGGCGCTGACCCCGCGGCAGGCGCTCCGCGCCGCCTGCGTGGTCGTCCCCGTCGCCCGAGCGGTGGGAAGGGTCGCGGCCGAGCCGGTCGTGCCGTACCCGCCGGGGGTGCCCCTGCTGATGCCGGGCGAGGTCGTCGACAGCGAGGTGCTGGAGACGCTCCACGCCGTCGTGCGACACGGCGGCCACCTGCACGGCTGCCACGATCCCGGGCTGGGATCCCTCCGGGTCGTCGACCTCTGACAGCGCCCCTGCGCCCCTGCGCCCCTGCGCCGGAAGGCTGAGCACTGCTCCGTGCTCCGGTGCAGTGCCTGGCACTCCGACGGACACGGCCGTCACCCGGTGTCGGCGCCGGCACCGGTGTGTCCGGTGTCGGCGCCGGCACCGGACACACCGGTGTTCGTCCCGCTCGCCGGGTGGCGGCGACCGGTCGGATCGGCCGTTGCGAGCTCAGCCGACGGGCTCCCCGGACGGCGCGTCCAGCCGGACCCCGAGCCGGGCCGGGGTGCCGAAGTCGGGGGTGCCGTCGGCGTTCCAGGTGAACCGCTGGGCCCGGGTGGAACGGTTCATGTCACATCCGCCGTGCACCGAGTCGTTGGCGTGGTAGACGATCCAGTCCTCGGTCCCGTCGGGGGAGGTGAAGAACCCGTTGTGCCCGGGGGCGTAGACGCTGTTGGCGTCGCTGCGCTGGAACACCGGGGTGGGGGTCTTCGTCCAGGAGCCGGAGCTCAACGGGTCGGACCCGGTCAGGGTGAGCAGGCCGAGCTTGTAGTCCGGCCCCCAGCAGGCGCTCGCCGAGAAAACGATCATCGTCCTGCCGTTGTGGTACAGCGGTTCGGCACCCTCGTTGACCGGGGCGGTCTGCCGCTCCCACGCGTAGGTCGGGTAGGAGATGAACCGTCGGGAGCCGCTGGGGGTCCACGGGTTGGCCAGCGGGGTGATGGACAGGCTCTGGGTGCCCGAGCTCGCGCTGCCGAGCAGGTAGAGCCGACCACCGACCTGCAGGATGCTGGCGTCCAGTTCCCAACTGGTGGTCAGGTCGGCCTTGAAGGTGTACGGACCCATCGGGTCGGTGCCGGCGGACTCCAGCACGTGCAGCCGCTGGGTCGGGTTGTAGTCGGAGACGTTCTGCCCGGCCACGTAGTACAGGTACCAGCGGCGCCCGTTGGGACCGTCGAGGAGGTGGAACTCCGGGGCCCACATGTTGCAGCAGCCGTTGGACCGCCCGGCCAGGTTGAACACCACCGTGTCGGGGGCACCAGCCAGGCCGCCGAGGGTGCGGGAGCGGCGCATGGTGATGGTGGAGTTCCAGGTCGTGGTGGCCAGGTAGTAGTAGCCGTTGTGGTACTGCAGCCACGGGTCCGGGCCGTTGCGCTTGATCGGGTTGGTGAACGTGTTGCGGGTTCCGCCCGACGTGGTGGTGGTCGTACTGGTTGTCCTCGGCATCGTCGTGGTCGTCGTCGTGGTGGTGGTCCTGGGCGCCGTCGTCGTGGTGGTCGAGGACGACGTGGCCCCCGACCCCGAACAGGCCACCCCGTTGAACCGGAAGTCCCGCGCGGCACCGTTGGCACCGTTCCACGAGGCGATGAACCCCAACGAGACCGACCCGCCCGACCCCAACGAGGAGTTCCACGACGCCCCCGACACCGACGGCGTCGCCCCGGTCCGCCACTCCCCGCCCCACCCCTGGGTCACCGACTGCCCGTC
>JAAYAH010000272.1 GCA_012719445.1 Actinomycetales bacterium | reverse complement strand
TACGGAACCAATCACAGACGTGTGCCCACGAACTGCGGAACCCGGGTGGAAGGATCGTCTCCTGTGAAGGCGATCGGGGACCCGGACGCGATCCGGGCTGCTGCCTTGGCCTGGTTGGCACAGGTGACCATGGACGGTCAGGTGGAGATCCACCGTGAGCAGCTGGCCAACGAGTTCACTGTCGACGGCGTCAGGTTCCCGTTGATCGACCGCGGCCGGGGTATCCGCAAGCCGCAGGGGTGGGACGCGGCGCTGTCGATCACGACAGCAGTGGCGTCATCCGGTCGGCCGCGACCCTACGACGACGAGGAGGGGCCGGACGGTCTGTACCGGTACAAGCTGCGACGGGACTCGGGTGGGGCCGCCGAGAACGCCGGTCTGCGGACGGCGATGCGGCGCGGGCTGCCCTTGGCCTGGTTCTACGGCGTAGCCCCATCCGTGTTCCAGGCGGTGTTCCCGGTGTACCTGGTGGCGGAGGAGACCGACCAGTTCGTGCTCGCGCTCACCGACGACCAACGGGAGATCGCCCCGGGCAGCGTCGTCGAGGGAGCCCTGCGTCGGTACCTCGTCGCCCAGACCCGACGACGGCTGCATCAGCCGGTGTTCGCCGGCCAGGTGATGCTGGCCTATGCCACCCGCTGTGCGGTGTGCGACCTGAACCATCGCGAACTGCTGGACGCCGCACACATCATCCCGGACGCGGCTCCCGGCGGGGACCCGGTGGTGCCCAACGGCCTGGCTCTCTGCAAGATCCACCACGCTGCGTACGACGCGAACGTGCTCGGGATCCGGCCCGACTATGTGGTGCAGGTGCATCGTCGCCTGCTGGTGGAGATCGACGGGCCGATGCTGCGGCACGGCCTGCAGGCTCATCACGATCAGCTGCTGATGCGGATCCCGGTCCGGCGCGCCGACCGGCCCGACCGTGACCGGCTCGCGCACCGCTACGCCCAGTTCTGTGCGGCCTGATCTGCGCCATGCCGGACGGCGGCACGGTCGTCGGTGAGGCGCGGGTGACCTCCGGAACCCCGACCTGGTCGGACAGCACGGCCCACGGCGCCTCACCCTCGGCATCGCCAACGCCCGTCGTCGGCCCACCGACGACCCGGTCGACGGCGGGGTCCTCGATGTCGAGCGAGGAGCCCTCACGTACCGGGGCAGCAGGGGCACGGTCACCACGATCGCGCGGGCCTGAGGTCGCACCGGGTGGATCACTCTGTGGACAATCGGGGTGATCGGGCGGATCGCGGTGCAACGCTGACGGTTGTCCATGCGATCAGTAGGTTGCGCGGTGTCCGTGCCCGGTGGATCTGGTTGGTGGTGACCGGTCTCGGCTGTCGGGGGTGTCTGGCCTGTTCGGTGAGGAAGGGTTGTTCATGTTGCCTCGTGTCCAGTCCCGGTGGTCGGGCGCAGGTGGTCTGGTTCCTGGTGTGAACGTCACTGTCCTCGGGTCGGCCCGGCGGAGGCCGGTCGTTCGACGTCGGGTGGCCTCGGTGCTGGCGGTCGCGACAGTCGTGGCCGGGTTGGTGGTGTCGGTGCAACCGGCGCAGGCCGCGTCGGCGGGCAGGCGTCCGGATCTGGACGGGGACGGGAAGGCCGACCTGGTCGCTGTGACCGGCAGGTACCTGGCGGTGCGGTTGGGCACCGGGCAGACCCGGGTGATCCCGACTCCTTGGGGCCGGTTCGACCTGTGCGTCGTCGTGGCGGGTGACTTCGACGCCGACGGTTACGACGACGTCGCTGTAGGCGACCCACACGCTGATCCGGCCGGGGGCATCAACTTCGACCACGGCGTGGTCTGGGTGTTCCCCGGGGGGCCGAAGGGCAGTGCGATCGGTGACGGCACCAAGCCCACCCTCACGTTGGCCCAGGGCCAGAACGGCCTCCCGGGAATGACGAGTGATGAGTGGTTCGGGACATCGTTGGCGGCCGGGGACGTGACCGGGGACGGTGTCGACGATCTGGTGGTCGGGGCTCCCTTCGCCCGCTACACCGACGCCGCGATCGGGGGGAGCATCACCGTCCTCCCGGGTAGCTCCGGCGGGTTGGCCCTGTCCTCGGCGAAGGTCATCACCCAGGACACCCCGGGGGTTTCCGGCACCTCTGACCTGGATCCGCGAGTAACGGCGCGACCTCGTTTGTGATCACGACATAGAGGTGCCCTTCGGCCTGCAAGGATGGGATTTGCGAAGATCACATTCCTGCGTGACAGAAGGGCACCCGATCAG
>JAAYAH010000271.1 GCA_012719445.1 Actinomycetales bacterium | reverse complement strand
GGAACGATCAGCGCCTCCGTGCCCGCGCACGGGGCGGTGATGTACCGGGTCTCCGGCGGTGGCACCACCACGACCACCCGGCCGACGACGTCCACCACCACGTCCACGACCACCCGGCCGACCACCACCACCGGCTCCGGCGAGGGCACGGCCTGCACCGCGACCTACACCGTCGTCAACCAGTAGCCGGGCGGGTTCCAGGGTGACGTCACCGTGCGGAACAGCGGCGACTCCCCGCTCGCCGGGTGGACGGTGGCCTGGGCGTTCGCCGACGGCCAGACCGTCGGGCAACTGTGGAACGGGACCGCGACCACCAGCGGGTCGAGCGTCACCGTGGGGAACGTCGGGTGGAATGGCGCACTGGGCGTCGGTGCCTCCACCGCCTTCGGCTTCATCGGCGCCTGGAACGGCTCCAACGGTGTGCCGGTGGTGACCTGCGCGGCCGGCTGACCGCCTGCCCCAGGGGATGTCCGGAAGATCACTTCAAGTGACCCCTCCGGGACGTCGACGTTGTCAGGTGAGCGTCCGTCGCGCGCGTCGTCGCCCTGGCGGCGGGGCGGAACCGGCGGGACGGGCGCGACACCGACGAGTCCAGGCAGGCGATCATGGCGGACGCTGCTCGGCGTACCGTCCTGGTCGTCACCACCGGGTACGACGAGTACCAGCGGTGGCTGGTCCGGGGGGTGCGATCGGTCCTCCCCCCGGATCGGCACACGATCGTCGTCAACTCCTTCAACCCCACCAAGCGCGGTCTCGCCCGGCCCGTGGTCGAGCTGATCCGGGAACTGCGGCCCTGCGGCGTGCTCGCCACGAGCTGTGTCTCCCCTCGCGAGGAGACCGGACTCGTCGACCTCCTGTCCGAGCTCGGGGTCCCGACCGTGCGCATCGGGGCTCAGACGCCGGGGATGTCCTGTGTGCGGGGGGACGACGCCACCGGGATGCGGGAGGTGCTGCGGTTCCTCCTGGACGAGCGGGGCGTCCGCCGTCCGGTGCTGGCGCGGGGAGTCCCGCACCAGCCGGACTCCCTGTGCCGGGAGAGGGTGTTCCGGGAGGAACTGGCCGTCCGGGGGATCGCCGTCGACGAGGACCTGATCATCGAGGGCTTCTTCTGGCACGAGGCGACGTACCTCGAGCTGAGGGCGCTGCTGGGGCGGCGGAGGGACCTGGACGCGGTCGTGGCCCTGAACGACCTCTCCGCGCTGGGGGCCGTCAAGGCGCTCGGCGACGAGGGACTGCGGGTGCCGGAGGACGTGCTGGTGACCGGGTTCGACAACGACCCGGCCGCGCTGCCGTGCTGGCCCCAGCTCACGACGGTCGACCCGGCCCTGGAGGAGCAGGGTGCCGCGGCGGCCGCGCAGCTCCTCGCCGAGGTGGAGCACGACGCGCCGAGAACCGAGATCGTCGTCCCGGCCCGACTGATCGTGCGGGGCTCGACGGGGCTGCCTCCCGACTGCCTCGCCGCGGCCGTGAGCGCCGCCACCGTGGGTCAGCAACAGCTCGCCGCCCGCGACGCGTTGTCCGCGCTGAGCTTCGCCCTGAGCAACTGCGCCACGCCCGAGGACGTGGTGTCGACGCTGGGGACGAGCCACCTGCTGCGGCTGGGGATCCGGCGGTTCTTCCTCGCCGTCCACGTCGACGGCATCCGGGCACCGGCTGGTCAGGAGGGGACGGAGCTGCGGTCCCGGCTGCTGCTGGACTTCCGCGAGGGGAGGCAGTGGCCGGTCCCGGAGCAGGTGTTCCCGCTCACCCGGCTCCTCCCGGACGACCTGGCCGCCGAGCTCGACGGCATGCTGGTGTTCCAGCCGCTGACCTCCGGTGACCATCTCATCGGCTACATGCTCCTGGAACCGTGCGAGTCCTCTTCGGGGCTGGTCGCGGACGCGCTGCGGACCGACCTCAGCCGCACCCTGGACGCCATGTTCAGCACCCAGGCGCTCACCGACCACGCCCAGGAGCTGGAGCGGACCGTGGCCGAG
>JAAYAH010000037.1 GCA_012719445.1 Actinomycetales bacterium | reverse complement strand
GACCGCCAGGTCGACCGAGGGCACAGAGACCGCCAGGTCGACCGAGGGCACAGAGACCGCGGAAGGCACCGGCGCCGCGGCCCTGGTGCGCCGTCCCGAGGAGGACTGGTTCCGCTACGGGCACGTCGAGGCGGTGCGGGCTGCGCTCGGCGTCCCGCCGGGAACCCGCGGCGTCCCGCCGCGCCCGGTGGTCGCCGGGGACGCCGCGGACCGGCTGCGCCGGGCGGTCACCGTCGCGCTCGCGGGTGGGGACGCCCGCGGGGGAGGCGGCCGGTGCCGGATCGAGGTGCTGCCGGACGCCGTCGCCCTCCTCCGGATCGCGCCCCGGACGGGAACCGCCGAATGCGCAACGCTCGACACATCCACCAGGCCCGAGGTGCCCACCGGGCCCGACGGCGCCGTCGAGTTGGGCATGCTCGCCCAGCGCCTGCTCGTCGCGGCGTGGGCGGAGGGGCTCACGGCGACAGCGACGCTCACCCCGGGCCCGCCACCATCGGTCCGGGTCGTCGCGACGGTGGACGGCTCGACGGGCTGAGGGAGAGGCAGGGCGACGGCGAGCCAGCGTGACGCCACCCCGACGAGCCCGCACGACGGCGCTGCGGGGAGCCCGCGCCGCGCCGTCACCCGTGGGTCACACGTGCGTCGGCAGCGACCTGCGCGGCCCCCGGCGAGGGCGGTGGGCGTGGTCCAGCTCCAGCAGCCGCTGCACCCGGTACCGGTGCCCGCGGTACCGCTCGACGACCCGGGCGCAGCCCTCGTCGTCCATGACGACCCCGGTCAGCGCCCAGGAGACGTCCCCTGCCGCGTGGTAGTCCGCCCACGAGAACGCGTCGGCGTCGCCGTGCGCGCGCTGTCGCACCTCCGCCGCCGTCCACACGCCGACCCCGGGGAGGGTGCGCAGTCGCCGCGCGACCTCCACGGGATCGAGGTCGAGGGTGTTCTCCAGCCGCCCGGCCACCACCGCACCGGCCAGGACGACGCGCCGCCTCGTCTCGTCCACCCCTGCCCTGGTCCACACCCAGGACGGGATCGACGCCCAGTCCCGGGGCGAGGGGGGCACCCGGAGCCCGCCGGGGACCGAGGACGGTCCGGGGGCCGGCTGGCCGTACCGGGACACGAGCATCCGCCAGGCCCGGTGCGCCTCCTCCCCGGTGACCCGCTGTTCCAGTGCGGCGGCGGCGAGCGCCTCGAAGACGGCACGGGTGCGCGGGACCCGGAACCCCGGCCGTGCCCTGGCCGCCGCCACCAGCCGGGGGTGCTCGGGCGCGGGCCGGAACTCCTCCGGCCGGTCGGCGGACCCGAGCAGCTCGGGCACGCCGGCCAGGGCCCAGTCGGTCCCGGGGCCCCACGCCTCCGCCTCGACCTCACCCGTCGCGGGACACGCCAGCAGGCGGAGCAGCACCGGGCCGTCGGGGGTCGTCGTGGCCCGCCAGAAGGTGCCGTCGTCCTGGACCCGGTGACAGGGGTCGGTGCCGCCCCGGACCAGGCTGCTCAGCGTGGCCCTGACGTCGACGGCCCAGCCCGGCCGCCAGGTCCGTGCCGCGGACCGCACCGATGCCCGTGCCATCGCCGTCCCGCCGCTCAGCTCACGGCCACGGGACGGTTGCGCACCCAACGGCCCAGTCCCATGCCGACCCCGGCCGCCGCGAGATCGGCGACGGTGAACATCACCCGGGACACGAGGACGACCACCACCACCTCCCCGGTCCCGAGCACCGTCGAGAGCACGGCGGCCAGGGCGAACTCGCGCGCGCCGACCCCCGCAGGGGCCATGAACACGAGGAACCCCAGTGCCCAGGCGAGCGCGTAGCCGCCGAGGCACAGCACGAGGGTGCGCGCGTCGGCGGGGGCGCCCAGCGGGACGGCGAGCGCGAACACCTGCAGCCCCGCGAAGGCCCAGGAGCCCGCCCCCCAGGCGATGGCCACCAGGGTGCCGCGCAGAGAGGTCCAGTGCTCCAGCGGGTCACGGCCGATGAGCCGCAGTCCGGTGTCGGCGAGCCGGCCGAAGACGGAGGGATGGAGCACCACCGCGAGCGGGACGATGAGCAGGGCAGCCGCACGCAACTGGTCCGGGAGCACGTCGGGGACGAAGGGCAGGGCGACCAGAACGACGAGCATGCCGCTGGCGACCGCGAAGAGCAGGGAGACCGCGGACGCCGTCGCCGAGCGCCGCCGCGGCACCCCGTGGTCGCTGGCCAGCTCCGCCTGCATGATCATGGGCCAGACGCTGCCGGGGATGTACTTGCCGACCTGCCCGACGAAGTACACCCGGGCCGCGGTCGCCCAGCCCAGCCGGGAGCCGAGGTCGGCGAGGGCGACCCGCCACATCGCCCCGGCCAGCACGAGGTTGCCCGCGGTCGCGACGAGGGCGAGCACCAGCGCCGCCGGGTCGAGCCGGCCGAGGGCGCCGACGACCGCGTCCCACTCCACGGCGACGGCCCAGACGGCGAGGGCGGCCGCGAGTCCGCCGACGATCCACCGGGTCCAGCGGGACCGGGCGACGGCGAGAGCGACGGAGACGGCCTTGAGCACGGTGTCCCTGGTCACGACCCCACCTCCGGCGGTGCGGGCTGGTCCGCGGTGAACTGGTCCGAGGCGGGACGGTCCGCGGGAGAACGTGCGGGCCGGTCCGACGCGGGTGGAGCGGGACGGTCCGCGGGAGGTCGTGCGGGCCGGTCCGTGGTGAGGGAGAGGAGGGCGTCGAGGTAGCTCCGCCAGGGACCGTCGACGTCGACCTCGGGGACCCCGGCGCGAAGCCGGTCGAGCGCTCCGGGCTCGGTCAGCCGCCGCAGCGCGTCCGCCAACGCCTGCACGTCGCCCGGCTCGACGAGCAGCCCGTCGACGCCGTCACGCACCTCGTCGGGGAAGGTGCCGACCCGGGAGGCGAGCACCGGGAGCCGGTGCCCGTGGGCGAGGCTCACGTTCTGCGACGCGGTGGCGTGCCGGTAGGTCAGGGCGAGCACGTCGTGGGCGGCGAGCAGCCCGGGGACCTCGATCCCGGGCACGTATCCGGAGCGCAGCCGCACCCGGTCGCACAGCCCCGGCTCCTCGGCCAGGCGGCGCACCGTCGCCCCCGCCTCGCCCCACTGCTCGCCCGCAACGGTCACCTGCACCCCGGGAACGCCGCGGGCGGCTTCGAGCAGCAGATCCACGCCCTTGTACTCGCGCACCATGCCGAGGGCGAGGACGCGCACGACCGGTCGCTCACCGGAGGGCACGGCCTGCTGCCCGCCGGAGGCCGCAGCGCGCTGCCCGCAGGGGGGCTCAGCCGGGAGGCCGCCGCCGGGCTCCGGCTCCCCCACCGTGCCCCGGTCGGCGGACCGGGGAGCGGTCGGCGGACCGCCGGGCCAGTGCGGCGGCAGACCGGCGACCGCGACCCTCCCGGCACCGTTCCGCCGGGCGAGCTCGGCCTGGTCGACGGAGTGCACCAGCACCCCGTCGACGGCGCCGAGCATCCGGCGCATGAGCGCCACCGCCCCCGGGTGGGACTCGTGCGGGGCCACGTTGTGGACGATGGCGACGACCCCCGGCCCCCGCCCACCCCGACCGGCCCTGATCGAGCGCACCAGGGTCAGCAGGGCCGGGACCTGCACCGGCACGACGACGACGAGCACGACGAGCGCGTACCGCCGCAACCGGACCCCGGCCCGCCACCAGGACACCGGGCTGTACCAGCGCAGCAGGTAGTCGGTCCGGGGATACGGCGGCAGGTCGGGGGCGCCGTCCGGCACCGCCTGCTCCCCGGGGTAGAGCAGGGCGGGATACAGGCTGGCCCAGGAGACGAGGTCGACGTCGTGCCCGGCCGCCGCCAGTCGGTGCGCCGTCTCGGTGGTGTGCGCGGCGACCCCGCCCTTGTACGGATGGGTCGCACCGACCAGGGCAACGCGCACTCGCCCGCCGCCCTACCGCCGGCCGGACGCGAGGGTCCGCTCGTCGTCCGGGAGCACGAGGTCGGCCTGCACGGCGTCCCCCCGCGAGCGGACCACGAGGTCGGCCATCAGCGCCATCGAGCCGATGATCAGCGCTGCGAGCACGGTGAGCACCGTGCTGGCCGGGAAGTAGAACGGGTGCCGGACCATGTCGACGATGCCCTTGACCACCCCGGCCAGCAGCAGCCACAACGCGGGCGGCATGAGCACCTTGAGCGGGTCGAAGTACATCACCATCCGCAGCACCTGGAGGATGTAGCGGTAGGCGTCCCTGACGAAGTGGAACTTGGACTTACCGGCCCGCTTCGCGTACTCGATCGGCACGTAGCGGACGTCGTGCTGGTTGGACAGGAACGCCAGCGTGATCGTGGTGACGCAGGAGAAACCGGCCGGCAGCAGCCGCAGGTAGGGCAGTGCCACCTGGCGCCGGAACGCCCGCAGCCCGGAGTTCAGGTCGGGGATCCGCTCGTTGGTGAGCCGCTCGGCGATCTTGCGGATGAACCACTTGGCCGGCAGTCGCAGCCACTTGTGCGAGCCCTCCTCGCTGGTCCTCGCGCCGACGACCTGGTCGTAGGTCGGGTCGTCGAGGAGCAGCCGGACCAGTTCCGGGATGCGCTCGTTGGGGTAGGTCATGTCCGCGTCGGTCCACACCACGATCTCGCCGCGGGCGCGCTGGGTGCCGATCCGCCGCACCGTCCCCGACCCCCCGTTGCGCCGGAAGGCCAGCACCCGCATCCGGGGGAAGCGGGGTTCGGCCTCGCGGAGCACGGCGAGGGTCTCGTCGGTGCTGGCGTCGTCGATGGCCAGCAGCTCGTACGGCAGGCCGGAGGCGTCGAGCGCCACGGTGATGCGCTCGAGCTCGGCCAGCACGTGGTCCTGCTCGTTGTAGCAGGGCAGGACGACGCTGACGACCGGCTCGGCGTCGGCGTCGGCGTCGGGTCCGGGATCCGGGGAGGGAGTGAAGACGTTCATCGCGCAGCGAGGCTACCCCGCCGTGTCAGAGCCGTGAGCACGGCGTCACCCTCCGGTCCAGGCCGCGGTCCACACCTCGACGGTCAACCCGGCGACTCCGTCGGGTCTGCGGACGAGGAGCCGCTGGTCCTCGGTGGTGCGCAGCGAGACGATGTGCACCGGGTCGAGCCCCAGCGCCGCCAACCGGGCGGGGTCGGTCGTCTCCAGCAGCACCGGCCGGTACCCGGCGGCGGCGATCCGGCCGGCGATCCTGGTCGCGGCAGCCGCCTCGTCGGACTCCCGCCAGGCCGCGATGACGGCGACGGGACGGTCGCACACGCCCCTGATCACCTGCGGCCACTCGTTGCGGCCCCGGTTGTCCAGGACCAGGACGGCGTCCCGGGGCCCGAGCGACCGGCACACCGTCCGCACGGCGGCGAGCTGCCCCCGCTCGGTGCGGTCGGTGGCGACCGGCCAGGTCGCCAGCAGCGCCGGGAGCACCACGGCCACGACCCCGGCCACGGCGACCGCGCGTGCGGCGAGGACCGTCCTCGGCGCGGCGCCCCTCCCCCGCACCAGGTCGCGGGCCGAGGGGGTCAGCCACGCCACGGCCGCGGTCGCGGCGATGACGACCGCGGGAAGGACGACCGGCACCAGCCGCCGGTCGGCCCAGGGGTGGTCGGGGGTGATCCCCGGCCGGTAGAGGGTCAGCACCGTGGAGCCGAACGCCACCACGGCGGGCCCGAGCCAGCCCGGCACGTCCTCGCGCCGCCGCCGCAACCAGGAGACGGCGCGCCCGGCCAGGACGGCGTAGGTGCCGAGGGCGAGCAGCAGCGCGACCGGACCGGTCCACCAGGACACCCACTGCACGCTGTGCTCCGCGTAGGTGCGGGCGCCGTCCACCGGCAGGCCGAGCCCTCGCTGCAGCCCGGCGACGTAGCGGGAACCGGGGTCGTCCGGGGACTGGTGGACCGTCTGCCACAGCGGCCGGCTCGCGAGAGCCGCCCCGGCCCCGACGACGAGACCGGCCGTGATCTCCGGCAGTCGCCGCGACCACGACGGACCGCCGCGATCCGCCGCGCCGTCCCCCGTGCCGGAACCGGCCGGATCCGCAGCACCGTCCGCCGCGCCGGAGCCGGCCCGCCGCCGGTGGATCCGGACGGTGACGGCGCTGCCGACCCCGAGGACGACGGTGATCCCGACCAGGGGCAGCAGCGATCCGGCGATGGAGCCGAGGTACGGGCGGGAGAGCCAGACGGCGGCCAGGCCGGAGAGCGTGATCCCGCCGAGGGCCCCCGCCGCCAGTGGCCCGGCCGCGGGGTGCCTCCGCACGGCCAGTACCGCCGCCACCGGGAGCAGCAGGGCGACCTCGCGGAGGGCGTCGACCCGGACCAGGCCCGCCAGCCCCGCGAACGCCCCCGCGACGAACCCCAGCGCCCTCGCCGACGCCCCGACCGGCACCGGGAACGGAGCCTGCGCCGACGCCTCGGCCGGCACCTCGACCGACCCTTCAGCTGGCACCCGCGTCGCGGCCCGGACCGAGGTGGCGTCGACGAGGACGCTCGCGGCCGCGAGCACCAGGAGCAGCGCCGCGGGCTCCGAGTAGGTCGACCGGGAGGCGTGCAGGACCGGCTGGGCCACGGCGAGCGCGACCGCGGCGACGGGAGCCCAGCGCGGGCCGACCAGCCGCGCGGTCAGACCGGCCGCCGCGAGCACCGCGGCACCCCCGAGCACCGCCGGCGCCACGAGCAGGCCCGTCCAGTCGCCCAGCCAGTACCCGACCGATAACCAGGCCGGGGCTCCGAGCAGGAACTGGGGGACGACATCGGCGCTCGCCTCGGTCCCGCTGCCGTGGACGACCTGGTAGTAGGCCGGGCTGGCCAGGGTGAACGCCCGGTCCGCCAGCGCGGCGGAGCCGCCGAAGGCGTCGAGCCGGGCGTCGACGGGCAGGTGGGCCCTGGTGGCGATCCACTGCGCGTAGAGCGCGTAGGACCCGGCGTCCCGACGCAGGATCACGTGCTCGGCGTGGGTGGCCGCTGCCCACCCGAGGTGGCCGAGAGCGGCGGCCAGGGAGACGAGCCCGGCCCACGCCGGGGCCCCGTGGGCGGCTCCTCCGACCGGCGGAGTGGGCAGTGCCGGGACGAGCAGGGCGACCCGCCACGCCACGGCGAGGCCGACGAGGATCACCGGCGCGGCGACGACCGGTCGCCACAGCCCGACCGGCACCAGGAGCAGGGCGGCGAGGGCGACGGCGAGCAGGACCCCGGCTGCCAGCGGCCCCGACCTCATGAGCAGGACCCCGGACCAGCGTTCCCCCCGGGTGGGCGCCCTCCGCTCCCCCGCCGAGACGGTCCCGCCGACGGGGGGCGCGCCGTCCACGGCGGCCGTCATGTCCTCCACGACGGCGACGTTACCTTCCCGATCCGTGCTCCCGGCCCCCTGCCCCGCAGCCTCCGGAGTGCCGACCGGCGACTCCGTCGCGGCGGTCCGCGACCCTCCTCGGGTCGCGGACCGCCGCGACGGAGTGGTGGCAGGACCTGCCGGATCAGCCGACCCTGATCCTCAGCGTCCTGGTGTACGGCGTCACTTCGCCGTTGAGTCGGCGGGACACCGTCGACCTCGTGACCCTGCCGGTGCTGGGATTCTCCAGGGTGAGCTCACCGAGGTACAGGTCGTTGGTCGGGGCGTTCCGCAGGCTCGTGAGCAGCGCGGCGTAGGAGGAGGCCGAGAGGTCGAGCCCCTGGGAGCCGAGGGCCAGGTCGATCGAGCCCGTCCAGCCCCGGGTCTTCGCGGGTACGGGGACGGCGAGGACGACGTTCTTGGTGGTGAACCCGCCGAGGTCGCCGAGGGTCACCCTGACCCGGACCGTCGTACCGGGCTTCGCGGTGATCACCTTCGGGACCGTGACGTAGCTCGAGCCCTTCCTCACCGCGACGCCGGTCACGTGGTACTGCCTCACCGTCTCGCTGACGCTGCCGCTGAACGTCACGCCGGTGATCCGAGCGTTCTCGAGCGACGTGTCGGCGAGGGCCCACACCGTGTCCATGACCGGCTTGGCGATCTCCTCCCCGAGGAACCGCACCGCCCCGTAGTGGTCGCTCCGGGTCAGGGTGAACGCCGTGCCGGTCCCCCGCACCCCCGTGATCCTCGTCGTCAACGCGGCCGACCCGCCGCTGGCGTCTGCTCCCTGCACCGTGGCGATCGAGGAGAGGAGGTGGAAGCCGGCCGCCCGATCGACGTAGTACGGCTCGGTGCACCAGGTCGTGGTCGCGGTGACCGTCCCGTCGTCGGCGGTGAGCCTGCTCGTGACCGGCACCGCCTTCGGACCCTCACCGAGGGTGGCCATCACGCCGGCGGTCCGGTCGGAGGTCACGGTCCCGACGATCCCGCCGATGTTGGCGACCTTGTAGGAGCCGTTCACCTCGTCCCTCTGGACGTAGACCGCGTCGGCGAGGTGCGCGGTGTTGGCCGACACGCCGAAGCCGAGCACGGGGTGCCCGAAGCCGACGGCCTTCCCGTCGCAGACCATGGTCGTCGTTCCGACCCCGGCAGCCGTCCAGGTGCCGTACGCCAGCGAGACGGCGAAGTTGCCTCCCGGCACCACCTCGGTCGCCGCAGCGGCCGAGGTGGTGCCGCTCGCGCCGCCGGACACGACCCGCAGCCCGCCGACACCCCTGCCGGAGGTGCTCAGCGCCTTCCTGGCCGCCGTGGCGGACCCGGTGACCGTGACCGGGATCTCCAGTCGCCGGAACCCTGTGCTGGCCGCCTCCTGCTCGGTCACCTCGCGGGTGGCGGCGAGCGCGTCCAACTCCCGGGCCGGGACGGCGACCCGCTCCGTGCCCTTCACCACCTTCGACGTCTCCGACTGCCTGCCGAGCAGCGCCTTCAGGGACGCGGCAGGGGTCAGTCCCGCGATCGAGGTGTTCATGCCGAGGGTGTAGGACACCGCCCCGATCAGGCGCCCGTCCTTGGCATAGACCGGCGATCCCGACATGCCGGCCCAGACACCGCCGGCCCTGGTGAGCGCGGGCGAGTCGAGATCGGCCATGATCATGTCGACACCGGGAGCGATTCCGTCGGTCACCCGGCCGAGGACGGTCGCGGTGAAGGATGACGGCCGGGTACCACGTTCGACCGTCCAGCCGACACCGGCCACCCCGTCGACGGCCTCGGCCGTCGGGAAGGTGTCCGGACAGGCGATCGGCGCGACGGTCGGATCGGCGGCGAAGGAGGCCGGGGCGGCGAGGCCGATCCCGGACAGGAACGTGGTCACGGCCGCGGCGGCGATGGTCATGCGTCTGCGATGCACAGGAGGTCCCCCGTCTCAGGAGTGATGAGGTCGCACTTCCATACGCCGCCGTGCCCCCCGGAGGTTGACAGGGGGAACGAGAAGTCCCCCCGCTCCCGGTCCGCCGCCCCGCATCCGGCCCCCCGCATCCGGCCACGCTCCCGCAGGGATCCCACCCTGGAGGCCTCCAGGTTCCCCGGGCTCGCCCGCGGTGGAACGGTGAGCGCGCCGGGGGGACCGCCCGTCCGGCGCATCGGAGAAGGGAGCCCGGGAGAGCCATGATCATGACCAGGACCAGGACCGTCAGGGCACTCACCACGGCCGCCGCCGTCGGCCTCGCGGTGGTGACGACCACCACGATGACGGCGCCCCCCGCGACCGCGGCGGCGTCCGCACAGGTCAGCTACACGTTCCAGTGGCAGCAGAACGGCTACTACTGCGGCCCCGCCGCGACCAGGATGGCCCTGACCGCTCGCGGGTACACCTACAGCCAGAGCTACATCGCCGGCCGGCTGGGGACGACCACCGCCGGCACCAACTCGGCGTACGACGTCACCCGGGTGCTCAACGGGCTCGCGTCCACGTCGTTCTACGAGACCAAGATGGTCCCCAGGTACTACGCGACGAGTGCCGAGATCTCCCGGCTCCGGTGGGACGTCACCTACGACATCCCCCGCGGGTACGCGATCGTCGCGAACGTGGTCGGATCGGCCGTGGACACCGACGGTGACTGGCACACCTACAGCGGCGGTCACTACCTGACGATCGTCGGGTACGGCGCCGACGGCGACCTCGTGAAGGTCGCCGACTCCGCCGACGCCAACGGCTACGGCTGGTACTGGATGACCACGGCCCGGATGGCCCACTGGATCGCCCTGCGCGGGTACTCCGCCTGAGTGGAGTCCGCCCGCCCGCCACGGGTCGGTCCCCCGGCGGCCGGGAGCGGCCCTATCATCCTCACCCACGCGAGGTGAGGAGTTGGCCCGGTGGTCACGGAGGCACCCGACGCCTGGGCGGTCAGGGTGCCTCCGGGGTACCGGGTCGGCCGCTGGCGGGTCGTCTCGGGGATCGCGACCGGCAGTTGGGGCAGCGTCTACGCCGCCCGCCGGACGACCACCCGCCGGACGGCCACCGACCGGCGGGTCTCCGGCGCGGCGGAGCTACCGGCCCGGGCGGCGCTGAAGTTCCTGCCCGCCGGCACCCTCACCCCGCGTCACCTGCGGCACGTTGCCGACATGGCCCGGCGCGAGCAGCGAGCCCGGTCGCTCCCCGAACACCCGGGGCTGGTGCGCACCTACGAGATGCTCACCGTCACCGACCCCGGCGACCCCGAGCTGGACGGATGCGTCGTCCTCGTCATGGAGCTGGCGACCGACACGGTGCAGACCCTGCTCGACCGATGCCCGGGCCGACCCGTTCCCCGAGCACCCCGGATGGTGGCCGAGCTCGCGGACACGCTGGCCCACCTGCACGCCGCGGGCTGGGTGCACGGCGACGTCAAGCCGGCCAACGTGCTCGTGATGCCGGACGGCTCCACCCGGCTGACCGACTTCGGCCTGACCGCGGAGCTGGAGGGCACCCACGGGTACCTCCCCCCGGTCGGCTCGATCGACCACACCCCGCCCGAGGCACAGGCCGAGACGCTGAGCGTCCGCGGCCGCGCGGTGCGTACCACGGCCGACACCTGGGCGTTCGGTGTGACCGCCTTCCAGCTGCTCACCGGCGGGCTGCCGTTCCCCGGCAGCACCAGCCGGGCCCGGTTCGCCGCCGCGACCGAGTACGCCGCCGGGCGGGGGGAGCTGACCTCGCTGACGGCGCTCCCCACCGGCTGGCGCGAGCTCGTCGCGGACTGCCTCGAACGCGACCCCGCCCGCCGGGGGGCCACCGCCATGGCGACCGTCGCCGCCAGGGCGCGGACGCTCGCCATGCCCCGCCGCCCGCGGCGCAGGCGACGGGGCCTCCGCCGGGCGTCGCCGGCGCTGGCCACGGCCTGCCTGTTCGTGGCCCTCGGCGCCGCGGCGACGCTCGTGGAACGGCCCGGCTGGCTCCCCGGCCTCCCGGAGGAGCCCACCGGGCAGGAGGCGGCGCGCGGGCCGGTCGGCGTCCCGGGCACCGGCGGAGCGGTCCCGGCGCCGACGGCGGGGGGTGCACCGGAGGGCCCGTCCCCGGCCACCGGGACCTCGCCCGCCACACCGACGGCCACGACGCCGACGACGGGCACGGCCGGCACGGTGGTCGGCGCGGGCACGCTGCGCACCGGAGTCGGGATCCCGGTGCGGTACCGGGCCCTGATCGTCCAGGCCGGCACGTCCTGTTCCCTGTCGGGGCTCTCACCCGCCCTGGTCGCTGCCATCCTCAAGGTGGAGAGCGACTTCGACCCCGACCTCGCCGATCCGGCGCGGGACGAGTACGGCATCGCCCGGTGGACCCCCCGGGTGCTGCGATACCACCTGCCACCGGAGCAGCAGGCCTCGGTCCCCACCCCGCCGTTCCCGCCGGAGATGTCCGTCTCCGCGGTCGGCCGGTTCGCCTGCCGGTACCTGCCGGAGCTCACCGGCGTCCCCGGCGACCCGGGGCTGCTGGTTGCGGCGGGGTACCAGTTCAACACCGAGCGGGTGCGCGCGGTGAACGGGATCCCGCCGGAGGCAGGCGGGTTCGTCGCCCGGGTCGAGTACTACCGCGCCCTGTACGACCCCGGACGGACCCGGCCCGGCACGCCGCCCGGCTGACCGCACCGCCCGTCACCTGGTCCGGGTCCTGGAGGTGGCACCCACCGGCGGGAGCAGGGCCAGGTGGTCCTCGCGCACCAGGTCGAACCGCAGCGCCAGCGAGACCAGGGCCGACCGCTGCCACTCGGTGCGCGACTGCTGCCCCTCGCGCGCCCGCTCCTTCACCCTCAGCTTGTGCGACGCCAGGTAGTCGATGTGGAAGTGCACCGCCGACACGGTGAGATCGCCGCAGGACGGGTGCCCGCCGAGCCGCTGCACGATCTCCGCGGCGGTCGGGATCGCGACCGAGGTGCTGTCCCGCAGGGCCGGCTCGCACATGGCGACGAGGACGAGGAAGTACTTGGCCGTCCGGTCGAGCGGGAACGCCTGGACGGTGGGCTCCCCCGCCCCGCCCAGCCCCGGGACGTGGGGATCGCCGAACTGGTGCCTCGGCGCGAATACCTGGAAGGACGCCGGACCGCCGGTCGAGGGCACGACGACCCGGGCGAACTCGAAGGGCACCGGCATGTCCAGCCGTCCCGGCGCGACCTTGACGAACTCGCCCCCGCCCTCGGGGTTCTCCACGACGTAGGTGGTCCCGGCGCTCAGGTTGCTGATCATCCAGAAGTCCTCGACGGCCCGGATCCGGCCGGCGATCCGGGACACCGCGGCGTCCGGGAGCCGGACGTCGACGGGATGCCCCTGCTCGCCCCGGCCGAAGGTCGCCGTCCCGCCGGGAACGAGTTCCACCGACTGCGGACCGGCGCCGCCCGGCGGCTCGGGAACCCAGATGAGCACGGTCTCCGCCCCGGTACGCACCGCGTCCGCCTCTCCCCGTCTGCCGGCTCTCCCGCCTGCCGGGTCGCACCCGGCCGGGGACGGCGCCTCCATCCTGGCTCAGCCCGGGAGGAGCCCCTTGCCCCACCGGGCCTTCACAAGATCTTGGTGGATCCGGACCGCGTACGGTGCCGGATCCACCAAGATCATGAAAGCTCCGGCGGCAGGAGTGCGCTCCGCTCGCGTCGAGCCCCGGGCGCCGGACGGCCGCCCCGCACGTGGCGGCCCCGCAGCGCCCTGGCCCGGCGGTCCGACGGCCCACGCCGCCTGCCGGCTCGCCCGCCCCCACGGCGAGGCGGCGCCGCAGCCACGTGACGGCCCATCACCGCACCGCCGAGGCCAGGGCGCGGATGGTGCCCGTGCTGACGGCGTCCCGGCCCCCGACAACCAGCACGGTCGAGACCGTGCTCCGCCTCAGCAGGGCACGAGCCTCCTCGGGCACCGCGGACCTCCGCGTCACGAGCACGGGACGTGCCAGCCCGCTCGCCGCGACCACGGTGAGCGGGTCCGGGTCGTCGACCCCGACCACCGCCGCGGCCCCCCTCGGCAGCAGGTCGGCGACGGCCTCCGCGACCCCGGCCGCCACGGCGACCCGGCCGTTCGCCGAGACCCTGGTCACCGTGGTGACCCCCAGTTCGGCGAGGCGCTTCCGTACCGCCGGGCCGACGGCGTCCCTCCCCTCGACGAGCAGCACGGTCCTGATCCGCAACGACCTCAGGGCATCCGCCGTCGCGGCGGGGACCCCGGCCCTGGTGACGAAGAGGATCGGCCGGCCGGTCCCGGCGGCCGCCCCGCCGGCGGCCATGGCCTCCCGGAACCCCCAGCCGCTGCCGGGTATCAGCACGGCCTCCCCCGAGGTGGGTGCCATGGCCTCGGCGACCCTGGCCGCCGAGAGGTACGTGGTGCTCCCGGTGATCCTCGTCACCGTGGTCACCCCGAGCTCACGGAGCTGCCGCTCCACGGCCGGTCGGATCGACCCCGTGCTGCCGACCAGCCACACCCGGCTCACCCCGCGCGAGCGGAGGTCGGCCGCGACCGACGCGGGCAACCGGTCGGCGGTGGTGAGCAGCAGCGGGGCGTGTTTGGCCGCGGCGAGGGGGGCCGCGGTCGTCCCGGTGGTCGTGGCCGCGGCCAGGACGGCGCTCGTCGCCCGCGGGAACGCCGCCCGCCCGACGAGCACCGAGGTGGCGTAGACGTCGGCCGCGCTGATCCTGCCCGCTGCGCAGCCGGGCACCGGCGCGTCCTGGGTGGTCAGGATCTCGACGTCGGCGGTCCACGTCGGCCCCCGGCCCGCGGGCGACCGGGTGGTCACCGCGAGCCGGTAGGCCCCGGGCGGAACCTGCTCACCGGAGGAGTCCCTGAGGTCCCAGGCCGCCTGGATCCGGGACCTCGTCTGCCCGGACAGGGTCCGCACCACACCCGCGCACGGCGAGGTGACGGTGAGGGTCCAGTCCTGGGTGGTCGGCACGCCGGCGGAGAACACCAGCGGTTTCCCCCCGTGGCGGACCGTGCGGGCCGACAGGGACGCCCCGGTGAGGCCGGGCCTCATCGACGTCCGCACCGAGGCGCGGACCGCCGACAGGTGCGCGTAGAGGTAGCGGCCGGGACAGGCCGTCAGCCCGACGTCGCGGTGTCCCATGAGCACCGGCTTCGTCACCGTCTTGCCGGCGCCCCACCGGGCGGTTCCCCCACCGGCCGAGGTGAGCCGGGTGCTGCCGCCGGGATTGATCCCGTACTGCTCGGCCTTCCAGGTCATGACCCGGGTGACTGCGTTGACGACGGCGGCAGGGGGCCGGGCGACGTCGAAGTTCCCCAGCACCGAGATGCCCATGGTGTTGACGTTGAACCCGCCGGAGTGGGCTCCGCGCACCGCCTGCGTGATGCTGCCCGCCCGCCCCTCGTAGATCCGGCCGTACCGGTCGATGACGATGTTGTAGGCGATGTCGCTCCAGTGCAGTGCCCGGGTGTGGTAGGCGTACACCCCCCGGATCTGCGCGTAGGCCCCGGCCTTGGAGTAGCTGTTGGAGCCGGCGGTGTGGTGCAGGATCAGCGCCTTCACCGTCGGGTTGGTCCCGGGGTCGTCGTTGCGCAACCGCTCGTCGGCACCCCACTGCCTGCGGGTGATCAGGCTGGGGTGGTGGGCCGGGGCGGAGGCCAGGGCGGCGTCCCGGCGACCGTCGGGCGCCCACCGGGTCGCGGCGCCCCCGGCGACGGTCGCGGCGGCGACCTCGGGGGCTGCGTCCGGGGAGGTGCCGTCGGCCGAGGACCGCCCGGCGTCGATGAGCTCCAGCCGGAGCCCGCGCGGGGCGTCACCGGTCGCGGAGCGCACCAGCACCCTGATGCCGTCCGCCCGCTCGGTGAGCAGGGGGTCGGTACCCACCCTTGCGGCGCTGCCCGCGGCCTCGGCGGTCCCGGCGTCGGGCCCCTCGCCGTCCATGGGCTCCAACGGCTCCCAGTCCGTCCACCGGCTCTCCCGGTGCACCGCGACGGTGACGGCCATGCCGCCGGGGGTCGACCCCGCGTCCCAGGTGAGAGCGGCGACGTCGAACGGCGACGTCCGGTCCCTGCTGATCTCCGCGACCAGCACCGGGCCGGACGCTCCGGCCGGGCCCTCCGCCGTCGCACCGGCCCGGGCCCTCGCCGCGGGTGCGACGGGGGGTACCGCCGGCACCGCGAGGGAGGTGATCCGGGGGGAGACTGGCCGCGGTCCGGCGTCGACCGACGTCGCGGTCGCGGTCGGGACGGCGAGCAGGGCGGACGCGAGAGCGGCGGCGAGCAGGGCCGGTGGGAGAAGTCTCATCGAGGTCGTCCCGTTCACGTGTCGAACCGTTGTCACTCGTGGTCATCGGCACGACGGAGGTCGATCTCAAGGGACGGTCCCCCCGAACGGGTACGCAGACGGGGGAACGAGGTGACGGAAGGTGATCGCCCGGCGGCGCGTTCACCCGACCGGACGCCCGCCGGTCGGGTGAACGCACGGACAGCGCCGCCCGGTCGCAGCGGCCCGTGCGGCGGCGGGAGATCCCGGTGCCGGGCGACGGGGTCCCCGACGACGGGGATCCCGGTGTGGCTACATGTCCTCGGTGGCGACGGCCTCGTCGCCGACCTCGAGCCAGCGGGTGTAGGCGGCGACCACCTTGGCCGGGGTGTCCCTGGCCTGGACGGTGCCGTCCTTGAGCCACATGACCTCGCTGCAGAGCTGCTTGATGATGCCGAGACCGTGGCTGACCAGGAAGATCGTCCTGGCCTGGCCGCACAGCAGCTTGATCCGGTCGAAGGACTTCTTCTTGAACTTGGCGTCCCCGGTGGAGAGCGCCTCGTCGATGATGAGGATGTCCGGCTCCATGTGCACCGCGACGGCGAACGCCAGTCGCGAGTACATCCCGGAGGAGTAGGTGCGCATCGGCATGTCGATGGCGTTGTCCCGGAGATCGGCGAAGGCGGCGATCTCGTCGTAGCGGGCGGCGATCTCCTCCCGGTTCAACCCGGCCGCGAGGCCACCGAGGACGACGTTGTCCCGCCCGGTGAGCTTGGAGTTGAACCCGACCCCGAGGGCGAGCAGGGTGCTCACCCGGCCGTGCACCTCGACCCGGCCCCTGGTCGGCGGCAGGATGCCGGCCAGGGTCCGCATGAGCGTCGACTTGCCAGCCCCGTTGGCCCCGATGACCCCGAGCACCTCGCCCTGCGGCACGTCGAAGGTCAGCCCCCTCAGGGCCTCGACCTCGTGCACGATCCGCTGCCGCCTGCCCAGGCGGCGGACCGCCTGGCTCATCGTCGGGCGACGGTCGACGTTCACCCGGTAGGTGACGTGCAGGTCGGTGACACTCACGCTCAACGGGCTGGTCACGGACACGTCCTGTGGGCTGGTTGCCAGGTCAGAGGCGGACAGCGAACTCACGCTCCCGGGATAGCAGGACGTAGGACCCCAGGGCGAGTCCCCCGATCGCCCATGCCGCGGCGGTGCCGAACATCCCCCAGCCGGGGAACTCCCCGTAGACCACGGACTTCGACCAGGATCCGATGATCGAGAACATCGGGTTGCCGTACTCCAGGACCGAGATCAGCCCGCCAAGCTTCACCCGGATCTCGGGGTCGTCGACCTGCCACAGCACCGGGGACATGTACAGCCAGATCCGCATGCAGTAGGGCAGGAAGCTGCGGGTGTCCCGGAAGTACACGTTCATGGTCGCGAAGAGCATCGACATCCCGGTCGCGAACACCACCATGCAGGCCACCGACACCAGTCCCCACAGCATGTTCCAGCTCAGGCCGAGCCCCGCCACCATGTGCACCAGCGCGTAGATGAGCAGGCTGGGCAGGAACCGCCAGAAGCTCACCAGGACCACCGACAGCGGCAGCAGCATCTTGGGGAAGGCCGTGTTGAGGATCAGCCGTCCGCTGTTGACGATGGAGGCGGCCCCGCCGGTCACCGAGCTGGAGAAGAAGTAGTAGAGGAACATCCCGGCCATGAGGTGGGCCAGGTAGTCGATGCCGCCCGGCTTGGCGCGGATGATCGCGACCAGCAGGTAGTAGACGAAGGTCAGCAGCAGCGGGTTGAGGATCAGCCACAGCTGTCCGAGGCCGGTGCCGACGTTCGCGGTGCGGAGCTCCGCCCTCGCCAGCTCCATGGCGAACAGCCGGCGACCCCACATGTCCCGTAGGTACGGCCGCAGAGCCGGGACCCCGCGCCGGAACGGCGTGAAGACCTGCACCGGCACGTCGGGACCTGCTGTGCCGTTCCGACTCACGGACCCTCCTCGGGGGAGACACTGCGCCGACCGGTGACGCGGGCGGCAGGCACGGGACCGGGTGTTCCGCCGGCCCGGTGAACGAGGCGGCCAGGGCATCCTGGCCCGGCACCCACGAGACGTCCAGGGGATCGGTGCATCGCCCGGCACGAAACGTCACCGACCCGACAGGATGCCATGGCACCCCTCACCCCTTCGCACCCAGGTGCGGGACCGTCGGGGTGTTGCGCGGCGGCGTCCCGATGCCCCGCCCCAACGACCTGGGGCTGGTGAGGAACCCGAAACCCCAGGACAGGTGCATGGTCGCGTACACGGCGGGGAGGGCGGCCACGGCCCGCCACGGCAGTCCCGGGGCGGTGACGGCGCTGCCGAGGAGCACGGCCGCGAGGTACCCGCCGGGCAGCACCAGTGCCCACGGGGTCAGCACCGCGCCGAGCAGGCCCAGCAGGCAGCCGAGGGTCGCGACCGGTGCCGCCAGGTACCTGAGGCTCGCCGTCCCGTTGTGGTGCCGCATGACCACCCGGCGCCAGCGGCCGTAGTGGAGGTACTGCCGGGCGAGGGCGCGCAGGCTGGCCCGGGGCCGGTAGGTGACCGCGAGGTCGGGGGAGAACCAGATCAGCCGCCCCGCGGCCCGGATCCGGTGGTTGAGCTCCCAGTCCTGTGCCCGGACGAACGACTCGTCGTAGCCGCCGAGCTCGTCGAGGACCTCACGTCGGAACACGCCCAGGTAGACCGTCTCCGCGGGTCCCGCCGCGCCCCCGGTGTGGAACCTGGCCCCGCCGACGCCGAACCGGGAGGTCATCGCCCTGGCGACGGCCCTGGTGAAGTCGGTGTAGCCCTCCGCGGCCATCAGCCCGCCGACGTTGGCCGCCCCGGTGGCCTCCAGCAGCCGGACCGCGGTGCGGACGTAACCCGGAGTGAGCAGGCCGTGGCCGTCGACCCGGACCACGATCGGGTGCCGGGACGCGGCGATGGCGGCGTTGAGCCCTGCCGGGGTGCGCCCGCTGGGGTTGGCGACGGTGCGGACCCGCGGGTCGGTGGCGGCCAGCCCGGTGGCGATCTCGTCGGTCCGGTCCCGGGACGGCCCGAGAGCGATGACGATCTCCAGCTCCCCCGGGTAGTCCTGGACGAGGATGCGCCGCACCGCGTCGGCGAGGTGGAGTTCCTCGTTGAGGACGGGCATGACGACGGACACGGCGGGCCAGCGACCCTCGGCATGATCGAGCGGGTCGAACGGGGCGTGGGGATCCGGAGACATCAGGGCAGACGGTAGCCGACCCCGGACCCTGCGCGAGGGAAGGTCGGCCTCATCCCGCTCGACAGATCGACCTGGCGTCCGCCGGGCCGTCCCTCCCTGCCCCTGTGGAGCCGGCGGCGTCGGACGCGCCGGCCCGTGCCGGGTCCCTCCGGGCACCGGCCCCGGCGCCGCGGGAGTCCCCTGCCCGCCGGGACCCGGTCGTGGCGCCCCGCCCCGCAGGCTCCTCCGCGGAGGCCCGCACCGCCTCCAGCGCCGACTCCACCCGGTCACGGATCAGTCGGTAGTCCGGGTAGGCGGGTCGGATCAGCGGGGGGACGAACTGGACGCTGGTGACGGGTCGCCGCTTGGCCTTGACGGCGAGGTCGACGAACGTCCCCAGCCGGGAGGAGGGGATGTCGGTGCGCACCACGTTCTTGCTCGCCGCGGCGATGTCCTCGAACCGGGCCAGCACGGTCGCGGGATCGAGCTGGTCGAGCATGGCCGTCATCACGCAGCGCTGCCGCGCCATCCGGGCGTAGTCGGCCGACCCGTGCCGGGACCTGGCCAGCCACAGCGCGCGGTACCCGTCGAGGTGCCGTCGGCCGGGCTGGATGTAGCCGACGACCGGATGGGTCCCGCCGCCGATGGGCACCCGCGACCCCACGACGACGTCGATCCCGCCCATGGCGTCGACGAGGCTCTGGAACCCGCGCAGGTCGATGAGCACGTAGTAGTTCACGGTGACGCCGAGCACGGCCGAGACGGCCTGCTTCATCGCCTCGGCACCGGGGTCGCGCGCCCCGGGGAACAGCTCCGGGTGCTCGGCCCCCCAGGTGTAGAGGCCGTTGATCAGGCACCGGTCACCGCAGGACCAGCCCCGGGGGAGGGCCTTCGCCGCCGGGCTCCCCTTGGGGAAGGGCACGTTCTCGAGGTTGCGGGGCAGGCTGAACAGGACGGTGTCCCCGGTGCCGGCGTCGACGCTGGCGAGGGTGATGCTGTCCGGCCGCAGCCCGATCCGGGTCCGGCCGGCGTCCCCGCCGAGGAGCAGCACGGTGTACCGGCCGTCGACGGCCTCGGTGCGGGTGCCGGAGCCGAAGACCCCGTGGATGAGGTCGGCGGCGGCCCACGTCCTGCGCCCCACGGCCACCAGCGGCAGGGACGTCACCAGCACCAGGACGGCGACCATGGCCGCCAGGTGTCGCCGGGACCGCGGGGGCAGCAGATCGACGCGCCCGAGCCGCCACGCGTCGACGAGCAGGACGGGCCAGGCGGCCGCCGCCGCGAAGCAGGCGATCGCCAGCGCCCCGAGCACCGTCGGCCGGGTCAGCAGGGACACCGCGAGGCGGCTGTCGAGGACCAGCACCGCCGCGAGGAGCAGCACCGACGCGACCACGGTCAGCCATGCGGCGAGCGCGACCCGGCCCAGCCGACGGTTGCCGCCGACCACCTGTCCTGCCCCCGGCAGCACCGCCGTGACCAGCAGCAGCACGAGGGCCCGCCAGACCCGGACCCTCGGCGAGAGCAGGGTGGGATCGGCGAGCGGGCGAGCGGACGGAGGCCGCGCCGAGGAGGACGATTTGACTACACAACGTTGATGCGTCGTGACAGTCGGTGGTGCCATGGGCTCAGTATCGCGGTGCCGGGAGGGCATTCCGTGTTCGCCCCGCCGCGTGCTGCGATGGACCGAGACGCCTCCGGTGGCTCCGGGGGTCGCGTAAGCTTCGCGAGGTGCGTATCTCCGTCGTGGGGTGCGGGTACCTCGGTGCTGTGCACGCCGCCTGCATGGCTGACGTCGGTCACGAGGTCCTGGGGATCGATGTCGACGAGCGCAAGGTCGCCGACCTGTCCGCGGCCCGCGCGCCCTTCTTCGAGCCCGGTCTCCCCGAGGTCCTGCAGCGCACCTGCGCGACAGGACGGTTGAGGTTCACCACCGACGTCGCCGCGATCGCGCGACCGCCGGGAGCCGACGGCCCCACCGTCCACTTCGTCTGCGTGGGGACGCCGCAGCGCCGGGGCGAGTTCGCCGCCGACACCAGCTACGTCGACGCGGCCGTCTCCGCGCTGCTGCCGCACCTGCGGCCGGGCGACCTGGTGGTCGGCAAGTCGACGGTGCCGGTGGGCACGGCAGCCCGGCTCGCGGACCGGATCGGGGAGGCGGTGCCCGGTGCCGCGCTGGCCTGGAACCCGGAGTTCCTCCGCGAGGGGCACGCGGTCGAGGACACCGTGCACCCCGACCGGATCGTCTACGGGCTGCCCCCGGACCCGGACGACGCCCGGCGCGCCAAGGCCCTGCTCGACGAGGTCTACGCCGAGCCCGTCGCCGCCGGCATCCCGGTGATCACCGCCGACTACGCGACGGCCGAACTCGTCAAGACGGCGGCCAACGCCTTCCTCGCCACCAAGATCTCGTTCATCAACGCGATGGCCGAGGTGTGCGAGGCGGCGGGGGCCGACGTGACCACCCTGGCCGCCGCGATCGGCCACGACGACCGGATCGGGGCCAGGTTCCTCCGCGCCGGGCTGGGCTTCGGCGGCGGCTGCCTGCCCAAGGACATCCGGGCGTTCATGGCGAGGGCGGGAGAGCTCGGTGCCGACCAGGCGCTGACCTTCCTCCGCGAGGTGGACGCGATCAACATGCGACGGCGCACCCGGATGGTCGACCTGGCCCGCCAGGAGGTCGGCGGGTCCTTCCTCGGCCGCAAGGTCACCGTGCTCGGTGCCGCGTTCAAGCCGGACAGCGACGACATCCGCGACTCCCCAGCCCTCAACGTCGCCGCCCAGATCCGGCTGCAGGGCGGTGACGTCGTCGTCACCGACCCGGCCGCCCTGGAGAACGCCCGCAGGGCCTGGCCGGACCTCCGTTACGAGGAGAAGGTCGAGGTCGCCTGCCAGGGCGCGGACGTCGTCCTGCTGCTCACCGAGTGGCGGGAGTACCGCGGGCTCGACCCGGCCTCGCTGGGCGAGGTGGTGCGGGCGCGGAACGTCCTCGACGGCCGCAACGCCCTCGACGCCCAGCTGTGGAGGGCCGCCGGCTGGAACTACCGCGCCCTCGGCAGGCCACGGGGCTGAGCCGTCGCGACCGACTTCCGCCGTAAACCGGCTGACGCACCCGTCCCTGCGGTCGAGGATCCTGGTATGACGACGTCCCCCGAAACCCTCGAGTCCGTGTTCCCGACGATCCGGGCGGCCACCGACCGGTTGCTGCGGACGGCGCGAGCCCTCGACCCGGCCGCGCTGGCCGAGCCCTCGCTGCTGCCCGGGTGGACCCGCGGCCACGTGCTGTCCCACCTCGCCCGCAACGCCGACGCCTACACCGGAGTGCTCGTGGGGGTGCTCGTGGGCGTACCGATCCCCGGGTACCCCAGCCGGGCGCACCGGGTCGCCGGGATCGAGGCCGGCGCGGGCAACCCACCGGAGGAGCACCTCCGGGACCTCGCCGAGTCCGCGGCCCGGTTGGCGGACGTGATGGCCGCCATGGACCAGGACGCGTGGGACGCCGAGGTCCGCTGGCACAACGGCATGCTGACCCCGGCCTCGTGGACGGTGCGGTCACGGCTGCGCGAGGTCGAGATCCACCACGTGGACCTCGACGCCGGGTACCGCACCGCCGACTGGCCGGAGCCGTTCGTCCGGTGGCTCCTCGACGACCTCGCCGCCGACGTCGGCGCCCGTCCCGGCGTCCCGCCGGTCATACTCCTGGCGGAGGACCTCGGCAGGGAGCTGTCGCTGCGGCCGGCCGACGCCGCCTCCGGTCGCGACGCCGGGCTCCCCGTGGTCAGCGGTCCCGGGCACGCCCTGTGCGGGTGGCTGGCCGGACGGGGCGCCGGTGCCGGGCTCACCGTCTCCACCGGCCGGCTGCCGGAGCTGCCGACCTGGCTCTGACGGTCCGGAGCTGCCGACCTGGAGCTGACGGTCCGGAGCTGACGGTCAGCCGGTCCGACCGGGGACCAACCGGGACATGCCCGGACCATATCGGGGGTCCTGCGCGCCTCCGGTCGCAGTCCACGGCAGACTGCTGGCATGGACTCCCCGATCGAGGCCGCGCCCGCCGGACGGCACGTCAACGACCCCGAGGTGATCCGCCGACTGCTGACCACCCCGGGGACCTGGGCTGTGGTGGGGTTGTCCCAGAACCCGAGCCGGGTCGCGTACCGGATCGCCGGCTACCTGGCCGACCAGCTCGGCATGAGGATCGTTCCGGTGCACCCGCGGGCCGACACGGTCCACGGGGCGAAGGGGTACGCCGGCCTGGCCGAGGTGCCGGGGCGCGTCGACGTCGTCGACGTCTTCGTGCGCTCCGACCTCGCGGGGGCGATCGTGGACGAGGCGATCGCCGTCGGCGCCGGGGCCGTGTGGCTGCAACTCGGGGTGATCGACGAGGCCGCGGCGGCGAGGGCCCGTGCGGCGGGGCTCGACGTCGTCATGGACACCTGCCCCGCCATCGAGGCACCGGGGCTCGGCCTGCCGTGAGGTGGCCCGGCCCGGTGACGGGGGCGTGACGGGCCTGCCGGTGACGAACGACGTGAAGAGAGGGAGCGCTCGGTGAGGCTCAGGTTCGGACGGGGGCGCAGTCCCGATCGCGAACGCCCGGGGACGGTCTACCGGGCACGACCACGCCTGTGGTCCGGCGGTGCCCAGGCGGGACCGGCGGGATGGGGACTCGACGACGGCTCCCCCGCCCCGGCTGCCCCCGGCCGACCGGGGTCCGGGTACCCGGACCCGCCCCCGGGCTCGCCGTACCCGCCCGACCCGCTCGCGCCGCAGTACCCGCCCGGCCCGCAGTACCCGCCCGGCCCGCAGTACCCGCCGCCGTACCAGCAGCCGCACCAGCCCCCCGGCGGGCCGCGGATCCCGCACACCCTGGGACTCCCCCGCGGTGGGCGGCTGCGGCGACCACGCCTCCGCAGGATCGTGCCGCTGGTGGTTCTCGCCGTCATCGCCTACCCGTTCGTCCTGGCGATCGTCGCCTGGACCAGCCTCGACCGCGTCGACGCCCTCGGCAGCTCGGACCGGGCCGGAACCCCCGGGCGGACCTTCCTCGTGGTGGGCAGCGACTCCCGGGACGAGCTCAGCGCCGAGGAACGCCGGAACCTGGGCACCGGGCGGGTGCGGGGGCGCCGCACGGACACGATCATGCTGCTGCACGTCCCCGGCGGCGGGCGACCGACGGTCCTGGTGAGCATCCCCAGGGACTCCTACGTCCCCATCCCCGGCCACGGCTCCAACAAGATCAACGCCGCGTACGCCTTCGGCGGCCCCCGACTCCTGGTCAGGACGGTCGAACAGGCGACGGGCCTGCGGATCGACAACTACGTCGAGACCGGTCTCGGCGGCTTCGCGGCCGTCGTCGACGCCGTCGGCGGGGTGGAGGTGTGCGTGTCCCGCGCGCTCCGGGACACCAAGGCGCACATCAACGTCAAGGCGGGATGCCAGGAGTTCGACGGCAGGACGGCCCTCGGCTACGCCAGGGCCCGGTACAGCGACCCCCGCGGTGACCTGGGTCGGGTGGAGCGGCAGCGCAAGGTGCTCTCGGCGATCGTCTCCCGGACGCTCTCGCCGTCGGTGCTCGCGGTGCCGTGGCGGTCCATCCCGGCGGCGCACGCCGGTGGGAACGCGCTGACCGTCGACGAGGGGACGAGCCCGGTCGCCCTCGGCCAGTTCGTCCTCGGCATGCGTGCTGCGGCGGGCGGCGGGGGTCTGTCGATCACCGTGCCCGTCGGCAACCCCAACTACCAGACGTCGGCCGGTTCGTCGGTGCTGTGGGACCAGGCAGGAGCCCGCCGGCTCTTCTCCGCCCTGCGTGCCAACGACACGGAGAAGATCCGACCACTCGCCGAGGAGCAGAAGGACCTGTTCTCGCGGAGCTGACCGGGCTGCGGTCGTCGACCGGGAGACCGTCGACCGGGTCGGGAGACCGTCGGTCAGGAGACCGTCGGTCAGGAGACCGTCGGTCAGGAGACCGTCGGTCGGGAGACCGGGGATCGGGTCAGGAGACCGTGAAGCCGGCCCCTGCGGAACGCCGTGCCCGCAGCCGCTCGCCCTTGGCCGTCGCCTCCTCGCGGAGCCGGTCGGCGTAGCCGAGCATCGCCGCGCGGAGCCGGTCGGCCTGCTCCCCCGAGCCTGCGCCCAGGATCCGGACGGCGAGCAGGCCGGCGTTGCGCGCGCCGGCCACCGACACCGTCGCCACCGGGATCCCGGCCGGCATCTGGACCATGGACAGCAGCGAGTCCATCCCGTCCAGGTACCGCAGCGGCACCGGGACACCGATGACCGGGAGCGGGGTCAGCGCGGCCACGACCCCCGGCAGGTGGGCGGCTCCCCCCGCACCGGCGATGATCACCCGGATCCCGCGCTCGTGCGCGCCCTCGGCATAGGCCACCGTCTGGCGGGGCATCCGGTGGGCCGAGAGCACCTCGGCCTCGTAGGCGACGTCGAAGTCGTCGAGGACCTTCGCCGCCTCCTCCATGATCGGCCAATCGGAGTCGGACCCCATGAGGACGCCGACGAGCGGCTGTTCCGGCATGCCCACCATCCCTGCGACCCGGACCGCCCGTCCCACGACGACGCGGTGCCCTGTCTGAACTCGTGCCCTGTCTGAATCCGTGCCCTGTCTGAATCCGTGCCTGGCCTGAACTCGTGCCCTGTCAGGGCCCGTCGCCCCTCCGGACCTTCGCCCTGTCAGGAGCCGTTGCCCCGCTGAACCCGCTGCCTGGCCGACCCACGGCGGTCCCGGGGACGGAGGGCGGGAGGGCCCTCACACCGTAACGCGGGTGCCGTCACCTCCGCCCGCGGAGCAGCTCCCACCCGGGATCGCGGTGAGCTCCTCAGCACGGCGTGCGGGCGACGGAACGCCCAGTAATCATGGACACAGAAGGTGATGAATTCCGCACGAACAGTGGGTGATATGCCCAGTAAGGCCCCATGTTCAGCCCCACAGCTCCCTATTCGTGTACACGTTGGGCGAGTAACCTGCCGGGCGTGAGGAACACGTGAGCGCCGCCGTCGGGCTCATCACCCGGATCCGGGCGGCCGTCGACGTCGTCTACCGCGAGATCGTCAAGTTCGGTGCGGTGGGCGCTGTGGCGTATGTCGTCGATGTCTACGTCTACAACCTCCTGCGCACCGGGTGGTGGCCGCTGACCGAGGCGCCGCTGGAGCACAAGCCGCTCATGGCGAAGGTCGTGTCCGTCGGTGTCGCGACGGTCGTGGCCTGGCTCGGCAACCGGTACTGGACGTTCCGGCATCGCCGCAAGGCGGCCATGCGCCAGGAGTTCGTCCTGTTCGCCGTCATGAACGTCGGCGGCCTGCTCATCTCCGCCGGCTGCATCGGTTTCTCGCACTACGTCCTCGGGCTCGACTCCGCACTCGCCGACAACATCTCCGGCAATGTCATCGGGCTCGGCCTCGGCACCATCTTCCGGTTCTGGGCCTATCGGACCTTCGTCTTCACCGACCTGCGGGCCAAGCCCGCCGTCCCGGCTCCCGCGGCCTCCCCGGAGGCGACGTCCCCCGTCGCCGTGGCGGAGCCCGGCACCCTCGCGGCCGGGCTGGACGCCGTGACCCTGCACCCGGTTCCGGTCACCGACACCAGCGCGGTCGCCGCGAACGGCACGGGTACCGTCCGGGTGCCGACCAACGGCACCGCGAACGGGGTTCAACGCAGGGCGGCGAACCGCAGACGTACCGCGTGAAGGTCGCGTAGCCGCCGCTCGTAGGTCGCCCCCAGCACCAGCAGCAGGACACCGGCCAGCGCCAGCACGACCCAGCGGGGCACGGCGTCGACGGCCCCGGCCACGGCCGGCCCCAGCAGGTGCACCGCGTGGACCCCGAGCACACCGGCACCGAGGACGACAGGGGCCTGCATCCGGGTCGCGGCCCCTGCCCAGAGCACGCCCACCGCCACCACCACGAGGCCGACGGCCCGCGGGGTGTCGTCCCCGATCAGGGCCAGCAGCAGGCTCGGGAGCAGGAGGACGCCGAGCCCGGGGGCGAGCCCGTGCCAGGAGGTCCGGTGCGGGTTCCGCCGCAGGCCCCGCCAGCCGAGCACGAGCAGCCCGACGCCCACCGGTGCGGTCCACGCCTCCGCCGGCCCGACGCCTCCGCCGAGCCCGAGCAGCGCCGCACCACCCGCCAACGTCATCGCCACCACCGCCGTCACCGGGAGCCCCGGTGCCGGCCCCGACCCGCCGACGCCCGGACCGGCTGCCCCGAACACCGCGGAGAGGCGGAGACCCCGGGGTGTCCCGACGCGCCCGGCCGTCCCGGGCGATCCGGAGGCGGAGCGGACCCCCACGGCCCAGGGCGAGCCGGCGAGCAGGGCGACCACCACCGCACCGGCGAGGAGCCCGGCGGCGCGGCCGGACGACCGGGCACCGCCGTCCCATGCCGACACCACCAGGGTCGGCACCCCGGCGACGAGCAGAGCGGGGAGCACCGGAGCCGGGAGGGACCGGAACTGCCGCCCGATGCGCACCGCGACGAGAGCCGCCCCCAGGAGCACCGCGGCCGCCGGCAGTGTCCACAGCTCGACATCGCGGGGAGAGATCCCGATCCGCGCCGACCCGGGAGATCCCGTCCCCCGGGCCAGCGCGGACAGCACCTGCGCCGCCGCGGCCCCCACCGCGGCTGCCGAACCCACCAGCAACAGGTAGGCCCGAGGCCACGACCTCGGAACCGTCGCGGCCACCACCACCGACCCGATCCCCAGCCCGACGAGCGCCGCGGGTCGCGGGTCCCCTCCGCCCGCTGACGCCACGACGCTCGGGACCAGGGCAAGGCCGGTGCCGGGCAGGAGGACCCGCCACCCCGACCACGTGTCGGTTCCGGCGTCGCCGGAACCGGGGGTCGTGGAGCGGGCCGTCCGACGCAGGCGCAGGACCGCGACCGCCAACAGGGCCACGGCCGGTGGAACCGTGTACGCCTCGACGACGGCGACGTCGTCGAGGGCGAGCCGGATCCACGTCGAGGAGGTGAGCAGCAGCCAGGCCACCCAGCCGACCGGCCGCCGGTCCGGCGCGAGGGCGACAGCGGCGGCACCGACTCCGAGCAGGAGGAACACGATCCAGGAACGGTCGGCGTCCGGCACACCGACGAGGGAGGCGAACCCCGCGACGGCGGCTCCCCCCTCGACCGCCGGGCGACGGCTCCCGTCCAGCCCGAGGGACACCGCGACGGCGAGCAGCAGGCCCGTCGCCGCAACCACCCCGGCCGCGGGGAGGCAGACCGCGACCCCCGGGGCCACCTCGCCCACCAGTACCGCCGCCAGCGCCGCCGTGGTGACCGGCAGCACCCCGGCCGCCAGCGCGGCGACGGACAGCCCGGCGTCCCCGCCCCCGGACCGGCCGAGCGTCCGCGGGGCCACGACCGCGACGACGAGCGCCGCGACGCAGGCGGCGGGCAGCAGGACGAGCAGCCGGGGCCTGGCCGCCTGCCCCCCGGCGGCGGCACCCAGCACCGCGGTCGCCGCCAGCGCGCCGACCAGGGCCACGGCCGAGGTCACCGCGGCGACCAGGCGTTCCTCGGCCGACCAGGTCCACGCCGAGGGCCGCCACCGGCCCGGTCCCGGGACGGCCAGCACCGCGGCGACGGACACGGCCCCGGCGAGACCGGCGAGCACGACCCCGTCGGCCGGTCTCCACCCGGCGGGTCCCGCGGCGGCCCCCGCCGCGATCAGCGCCGCCCCCGTGGCACCGAGCACGAGCAGCACCCGGGTGCCGGGCAGCCGCGCCCCCCGTCGGGCGAACAGCAACGCCCCCGCGCCGAGCAGGGTGACCGGGACGCTCAGCGGCTCGACGCCCCAGGCGACGGCGACCGCCAGGCCACCGGCGGCCCATCCGGTGACGAGGCCGCCGCCCGCCCCGTGCCGGGCGGCGGCCCCCCTGCCGGAGGCGATCCGGCGCCGGGACAGGACGAGGACCGTGGCGCTGACCGCGGAGCCGAGGGTCAGCCCGACCACGACCGCGGCCAGGGGCAGCGCCGGGCCGAGCGGCAGCAGCAGGACGAGGCAGCCCACCGCGGCCGTGGCGACGACGCCGGCACCCGCTCCGGTCGGGCCGGCGCTGCCGCGACGGACGGCGAGCGCGGTGGCTGCCGCCGCCGTGAGCAGTGCCGTGACGACGAGCACCTGCCAGGTCGTGACCGCCCCGGCCCGCAGCGGGTCCGCTGCCCCGCCCGCCGCGGCGAGGGACGCTCCCGGATCGTGCCGCCACAGGGGCACCGCCGTCGTGAGGACCCGGACCAGGCCGACGGCGGCGAGCACGACGGCCGGCACGACGGTGAGTGCCCAGACCAGAGCCGCGGCCACGACGAATCCCCGGGCGGCGGTGTTGACGGGGGGCGGAGCCGTCCTGGCGGCGGTGGCCGGTGTCGGCACCGACGGGGTCACCGCGGCTGCAGCCCGGGTGGTCAGCCGGTGGGCGAGCAGCACCACCAGCGAGACCAGGGCCGGACAGGCCGCGATGGCCCAGATCGCCGGGGCGGAGGTCCCGTCGACCAGGGACACCCCGGCCGTCACCGCGGCGGTCCCGGCGAGCGCACCGGCCAGCGCCCACCAGGTCGCTGCGCCGATGTCCGCCGGCTCCGGCGCACCCGTCGACTCCTCTCGATCCGCGGGACCCGCCATGCCGCGGCTGCCGTCGACGGCCGCCTGGATGACGGAGACGCCCGCCGCGGCGAGCAGCAGGAGGGTGGCCTGACCGTGGGCCCCGCCGACGGAGACCGCCAGCGAGGTGGGCAGGCAGGCGGCCAGCGCGAGGCCGCCGAGCACGGTGAGCACGACCCGCTCCGCGACCAGCCCACGAGGCAGGATCCGGCGCGTGCCCGTCACGGCGGCGGCCGCGAGCAGTCCGAGCACGAGATCCCGTGCCCGATGGGTGTGACAGGCCGCCGCGGCTCCGGCGAGCACCGCCGCCGCGGGACCGAGCAGCACGGCGCCGAGGGACCAGGCCCGCAGCCGACCGATCGCCGCCGCGCCAAGGACGAGACCCACCACGGCGCAGGTGAGCGCGAGGTGGTCGAGGAGGGGGAGGTCGTCCAGCCCACCGAGCCCGGTGGCGCGCGCCGCCCCGGAGTCGGCGAGCAGCAGCACGACCGCGACCGCACCCAGCGCCTCCGCCGTGCCGGGCAGCCGGGGGCGGAGCCGGGCCGCCGTCACCAGCACCGCGGCGGTGAGCCCTGCGACGACCGAGGCCCGGCCGGCCAGCCCGAGCCGGGACCACGAGTAGGCGAGGAACACGACGGCCGCCACCGAGAGCAGCAGTGCGCCGAGCCCGAGCAGGGTCCCCTGGACCGCCGGCACGGTCCGCGCGGCGCCGGACGGAACCCCGTGCCCTGGCTGAGCCCCCTGCCCCGGCGGGACCCCCTGCCCCGGCGGGACCCTCTGCCCCGGCGTGACCCCGTGCCCGGTGGCGGGGACGGCCGCCGCGGGGACGCCCCGGTGCTCCGGCCGGGGAGCCCCGGCCGCGGGAGCGACACCGTCCGTCGAGCCCGGAACGGCCCCGGGTACGCCCTGTCGCCGGCTCCGGGCGACGTCCCGTGGAGCGTTTCGCCTGGGCAGCACGGCGAGGAGCGCGTCCCGCTCGTCGATCATGGCCGCGACCCGGCGGGACACCTCCCACAACCGCTGCCCCTGCTCCCCCGACAGGTCCAGCCCGCACCGAGGGCAGGCGGACGAGGGGAGCGGTGTCGCGCAGGACGGACAGCGGCCGGCGTCGACGAGCAGGTACCTGTCGACGAACCTGGGTCCGGTGGCCATGCCCGTCAGGGTCCCGGTCCGCGGTGGCCGGGGTGGAGGGCAGGACTACCCAGCTCCCGGACCGGCGGCCGAGTACCGGTCCCCGGGTAGCGGTACTCAGCGCCGCGGGCCGGAGCGGCTACCGGGGCGGGACCGCAGGGTGTGGCCGGAGGCGAGCAGGGCGACGCACTCCTCGATGCGCCGGGTCCGCGTCTGCTGGCGTTTGGCGTCGCGGATGTGGTTGAGGATCGCCCGCCGGTCGGTGGCACCGAGCGACGCGAAGAAGCCTCCGGCCGCCTCGTTCGCGGCCAGGGCCGCCGCGAGGTCGTCCGGGACGAGGCCCTCGTGCCTCTGGTAGGCGGCCTCCCACCGTCCGTCGGCCTTGGCCCGCTCCACCTCCCGCAGCCCGGCCGGGTGCATCCGCCCCTGTCGGGTCAGGGCGACGACCCGCTCACAGTTGACCTGGGACCAGGTGCTGCGCGGTCGGCGGGGGGTGAACCGGAGGAGCCAGTGGGTCTCGTCGAGCGCGTTCCGCAGGCCGTCGATCCAGCCGTGGCACAGCGCGAGGTCGAGGGCGTCCGACGCGGAGACCGACTCGGCCGGGCCGCCCTTCTTGGCGATCTTCAGCCAGAGCCCGTCCGCGACGGCGTGCCGGGCCTCCAACCAGGTCCGGAACTCCGCCGCGGACCCGAACGTGAGGACGGGCAACCCGTCGTCCGGCAGGCCGCCGACCCGGCCGGACCCGACCCGGCCGGACCCGAGCCGACCGGCCCCGTGCCGACCGGCAGGGGTCGGGTCAGGGCGGCCGGACGCGGCCGGGCCGTGGTCAGGATCGCCTGCCATCCTCTTCCTGGCTGCGCTCGACGTAGCGGAAGAAGGCACGGCGGTGTGCGTGGTACGTCAGGGCACCGCCGACCACCATCATCAGGAGCCCGAGGAGCTCCTGCTGGACCGCGGCGAACATGACGACGCCGGAGACGAAGAACGCCCAGGCCGCGAGCTCCTCGGGGAGGATGTCGCGATTGGTGTAGACCTCGCGGATCATCTCAATCGCGGTGGGGGGTACGGGTGCGTCGGCCACAGCGGCACCCTACGCCCCGGCCCGCCGTCCCGGCCCGCACCGGAGCAGGCCGTCACCTCACCGGGTGGAGCGGTCCTCGTGCCCCTCGTGCCCCTCTGGCGCCTCGACCGCCTCGTGCCCCGGCCCGCGGGTCCCCGCGTCCGGCGTCCGGAGGTCGTCGCAGAGCTCGAAGAGGATCCGCTGGACCCGCTCCACCCTCGGCACGTCGGTGAAGGTGACCTGACCGCGCTCCCCCGCCGACTCCACGACGAGGGTCCCGCAGCCGAGGATCCGGTCCCACAGGCTGTGCGTGAACGCGATGTCGTTGATCCGCACCAGCGGGATGTCCCGGCCCTCGCGGTTGAGCACGCCCTTCCGGGTGATCAACCGCTCGTTGGTGATGACGAAGACGTCGTTCCACCAGACCAGGAACGGCCACAGCACCCAGCGGAGGAGCACTCCTCCAGCGGCCACGAGGATCACCACGGTCAGCACGGTCTCGCCGGTGCGGCCCCGTACCGCCCCGATCAGGACCGTGGTGAACGCCGCCAGGACGACCAGCAGGGCGAACGGACCGGCCAGGATCTTGACGTGTTGCCTCAGCACCATGACGAGCTTCTCGTCGTCGCCGAGGATGCGCTGGGGGAAAGCCATGCGCCGATCATCCCTTCCTCAGGGTCTCGGGTCAGCCGAATCCGTGATCGGGTGCCCTGACGTGTACCACGTCCCCGGCGGCCAGCGCCGTCAGCCCGCCCGCGGGATCGCGGACGACGAGCCGGCCCTCGGCGTCCACCTCCTCCGCGACGCCCTCGAGGACCTGCTCCCCTGGCAGATGCACCCGTACCTGCCTGCCGATCGTCCGGCACGCCTCCCGGTAGGCGGCCGCAACCCCGGACCGTAGCGGGTCGCCCTCCGCCCGCCGCCAGTCGCGGTACCGGGAGGACAGGGCACGCAGGTACGCCTTGGCCACGGTGCTCCGGTCGGTGGCCGCGGCGCCGGCCATCCACAGCGAGGTCGCACCGGGGACCGGCAGTTCGGCGCCGTCCTGGGTGACGTTGATCCCCGTGCCGAGGACCACGGCACCGCCGGGCACGACCTCCGCGAGGACCCCGCAGACCTTGAGGTGGTCCGTCGCCGGGTCGTCGGCCCCGACCGAGCCCGGCCCCGGCACCAGTACGTCGTTGGGCCACTTGAGCCTCGCGGGCAGACCGCAGACCCGGGTGAGCGCGTCCACCACGGCCAGACCACCGATCATGCTCAGCCAGGACCAGTGCCTCGGGTCGACCGCGGGGGCGCCGTCGGCTCCGACGGTCCCGGGACGCAGCAGGACCGAGCACGCCAGCGACGCGCGGGGCGGCGCCTCCCAGGAACGGGTCAGCCGACCGCGCCCGGCGTGCTGGTGGTCCGCCAGCACCACCAGTCCCTCCGGCTCGCCGTTCCGGGCCCGCTCCGCGAGGTCCGCGTTCGTCGACCCTGTGCTGGCGAGGACGTCGAGAGCCCGCCAGGCCGGAGCGGGTCCCTCGACCAGCGCCCTCCGGAGCTCCTGCACCCGCAGCGGCGGGCGGGCGAGGTCGCTCCACGCCTCCTGCGCCGCCTCCTGCGCGCCGCCCCCGGAGACACCGCCCTGGATCTCGTCCACCGTCACAGCCTAGGCCGGGGCCCCCGCTCCGCCGGACCGGGGAGAGCCGACCGGTGAGCCCGGCGACACCACCCCAGCTCCGCTCACCGAGAGTGATCGAATCCGGCTGATCGTGGGCACCTCCCGGGGGTGACGTCACCCTCTGGTCCGCAGGCCGGGATCCGTTTAGGGTATGCGCGCACCCGCGGTAACGACGATCAAGGAGACACCCGTGCGCCCTCTCGTTGTCGTGCCGGTGGCCGCACTGGCCCTGCTGGTCACCGGTTGTTCGGCGTCGGACCCCGTGAACGAGGACGCGCCGGGCCGGGAGATCAGCAAGAGTGTGTTCGGCGACCAGTGGCCGCTCACCGTGGACAGCGGACGGCTGCGCTGCGAGGGTCCCCAGTACCACGGAGCGGTCACCTTCGAGCACGAAGGCAAGGTCTACGCGCTCAACGGCCCGGCGACCGTCGGCAAGCTCGGCAGGTCGGTGAGTCCCATCTGGGCCGACGACCCCACAGCCCCCGGCACCAAGAAGGCACTGGGCCCGCTGGTGGCCGAGGGCCTGAAGTTCTGCCGGGGCACCGCGTCGTCGACGCAGGACACCACGGCGCCCCCCGCCGAGTGACCCTCCCGTCGGGGAGTCGTCCCCGCCGGGGTCGGTACCGGGGAGCCGTCCTCCGGAACGGCTCCCCTCCGGAACGGCGCTGATCAGCCGCCCGCCTTGCGGCGGAACGACCGCTGGGTCCTGGCCGGGCCGTGGGCCCCGCCGTGCACCCGGGACTTCTCCTGGTCGGCACCGGCCTCCTGGTGCGCGCCCCGAGGCCCGTGCTTACGCTCCAGCGCCTCCTGGAACTTCCGGGTGACGTCGCCGGCGGTGCCCGCCTCCGCGGCGCCGGACTCCGCGGCGCGCCCGGTCCCCTGGGACGCGTCGGCTGAGGACTGGTCGTCGGTCACGGGTCTCGGTGCGGGATCTCCGGTCACGTCGGTCTCCTCGGCTCGGCGATGGACGCCCTCAGCCTCGCACCGTCGGGGGTTCCGTGCCACCATCCGGCGTCGTGTCGATCGCCACCGGCGACGTCCGGGACGGTCACCTGAGGGTGGCGGCCTCCAACTGGTCCCGGAGCGGCGGGGCGCCGAACCGGTTGTCGATCTCCAGGTGCGGGACCGGCGGAGGGGTGTCCGGGCGCATCCTGGCGACGAAGGCGTCGAAGTCGTCGAGCTTGCCGCCGTCGAGGGAACGCCCCCGGGACACCAGCCGGCCGCGCAGGGTCTCGGCGTCCGAGCGCACCCACACCAACCGCACCGGCTCACCGCCCAGATCGGCGACCCAGGCGGACCACCCCCGCAGGTCACGGATCTGCCCGGTGAAGGGCGCCACGAGCATCACCGGACAGCCCGGCGCCCGGATCTCCCGCGCGGCGGCCGTCATGGCTCCGTACTCGTGCACCTTCACGTGCCGGTCGTACCAGGGGCCCTCGCGCTCGCTGTCCTGCCTGCCGTTGACGGCGAGCACCTCCCGCACCAGGCCGCCGAACAGGGTGTCCTTGTCGAGGACGGCCGGGACCGGATCCAGCAGCCCGGCGAGCACCCGCGCGACCGTCGTCTTCCCGGCACCGGGTGCCCCGGCGACGATCCAGGTGGTGGCGGGGCCTGAGTTCACCGGCATACCCCCAGCCTGCCCGACCCTGCCGGCCGGTCTCGCGGCAGCGGTTCGTGGACGCCGCGTGGACCGCGCCGTCTACGCTCTGCCTGGTGAGCGCCCCCGCGAACCACCCGCGTCGCACGACGCCCGTCGACGAGGTCGCCGAGCGGCACCTCGACGCAACGCTCGACCTCGACCCCATCTCGGCGACCTTCCTCGGTCTGCACGGCAACGACGCCCGGCTCTCCGACTTCTCGCCCGCCGGGCTGGACGCCCGCGCCGCGCTGTGTCGCAGAACGCTCTCCGAACTGGACGGCCTCGACGCTGCCGACCCCGTGGACACGATCACGATCGCGGCGCTGCGGGAACGGCTCGGCGCCGAACTGGCCCTGCACGAGGTGGGGTGCTACGAGGCGTCGCTCAACAACATCTCCTCCCCGCTGCAGATCGTCCGCGAGGTCTTCGACGTCGCCCCCTCGGCAACCGCCGAGGACTGGGAGGCCAACCTCGGTCGGCTGCTGGCGGTGGGCGAGGCGTTGGCCGGTGCGCGGGAGAGCCTCCGGCACGCGGTGTCCCGGGGGCACCGGATCCCCGCGCGGCAGGTCGTCGTCGCGGCCGAGCAGGCCGCGGAGTTCGGGGCCCCGGACGGCTTCTTCGTCGGGTTCGCCGGCGGCGCACCGGCATCCGCCGGGGTGGTCGCGGGCGGCCGGCTGGCCGGGGCGCTGCACGCCGCGGCGGAGAGCGCGGCTGCCGCCTACACCGGCTTCGCCGACTGGCTGCGCGAGGAGCTCCTGCCGCAGGCCGCGCCCGAGGACGCCGTGGGGCGGGACCGGTACCCCCTGTACTCCCGGGCCTTCCTCGGCACCGGTGTCGACCTCGACGAGGCCTACGCCTGGGGGCTGTCCGAGGTGGCCGAGATCGAGGCGGAGATGGCCAGGACCGCCCGCCGGATCGTTCCGGGGGACGTGCCGGTCTCGGCTCCGACCGCGGAGGCCATCGACGCGGCGATCGCGGCCCTCGACGCCGACCCGGCGCGGACCGTCGTCGGTGCCGAGGCCTTCCGGGACTGGATGCAGCGCCTCTCGGACACGGCGATCGCCGACCTCGCGGACACCCACTTCACCATCCCGGAGCCGCTGCGCACCCTCACCTGCCGGATCGCGCCGTCGACCTCGGGCGCCATCTACTACACGGCCCCGACCGACGACCTGAGCCGTCCGGGCCAGATGTGGTGGTCGGTGCCGAGGGGCATGACCGGCTTCTCGACCTGGCGGGAGACCTCGACGATCTTCCACGAGGGGGTTCCAGGCCACCACCTGCAGATAGCCGGCACGATCCACCGCAGGGACGAGCTCAACCGGTGGCGGCGCCTCAGCTGCTGGGTGAGCGGGCACGGCGAGGGCTGGGCCCTGTACGCCGAGCGGCTCATGGCCGAGCTGGGCTTCCTCGACGACCCGGGCGACCGGATGGGGCTCCTGGACTCCCAGGCGCTCCGGGCCTCCCGGGTGGTCGTCGACATCGGGGTGCACTGCCGGCTCACCGCCCCGGCGGAGGTCGGCGGCGGGACCTGGGACGCGGACAAGGCCTGGCGCTTCCTCACCGCACACACCCGGATGCACGAGGCGACCAGGGCCTTCGAGCTCGACCGGTACCTCGGCTGGCCCGGCCAGGCGCCGGCGTACTCGCTGGGCGAGCGGACGTGGCTGGACCTGCGTGAGACGCTCCGCCGGCGCGAGGGCCCCGCGTTCGACCTGCGGTCCTTCCACACCCGGGCACTGGCCGTCGGATCGGTCGGGCTCGACGTCCTCCGCTCCGCCCTGCTGGGGACCGCTCCGCAGCGGCCCGAGCCGGTGCCGGCGACGGACGGACCGCGGTGACGGACCGGATCGAACTGGTCCTCGCCTCGGCCTCCCCCGCGCGGCTGGCCACCCTCGAGGCGGCGGGGGTCCGCCCCACGGTGCGGGTGTCCCTCGTCGACGAGGACGCCGTGGTGTCCCGCTACGGGGTGACCGACCCGGCCGACGTCGCGCTGCTGCTGGCCCGGGCCAAGGCCGAGGACGTGGCGCGGCTGCTGGAGCAGGACCGGGACGCCGCAACCGGTGACGGCGGGGCCGGGGCCGACAGCCTGGTCGTCGGCTGCGACTCGGTGCTGGAGCTGGACGGCGAGTCGCACGGCAAGCCGGGGGACGCCGCGGCCGCCTGCGAGCGGTGGCGGCGGATGCGCGGCCGCTCCGGGACCCTGCACACCGGGCACTGGGTGGTCGACAGCCGGGAGGAGGGGACCGGAGGGACCCTCGGTGCGGTGGCCTCCACCACGGTGCACTTCGCCGACCTCACCGACGAGGAGATCGACGCCTACGTGGCGACCGGCGAGCCGCTGCGGGTCGCCGGCGCCTTCACCGTCGACGGGCTCGGCGGGCCCTTCGTCACCGGGATCGAGGGCGACCACCACAACGTGGTCGGGATCTCGCTCCCGCTGCTGCGCGAGCTGCTGGCCGAGGTCGGCGTCCCCTGGCACCGGCTCTGGACCTGACGCCGGCCGGCGGCCAGGGGGACACTCCCCGTCCAGCGAGGTCACCCACCGCCGCCACGGGTCGCTCTCGGCACACCCGGCAACCGCATCCCGACACCTTGTCGTAACCGTATGTAGTCGGATTGGCTCCATTCCCCGGGAGAGGTGGACGTGGGCACTGCGGAGGGTGACACTGGGCGGTGCGGGTTCCGGAAGACAGCTGGGGGCCCCTCACCGGTCACCCGCGGGTACGCCATTGCTACGAGCGAACGGACAACGGCCGAGCCGAGCACGCCGACGGGCGGGGACGCCACGAGCATCTGATGAGAATGATCGCGACACGAGCATGAGAACCGCAGCCGGCTCCGGCCCGGTCGAACCCGCCGGTGCCCGGGACCACCAGCGCAGCCACCAGCGCAGCGCACCGCACCGGCGCGAGGGCGACCTCCCCCGCTCCGGGCGGCACTCCAGCGACGGCGGACACCACCCCGCCGCCGGTCCTGCCGCCCGGCTCCGGTTCTTCCCGCTCGGCCTGGTCGCGGTGTTCTGGCTCGGCGTTCCGGTGACCTCGGGGTCGCTCCGACTCCTGGCCGACCACGTGCTCGCCCCCGCGATCGTCCTCGTCGCCACCCTCCTCTGCGCGCTGGTCGCCCGCCTCGAACGCCATCACCGGGCCACGGCGACGGCCTGGTTGCTGCTCGCCCTGGCCAACGGCTGGCTGCTCGCCGTCGACCTGCTGACCCATGCCTTCGACCGGGACGCCGCGACCGAGCAGCTCACCCTGACCACCGACCTCGCCCGGCTCGGCTTCCACCCGCTGGTCCTGGTGGCGGCCGTGCTGCTGCTGCGGACCCGCACCCCACGCTGGGTGCTGAGCATGTGGTGGGACGGCGTGGTCGTCGGCCTCGCGGTGCTGGCGGTCGGCCTGGCCGCCCTCGGCTCCACCGCCACCGGCAGGGCGGACCTCCTGCCGACGGTGGGCGCCTGGGCCTCCGACCTGCCCGGCAGCGGCAGGAGCCATCCCATGGCCGACCTGATCCTGCTCGCGGCGGTGCTCGGCCTGGCGACGGCCTACCGGTCGTCCCTGTCCTACCTGTGGTGGATCGCGGCCGGGATCGCCGCGACGGTCGTGGCCGACCTGGTCGCCCTCGTCCCCCCCGACCACCCGGCCGAGCTGCTCACCGCGATAGTGCACGGGGTGTGGCTGCTGGCGCCGACGTTCATCGCCGTCGCCGCGGGGACCCGCTGGCGATCCCTCCAGCCGGGGGCCCCGGCGACCGGGTGGACAAGGGGCAGGAGGCTGCCGGGGTGCCGCGCCGTCCCCGACCACGCGGTGCGGGCGGCCCTGCTGCCGACGGTCGCCGTCACCTCGTCCGCCGTCCTCATCGGGCTGGCGCTCGCCGTGGACGGGATCGACCGGAAGGCGTCGCTGACCGCCCTCGGCTGCGTGACCATCGGCCTGGTGCGGCTCGGTGTCTCGGTGTGGCAGCTCCGCGGCAGCATCGACGCGCTGCGCCTCGACCGCACCGACCACGTCACCGGACTCGCCAACCGGCAGGCCGTCTCCGAGGCGCTGGCCCCCGACCCGACCACGGGCGGCATCCCCATCCTCCTCAACGGCAGGACCCCTCCGGAGGGGGTCGGCGCCGGGCAGGACCAGCGGTCGATCACCGGTCCCCCCTCGCTCGCCCCGGCGCACCGCTCGGAGCGGGAACGACCCGCCGGCCGCCGCGACGGTGAGATCATCTCCGGCGACCCCTGGATCGCCCTGCTGCTCGTGGACCTCGACCGGTTCAAGGAGGTCAACGACGCCCTCGGCCACGACGCCGGCGACCGGCTGCTCGCCGCGGTCGGCGCTCGGCTGCGCACGGTGCTGCGGCCGGACCAGCTGCTGGCGCGGCTCGGCGGGGACGAGTTCGCCGTGGTGCTGCCGGGGGTGGAGCGCAGCGGCGCCGTCCGGGTGGCCTCGGCCATGCAGGCCGCCCTCGTCGACCCGTTCGAGATCGACGGCACCCGGCTGCACGTCAGCGCCAGCGTCGGGATCGCCACCGCGAGACCTCCCCGGGACGACCCGACGGACCTGCTCCGCAAGGCCGACGTCGCCATGTACCGGGCCAAGCGCGGCGGCGCCGGCCTCGCCGTCTACGACCCGCTGCGCGACCACCAGGGACCGGAACGCCTGCGCCGGATCGACGAGCTGCGCGCCGCCCTCGACGGCGGCCAGCTCGAGGTGCACCTCCAGCCCCAGGTCGACCTGCGCGGCGGGCAGATCATCGGGGCCGAGGCCCTGGCCAGGTGGCGCCACCCCCAGGACGGCGTCCTGCTCCCCGAGGACTTCCTGCCGCTCGCGGCGCAGACCGGGCTGCTGCGACCGGTCGCCCGGCTGGTCCTCGACCAGGCCCTCGCGGCCTGCCTGACCTGGTGGGTCGAGGGTCACCGGGTGCCGGTGAGCGTCAACCTCACCGCGGAGGACCTCGCCTCCTCCGACGTCAGGGAGCTCGTCGAGGACGCCCTCAACCGCTACGCCCTCCCCGGCGAGGCGCTCCACGTCGAGATCACCGAGGACGCCCTGCTCACCGACAGGACCCGGGTCGCGGAACTGCTGCAGCACTGGCGGGCCGACGGCGTCGCCGTCTCCATCGACGACTACGGCACCGGCTACTCCTCGCTCGCCTACCTGCGCGAGCTCCCCGTGGACGAGGTGAAGCTGGACCAGGTGTTCACCGGGGACCTCTCCCGCAGGACCACCGCGACCATCGTCCGGCACACCATCGCCATGGCCCACGGCCTGCGGCTGCGGGTGGTCGCCGAGGGCATCGAGGACGAGACGGCCGCGCGGTCGCTCGCCGACCTCGGCTGCGACATCGGCCAGGGCAACTTCTTCGGGTCGGCGATGACCGGCGAGGCGTTCCTCGACCTGCTCCGGTCCCGGAAGCGCTGATCCCCGCGCCACCCGGCCCCGGAGCCGACATCGGCTCCCCGCCGGAGCCCCACCGGAGCGGCGAGGGTCACACAACCGTCGTCGATCGCCGGGGTTCGGCCGGATAGCCTCGTGGTCATGGCGAGATCCCTCTACGTCGCGGGAGCAGGGCCGGAGAGCGGTAAGTCGGTCGTCGCCCTGGGTGTCCTCGACGCCATGGCTCGCCGGGTCGGCAAGGTGGGGCTGTTCCTGCCCGTGGTCCGGGCCGGTGCCATCGACCCCCTGGTCACCCTGTTCCGCGAGCGGTACCCCCAGCTCATCCCGGACGACACCGCCGCGGCCGCGTGCTGCGGGGTCACCTACGACGACGTCCACGCCGACCCGGCCGCCGCGATGGAGACCATCGTCGACCGGTTCGCCGAGGTCGAGCGGCGGCACGACGCGGTCCTCGTCATCGGCACCGACTACACCGACCCGGGCGCGCCGACCGAGCTCGACGTCAACGCCATGATCGCGGTGAACCTCGGGTCGCCGTTCCTGCTGGTCCTCACCGCGCACGACCGCTCGCCCCAGGACGTCGCGGCGACCATGGACGTCGCCCTGAACTCGCTGGCCGCCCGCTCCTGCGAGGTCCTCGGCGTGGTGGCGACCAGGGTCCCCCGGCACGAGCAGGACACCATCCGGGCCGCGCTGTCCCACTTCCCGAACGTCGAGGTGCTCCCGGAGCTCCCCCTGCTCTCCGCCCCGCAGGTGGGTCAGGTCTTCCAGGCCTGCCGCGCCGGGACGCTGTTCGGCTCGCCGCGCCGGCTCGAGTCGGAGGCGCTGTCGTTCGTCGTCGCGGCGATGACCCTGCCCCGGGTGCTCCAGCACCTGCGGCCGGGCTGCCTCGCCATCGTCCCCGGTGACCGCTCGGACATGCTCGTCGGCATCCTCATGGCCCACCACTCGCAGACCTTCCCCCGGCTGGCCGGGGTCCTGCTCACCGGGGGACTGCAACCGGAGCCGATCGTCCGCCGGCTCGTCGACGGCCTCGGCACCAGCCTGCCGGTCGGCGCGACCCCGCTGAACACCTTCGAGGCGGCGACCGTCGCCGCGGGCACAAGGGGCAGGCTCACCGACTCCTCGCCCGGCAAGGTCAAGGCCGCACTGGAGCTCTTCGACCGGCACATCGACGGGGCGCGGCTGCTCGACCGGCTCGACCTCGCCCGCAGCCACGCGGTGACCCCGCTCATGTTCGAGCACGAACTCGTGCAACGGGCCAGGGCCCAGCGCAAGCGGATCGTGCTCCCGGAGGGTACCGAGCCGAGGGTGCTCCGCGCCGCCGAGCAGGTCCTGCACCGCGACATCGCCGACATCATCCTGCTCGGGGCACCGGAGGCGGTGGAGCGGGCCGCCGCGCTCGCCGGGGTCGACGTCTCGGCCTGCCAGGTGCTCGACCCCTGCGACGACGAGCTCCGACACCAGCTCGCCGCGGAGTACGCCCGGCTCCGGGCCCACAAGGGCGTCGCCATGGACGCCGCCCTCGACATGGTCACCGACGTCTCCTACGCCGGGACCCTCATGGTGGCCCTCGGCATCGCCGACGGGATGGTGTCGGGGGCCTCGCACACCACGGCGCACACCATCCGGCCCGCCTTCCAGGTGATCCGGACCGTCCCCGGTGTCTCCGTGGTCAGCAGCGTGTTCTTCATGTGCCTCGCCGACAGGGTGCTCGTCTACGGCGACTGCGCGGTGAACCCCGACCCCACCGCGGAGCAGCTCGCCGACATCGCGATCTCCTCCGCCGGGACGGCGGCCGCCTTCGGGGTCGAGCCGCGGATCGCGATGCTGTCCTACTCCACCGGCGAGTCCGGCCGGGGCGCCGACGTCGACAAGGTGCGCACCGCCACCCAGCTCGTCCGCGAGCGCGCCCCGCAGCTCCAGGTCGAGGGGCCGATCCAGTACGACGCGGCCATCGACGCGGGCGTCGCCAGCACCAAGCTCCCGGAGAGCAGCGTCGCCGGCCGGGCGACGGTCTTCGTGTTCCCCGACCTCAACACGGGCAATAACACCTACAAGGCGGTGCAGCGCAGCGCCGGTGCCGTCGCCGTCGGACCGGTCCTGCAGGGTCTGCGGATGCCGGTGAACGACCTGTCCAGGGGAGCGACGGTCCGGGACATCGTCACCACCGTCGCCATCACCGCGGTGCAGGCCCAGCTCCAGCTCACCTGGGCGCAGGAGGTCCCCGCCGTCGCCCTCGCCCTGCCCGCGACCACGCCGGCTCCGCCCCGCAAGCCCGTGCCGGAGCAGGAGCAGGAGCAGCCGATGACGACGAACCTCCCTGTCGTGGGTGCCGGATGACACGGAACCGGACGACAGGGAGCGCCGGATGACACGGAGCCGGACGACAGGGAGCGCCGGATGACACGGAGCCGGACGACAGGGAGCGCCGGATGACACGGAGCCGGACGACAGGGAGCGCCGGATGACAGGGAGCCGGACGGCAGGGAGCAGAGTCCTCGTCCTCAACTGCGGGTCCTCCTCGGTGAAGTACCGCCTCCTCGAACCGGCGACCGGGCTGGTGCTCGCCCGCGGCGCCGTCGAGCGGCTGGGAACCCCGGAGTCCCGGCTGACCCACCGCACGCACACCGGCGGCGATCGCGCCCACGAGGGACCGGTCCTGGCGAGGGACCACGCCGAGGCGCTGACCGCCATCCGGGACGCGTTCACCGCGCACGGCCCTGACCTGGCCACGGCGGGGCTGGCCGCGGTGGGGCACCGGGTCGTCCACGGCGGGGAGCAGTTCCGGAAGCCGATGGTCGTCGACGACGAGCTGCTGGGGACCCTGGAGAAGATGTCCGTGTTGGCCCCCCTGCACAACCCGGCGAACATCGAGGGGATCCGGGTGGCGAGGGACACCCTCCCCCACGTCCCCCACGTCGCGATCTTCGACACCGCCTTCCACGCCACGCTGCCGGAGGTCGCGGCGACCTACGCCGTCCCGCGGGAGTGGCGGCACCGGTACGGGATCCGCCGGTACGGCTTCCACGGCACCTCGCACGCCTACGTCTCCCGGGAGACCGCCCGTGTCCTCGGCCGGCCGCTGGAGCAGGTCAACTCCGTCGTCCTGCACCTCGGCAACGGGGCGAGTGCCTGCGCCGTAGCCGGAGGCCGCAGCGTGGACACCTCGATGGGGCTGACCCCGCTGCAGGGGCTGGTCATGGGCACCAGGAGCGGCGACGTCGACCCGGCCCTGCCCGCCCACCTCTGCCGGGTCGCCGGGATGAGCGGCCAGGACGTCGACGACGCCCTCAACCGGCGCAGCGGCCTGCTCGGTATGGCCGGAGTGACCGATATGCGCGAGGTGATCGCCCGATCGGAGTCCGGGGACAGGGATGCCACGCTCGCGCTGGACGTCTACTGTTACCGGATCCGCTGCTACGTCGGGGCCTACCTCGCCGTCCTCGGACGTCTCGACGCCGTGACGTTCACCGCCGGGGTCGGGGAGAACAGCCCCGCGGTGCGTCGGCGCAGTCTGGCCGGGCTCGAGGGGCTCGGGATCCGCGTGGACCCCGAGCGCAACGAGGCCGGTGCGTCCGGGCCACGCGTCATCAGCCCGGACGGCGCGCCGGTCGCGGTCCTCGTCGTACCGACGGACGAGGAGCGCGAGATCGCCCGCCAGTCGCTCGAGGTCGCCGAGGGGGTCGAGGAGGGAACGGACAGCACCGTACGGTGAGCACCGGTGAGCACCGGCAGCCGCAGACGCCGACCGACGGAAGGGACCTCGGGTGAACGACCGCGACGCACCCTCCCGCGGCGGCTCGCGGGGAGGGTCCTCCGGCGGCGATCCCTGGCCGTTCGACGACCCGTTCCCGTCCCCGGACCGGTCCCGCCCCCGGAACAGCCGGAGCGGGCGCGACCAGCGAGGCTCCCGCGGGCAGCGGGGCGGGCGGGCGGAGCGGACCGGCCGCGACCGGTCGCCCGCGGCGGAGGACCCGCTCGGCTGGGTGCTCGGCGCCGACCCGGCCGGCGACGGCGGTTCATCCCCCTCCCCCTCCCCTGCCCCGTCCCGGCGCGAGCGCGGCTCCGGCCGCCGGGGCCAGGGCGGCCAGGCGCGGCCGGAGGAGGCTCCGCGACAGCAGTCCCGGCCCGAACCCCGACCGACACCGTCGCGCCAGCCGACCGGGCATCCCGTCACCGGCGGGTACCAGCGGCCCGTGGCGGGCCCGCCGTCCCGGCCCACGCCGGAGCAGCCCGTCCCCCGGACCGGCCCCGCGCCGACGAGCCGCCCCGTCACCTCCGGCCACCCCCTCCCGACCAGCCGCCGTGCCGCCCGGGCGGCGGAACGGGCCCAGGAGGCAGCCGCCGCGCCGTCCGGGTACCCCGGGAGCGGGCTCACCGGCGGCCTGACCACCGGCACCGGGGCCATGCGCCCGCTCGCCCCGCCGTCCGGTCGCAGCACCTCCGGGATCCCCACTGGCAGGACCCCCACCGGCAGGACCGCGGCCGGAAGGCCGGTCCCCGGCGCGGAGGGCCGGATCGGCCAGGGGTCCGGTGGATCGTGGTCGTCCCGGGACCCGCTGCTCGGGACGGGACGGGACGGGACGTCGCACCTGCCCCCGGCACCGCCGCCCACCGACCACCAGCCCACGGCGCCCCCTCTCGACGTCCCGCTGGTCGGCTACCCCCTTCTCGACGTCCCCCAGACCGACGTCCCGATGGCCGGGTTCCCGCTGGTCGACGTCGCCCCGGCGGACACCTCGGCCGGGGCGAGACCGCTCAGCCTCGACGAGGAGCTCGCCCTGGGCACGCCGCAGGCCCCGGACCGGGCGACGTCACGGCAGCGGGCGGTGCCCCGGTCCCGCCCGGTCCCTGCGCCGTCCCCCGCCCCTGTCGGCGAGCCGGACCGGTCCCCCCACGACGCCCCGGACGACCCCGACGACCAGGACCCCGGGCTGCTCGGCGGCAGGGCTGCCCGGCTGCAGGCCTGGCGGGAGCTGCCGTCCCGGCTGCCCAAGGTCAACCCCCCGGCGGCGAACCTCGTCCTGCTCCTGCTCGCGGTCGGGCTCGCCTGCTGGGTGGCGACCGCCTTCGTCCCCGGCCCGCACGCGGTGATCGTCGCCGGAGCCGCGCTGTCGCCGCTGGCGAGCATCGCGGCCATCCCGGTCATCGCCTTCGCGGCACGGGGGCGGCAGTGGGTCACCGTCGTGGTGGGGACCGTGGCCGCGACCGTGCCCTGGATCCTCGTCGCCCCGTACGCCGCACCCGCGCCGGAACTCGGCAGGGGCACCGTGCCGATGCGGGTCATGGTGCTCAACACCCACGTCGGCGAGGCGGACCCCCAGCAGATCGCGACCGCCGTCCGCGAGCACGCCGTCGACCTGCTCGTCCTCACCGAGGTCACCGACTCCCTGGCGCACGCGCTCACGGCGGCCGGGATCGACGCCGTGGTCCAGCCGCGGTGGCTCAGCCAGGTGGACGACGACTACGGCCGCCTCGGCGTGTGGAGTCGGTTCCCGGTCGACGTGATCGCTCCGGTCGAGGGCACCAACGCCCCCGTCGCCAGGGGGACCGTCCGTACTCCGGCGGGCGACGTTGAGCTCGTCGCCGCCCAGGTGGTCAGCCCGCTGCCGTCGGGCCTCCCCCTCCTGAGGGACGCCGGGCCGTGGCACCGGGACCTTCGGGCGGTGACCGAGGCCGCGCGCAGCGGTGCCCCCCGACGGCTGCTCGTGGGAGATCTCAACGGGACGCCCTGGAACGCGGACTACCGCCGGCTGGAGAAGGTCACCGGGCTCGAGGACGCGGGTGACGCGGCCGGACGAGGGCTCCGGCCCACCTGGCCCGCGTGGGGTCCGCTGCCGCTGGTGCCCCTCGACCATGTGCTCGTCGGCGGCAGGGTCGGGGTCACCGCGATCGGCACGGTGATCGTCACCGGAACCGACCACCGCGCGGTGGTCGTGGACCTGGCTCTCGGTCGCGGCTGAGCCCCTGTTCCCCGACGGCGCCGTCCCCGAGCACGGATCAGGCGGTCCGGCTGTCCTGTCCGTCCCTGGCTGCATCGGCCTGCCCGTCCCGGGCTGCGTCGACCTGCTCGGCGTAGCCGGCCCGTACCTCGTCCATGTCGAGCTCTCTGACCTGGCGGACGAGATCCTCCAGTGACGCCTCCTGCAGCGCTCCCGGCTGGCCGAAGACCGGGATCCCGTCCCGGTAGATCACCAGTGTGGGGATGGAGGTCACTGCGTACCGTCGGGCGAGATCGAGCTCCCGCTCGGTGTCGACCTTGGCGAAGACCAGGTCGGGATGCCGTTCCGAGACCCGCTCGAAGACCGGTGCGAACCTCAGGCAGGGCCCGCACCACGAGGCCCAGAAGTCGATGAGGACGATCCCGTCGGCCACGGTGGTGTCGTGGTTGGCGGGTGTCATCGTGATCGTTGCCATGTCCGGCTCCCGGTTCCGTGATCGATATACCCCCAGAGGTACTGGTCCCCGACAACACCCCCCGCCCCGCATCTGTTCCCCCGCCGTCCCCCGGCACCCCGGTCGCTCCCCGGTCTCCGGTCTCCGGCAGGTGGTCCCGGGCCGTGGGACGCGGCGACGGTGCCCTGAGCGGACAGGGTCCCGGTGACCCACCCCACAACACGGCGATCCCACGAGGTGGCCTGGACCTACCGCGCATCCCGGCCTCCGGTCTCTACCCTTGACCCATGGCCTTGTACGCCGCCTACGGCGCCAACCTCGACCCTGAGCGGATGGCCCTCAGGGCACCACACTCACCGCTGCAGGGCACGGGATGGCTGCAGGGCTGGCGACTCACCTTCGGTGGCGGGGGCAACGGCTGGGACGGCGCCCTCGGCACGGTCGTCGAGGACCCCGGCCACCAGGTGTACGTGACCCTCTACGACCTCACCCCGGCCGACGAACGGTCGCTCGACGAGTGGGAGGGCGCGGCGATCGGCCTGTTCCGCAAGATCCGGGTACGGGTGCAGACCCTGGACGGCGACGCGCTCGCCTGGATCTACGTGCTCGACGCCTACGAGGGCGGGCTCCCCAACGCGCACTACCTCGGCATGCTCGCCGACGCCGCGGAGGCGGGCGGCGCCCCGGACGACTACGTCGAGGCGCTACGGTCACATCCCTGCGTCGCGGCCAAGGACAGCATCACCGGACCGGCCGACCCCTCCTGACCGTCTCCGCGGGGATGCCGAGCTGGGCCGCGAGGTCCTCCAGGTTCGCCTCGAAGAACGGTTCGACGTCGGTGAGGCAGAAGTGCAGGTGCGAGAACACCTCCAGGGCGACGAGCCCGTAGAGCCGCACCCAGCAGGCGAGGAACACGTGGAACGCCCCGAGCGGCACCTGGGCGATCTCGTCACCGTAGAGCTCGGCCAGTTCGGCCCGGTAGCCGACGAACTGTGAGACGAGCCCTCCGGGCAGCTCATCGTCGGCCGGGACCGGGAACGGCCGCCAACCCCAGAGCTCGAAGAAGGCCTCGACGAACACGTTGCCGAACCGCATCCCGGACAGGTGCACGGAGCTGCAGGAGTGCGGGGGCGCCGCGATCTCCTTCAGCGAGGGAACCGGGCTCGCGAAGAGCAGGCCGTACTCCCTGGGGTGGGCCACGGCCCAGGCACGGAAGGCCCGGGTGGTGACGACGAGGCGGCAACCGGGATCGGCACCGGGGACGGCCTCCCGTTCCTCGATGAGGAGATCGGCCAGCTCGCCGTACATGTCCGCGACGAGCTCGACCAGGAGGTCGTCGTAGCTGGGGAAGTACCGGTAGAGCCCGGGGGCTGTCATGCCCATCTCCCGGGCGATGGCGCGCAGGCTGACCTGCTGCGGTCCCCGCTCCACGAGGAGCCGCCGGGTGACCTGCTTGATCTCCTGCACGGTCGCAGCACGGACCCGCTCCCTGCGGGTCGGAGGGGGCACCTCGTCCCGACTGGATACATCCGTCACTTTGGCGATTCCTCTTGACAGTCATTAACGGTGCACTTCAAAGTTAACACCGTTCGCTAACACTGTTCACTCCTCGGGCGACCAGCCTACGCCGCGAGGACGTCGAGAGTCGGGAGCCGAAGGTCATGCTCGCAGGATGGGGCCGCGTGGTGGTGCGCTGGAGATGGGTCGTTCTCGTCACGGGCGCCGTGGCGGTGACCGTGGCGGCGGTGTGGGGGGCGTCGGTGTTCTCGACGCTGATCCCCGGCGGCTTCGAGGACCCGAACGCCGAGTCCACCCGGATCGAGGCCCGGGTGGAGGCGACCGTCGGCCGCCAGGCGACCGACCTCGTCGTGCTGTACTCCAGCCCCGACCGCACCGTCGACGACCCGGGGTACCGGGACGCCGTCACCCGGGCGCTCGACGCCCTGCCGCCCGAGGCGGTCACCCGGGTCACCACCTACTGGAACAGCGGCGGCTCGCCCGCCCTGGTCTCGACCGACCGGCGCGACACCATCGCCGCCGTCCAACTGGCCGGGAGGAACCACGGTGACCGGGTGACCGCCTACGAGGAGATCGAGCCGATGCTGCGCTCCGTCGGGGCCGGGCTGCAGGTCCGGCTCGGCGGGGAGGCGGCGACGAACGGGCAGATCAGCGAGCAGGTCTCGGCCGACCTCGGCCGGGCGGAGGGGCTGTCGCTGCCGATCCTGCTCGTACTGCTCGTGATCATCTTCGGCAGTGCCGTCGCCGCGGGCGTCCCCCTCCTCGTGGGCGTGGCCACCATGCTGGGATCCTTCGCCATCCTGCGCGGCCTCGCCGAGATCACCGACGTCTCCGTCTTCGCGGTCAACATCGTCACCCTGCTCGGGTTGGGACTCTCGATCGACTACGCGCTCTTCGTGGTGAGCCGGTTCCGCGAGGAGCGCCGGGCCAGGCTCGACCTCGGTGACGCCCTCGCCGCGACCATGGCGACGGCGGGCCGCACCGTCGTCGTGTCCGGGGTCACCGTCGCCGGCTCGCTGGCCGGTCTGCTGCTCTTCCCCCAGGTCTTCCTGCGCTCGATGGCCTTCGGCGGGATCGCCGCGGTCCTCGTCGCGCTGGTGTCGGCGCTCACCCTGCTCCCCGCCGTGCTCGCGGTGCTCGACCATCGGCTGGACGCGCTGCGGCTCCCCCGGTTCCGCCGGAGGTCCGCCGGTGGCGGACGGGACGGCTGGGCCCGGTTCGCCCGCGTCGTCATGCGCCGCCCGGTGGTGTTCGCCGGTACCGCCGTCGCCCTGCTGCTGACCCTCGGGGCACCCTTCCTCCGGGCCGAGTTCGGCGGCATCGACACCCGGGCCCTGCCCGAGGGAGCCGAGGCCCGGGTGGTGGACGAGATCATGCGCGAGCAGTTCCGCGGCACGGACGCCTACCCGATCTCGGTCCTCGTCGAGGGCGGCCCGGACGCCGCGACGGCCCTCGTGGCCGCTGTCGAGGAGCTCGACGGCGTCACCGCGGTGACCCCGCAGGCCTCGACCCCGACCGCCACCCTGCTCGCCGTCGACCACGCAGGCGGCGCCCTCGACGCCGAGACCCTCGACCTGGTCACCGCGATCCGTGACCTGCCGGAGCCGACCGGCGTCGAGGTCCTCGTCGGCGGGGCCAGTGCCTACCAGGTGGACGTGAGGGCGAGCATCGCCGACCGGCTGCCGCTGATGATCGGCGTCATGGCCGTCGCCACGTTCCTGCTGCTCTTCCTGGCCTTCGGCTCCGTGGTGCTGCCGCTGACGGCCATCCTGGCGAACGTCGTGTCCATCGGAGCGAGTTTCGGCGTCGTGGTGTGGATCTTCCAGGACGGCCACCTGGCCGACCTCCTCGGCTTCACCCCGACCGGGACGATCGAGACCACCCAGCCGATCCTCATGCTCGCGATCATCTTCGGGCTGTCGATGGACTACGAGGTGTTCCTGCTCAGCCGGATCGCCGAGCACTGGCGGAGCACCGGTGACGCGACCGCGGCCGTCGCCGCCGGGCTGCAGCGCACCGGGAGGATCATCACCAGCGCGGCGCTGCTGCTCGTCGTGGTCATCGGCGCCTTCTCCACCTCGGGCATCACGTTCATCAAGATGATCGGGGTCGGCATGGCAGTCGCCATCGTCGTCGACGCCACCGTGGTCCGCGCGGTCCTGGTCCCGGCCGTGCTGAGGCTGCTCGGCCCCGCCGCATGGTGGGCTCCCGCACCGCTGCAGCGGTGGCAGCGGCGCCTCGGGTGGAGCGACGAGGGGGCCGTCCCGACCCCGGACGGCGACGACCCGAGCCCGGCACGCACCGAGGACCTCGTCGGCGTGAGCTGACGTCGTCGGTGCGGGGTGGTCCCGTCGGTGCGGGGTGGTCCCGTCGGTACGGGCTGACCCCGTCGGTACGGGCTGACCCCGTCGGTACGAGGTGGAGCACCATGATCTTGGTGGATTCGGCACAGCATCCGGTTCGGATCCACCAAGATCATGCCAATGTGCGGACGGTGGAGCCGCTGCGGGCAGGGGACACCGGCCAGGGGCAGGCGGCGGGACCTCCCGGAGGAGACCAGAGACCTCCGGGACGAGGCCAGAGACCTCCGGGACGAGACCTACAGCAGAGGGAGCACCCGGGCCAGGAAGTCGGCGAGCCGGTCCGCCGCGGACCGCCCGGCGGCCAGCACCTCCGTGTGGTGGAGGGGAGCGGAGGTGACCCCGGCCGCCGGGTTCGTCACCAGGGACAGGCCCAGCACGTCCAGACCGGCCTCCCGCGCGGCGACCGTCTCCAGCGCCGTCGACATCCCGACCAGGTGCCCGCCGAGGGCGGCAGCCATCCGGACCTCGGCCGGGGTCTCGAAGGCGGGACCGCGGAACTGCACGTAGACGCCCTCCGGCAGGGACGGGTCCACGGTCCGGCACAGCGCACGCAGCCTCGACGCGTAGGCCTCGCTCAGGTCGAGGAAGCGGGGACCCTCCAGGGGCGAGGCCCCGGTGAGGTTGATGTGGTCGCCGATGAGGACGAGGGTCCCCGGCGGCCAGGAGACGTCGATGCTCCCGCACCCGTTGGTGAGCACGGCGACCGAGCATCCCGCGGCTGCGGCGGTGCGGACCCCGTGCGCCACCGCGCGGACTCCCCGGCCCTCGTAGAGGTGGCTGCGACAGCCGAGCACCAGGACCCTGCGAACGGGGGCAGCGTCGCGGTCGGCAGCAGCGTCGATCCCACCATCACGGACGGCGGCTGCGTCGTCGTCGACGGCTGGTCCTGCACGGACCAGGACCGAGCGGATCACCCCCCGGTGTCCCGGCACCGCGGACGGGGCGAAGCCGGTGATCTCCGCCGCGGGCAGTTCCGCCACGCACTCCCCCACGGTCGCCATGGCCTCCGCCCAGCCGGACCCGGCGACGAGGACGATGTCGTGCCGGTCAGAGCCGGTGGCCGCGGCGATCTCCTCGGCGGCGAGGCGGGCGAGGTCCGTCGGGTCGGTCGCGGGGTCGTCGAGGTCGGTGGAGGGATCCCGGATCACGGCCCCACGGTAACGGTGGCACGCCTCGACCAGGGCCGATCCGCGCACCGGCCGCACCTCGACCCGGACCTGTCCGGGCACAGGCCGAGCCCCGAGACCTGTACCGGTCGTGCCCCATGACGATGAGCGAGGTGCGGGCACGGCGACCGGGTACCGTGCCCGGGTGAGCGACCACCCCAGGGGCGAGGCGGAGCCGAGCACAGGGTCGTCCGGCGCACCGAGGCCGAACCCGTCGACGCCGGACGCGACGGCACCGGGTGGCCCGGCGACCGATGGGCCGGCGATCGATGGGCCGGCGATCGATGGGCCGACGCCCAGTGCGACGGTGACACCGGACGGCACGGCGCCGGGTGGACCGGCGACCGATGGGCCGGGCTGGGAGGACCTCCGGTCCCGGGTGCTCTCCTGGCGGGACGACGACCCGGACCCCGACACCCGGGCCGAGCTCGACGACCTCCTGGCCCGGGCGGCCGGCGGCGCCGGTGCCGAGGCCGCTCGCGCCGACCTCGCCGACCGGTTCGACGGGCAGCTCCGGTTCGGGACCGCCGGGCTGCGCGGCCGGATGGGGGCTGGACCGAACCGGATGAACCGCACCGTCGTCATCCGGGCGGCGGCTGGGCTGGCGGCCCAGCTCCACCGGACGGTTCCCGGGACCCCCCGGGTGGTCGTCGGCCACGACGCCCGACGCGGCTCGGCGGCCTTCGCCCGGGACACCTGCGGGGTGCTCACCGCGGCCGGGTGCACGGCCCTGCTGCTCCCCGAGGCCCTGCCGACACCGGTGCTCGCCTTCGCCGTCCGGTGGCTGGACGCCGACGCCGGAGTCATGGTCACGGCCAGTCACAACCCGGCGGAGGACAACGGGTACAAGGTCTACCGGGGAGGGCGGACCGAGGGGCCGGACGGCAGGGGGGTCCAGATCGTGCCGCCCGCCGACACCGAGATCGCCGGTCACATCGCGGCCGTGGGCCGGACCGGTGAGGTGCCGATCGCGGACGAAGGCTGGCGGATGCTCGACGACGGCGTCGTCGCGGAGTACCTCGATGCGGCCGTCGGTCTCCTCGACCCGGCGAGCCCGCGCGACCTGTCCCTGGTGATCACCCCGCTGCACGGGGTGGGTGGCCGGCTGCTGTCGGCTGCCCTGGTCGGAGCCGGGTTCCCGACCCCGCGGATGGTCGCCGAGCAGGCCGAACCCGACCCCCGCTTCCCCACCGTGCCCTACCCCAACCCGGAGGAGCCCGGCGCCCTCGACCTCGCCGTGGCCACCGCGAGCCGGCACGGCGCGGACCTCGTCGTCGCCACCGACCCCGACGCCGACCGGTGCGCCGCCGCGATACCGGCACCGGACCCGGGCGGGTGGCGGCTGCTGAGCGGCGACGAGCTCGGCTGCCTGCTCGCCGAGCACCTGCTCGACCGGCGCTCGCGGGAGGACGTCGGCACGACGGCCGTGATCGCCTGTTCGGTGGTGTCCTCGCAGCGGCTCCGCACGATCGCCTCGGCCCACGGCTGCCGCCATGTGGAGACCCTGACCGGGTTCAAGTGGCTGGCCCGGGTCCCCGGGCTGACCTACGCCTACGAGGAGGCCCTCGGCTACTGCGTCGCCCCGGACCTGGTCCGGGACAAGGACGGGATCACGGCGACGCTGCTGCTGGCCGAGCTCGTCGCCCGGCTGAAGGCCGTCGGCCGGACCGTCGACGACGCCCTCGACGACCTGGACCGCCGCTACGGGGTGCACCTGACCGACGCCCTCGCAATCCGATTCACGGGCCGCCGGGGCGCCGACGCCGCCATGGCCCGACTCCGGCACCGACCGCCCGCTCGGATCGGCCCGGGGAAGGTCACCTCCGTCGACGACCTCACCCGGCCGGAGGCGGGCTCCCACCTCCCGGCGACCGACGCCCTGCGGTTCCGCACCGCGGACGGCCTCCGCGTCATCGTCCGACCCAGCGGGACGGAGCCCAAGCTCAAGTGCTACCTGGAGGTCGTCGCCCCGGCCCCGGGGAGATCACTGTCGTCGGACCGGGCCGCCGCGAGGGGACTGCTGCGGGGCGCTGCTGCCGACTTGTCCCGACTCGTCGACGCCCGGTGACGGCTCGGATCGGCACACACCCTACCGGGGCGGGTATTTCCCCCTTCCGGAACATTTCGGTATCCGACTCGGGGCTGCACCTCGTCCGTTCGTGCCGCGCACCCGCACCCGAACAGGTATAACTCGATAAGCAGGAGTGAGAAGGTCTGCGGGGCGTCTGGGCGACGTCCCACGGCGTGATCGGGTACGGGCTGACGCCGTGATGGAGGCGCACGACCACTCACAAGGAGGTCCATGGTGCCCGCGTCCGGAGCCGGAGACTCCACAGGCGACGACCAAGCGCACTCCCGACAGCGGGCGCCGACCCTCCTCGACGTCGGCCGACAACTCCTCGACGAGGGGTGCTACGAGGACGCCGCACGCGCCCTGCGCCGGCGGTTGAGGCTCTCGCCGGAGGACGCGCGAGCCCGGTTCCTGCTCGGCGTGGCCCTGCTCAAGGGTGGCGATCCCCTGGGGGCGTCGACGGAGCTGAGCATGCTCCCGTCCCCCGAGCCCCTCGACGGGACCACCTGCTACGACGTCGGCGTCGCGCTCCTGGAGTTGGGCGAGACCCACCAGGCCAGGGAGTGGCTGTCCCGGGCGCTCGCCGCCGACCCACGGATGCCCGGTGCCCGTGACCGTCTGCTCGAGTGCCGCCCGGCCACCGGTTCCTGGTCCCGGGAGAGGCCGAGGACGTCGGCCGGGCGCAGGTCCCTGCTCAACCGGATGCGCAAGCGGGGCGCCTGACCCCAGGACCCGGGTGACGGCCTCCCGGGGGTTCAGCCCAGGACCCGGGTGACGACCACCGACGCCACGGCTCCGGCGCCCAGGACCAGGACCACTCGGGCCCACCGCACCTCGGGACCGGAGCATCCCCGGCTCGGACCCGGCTGCCGGTGCTCCTCGTCGCGAGACCCCGCATCGTCGGGCACTGCGTCGTCAGGCACTGCCGTGCGCGGTCCTGCCTCGTGGGGTGCAGGGACCCGGCTTCCCACCGCGTCCCGCCAGGCGGCCCACCTCTGCTCGATCAGGAACGCCGCCGCACCGGAGTCGGCCCGCAGGTCCCGACTGGCCGCCGTCCCCGCCTGCCGACCGGGAGTCCATCGAGGATCGGGCAGTTCGTGCTCCGCGGAGAGGCCACGGGAACCGTGCAGCCCACGGTCCGCCCCCGGGCAGGTCCCCCGTCGCAGCAGACCCGGACGTCCCGGGGCGGCGGCGGCCCAGCTTCGGAACCGGCCGCCCCGGGTGACCAGGGTGAGCGCGTAGCGGGTCTCCACCTCCGTCAGCTCCGACCACGGGACCCGGACGTCGCGGACCACGTTGCGCAGTTCGACCCCGTCGTCGTCGACAATCACCACCGGGCGCCACAGCACCGCGTGGACGAGGACTCCCACCAGGAGCAGCCACGGCGCCACGCCCAGCAGGTCCTCGCCGGAGCCGTCGACGAGGACCGCGACCAGCCACCAGCACGCGAACGCCAGGTAGGCCAGGGCGGCTCCGCGCGCCGTCGCCGACCAGTAGACCCGCCGCCCGTTCACACCGCCAACCCTGCCACGCCCGCACCGCTCCCCCTCCGACCGGCGATCCACGAGCGGTGAGGCGAGCCGGGCTGACGCGCGGGACGCCGGGTCCGCTGCCATGAGGACACCGGAGGCACCGCGGGCACCGGGACTCCACGGCTTCGCGGACACCGGAGACACCGCGGGCACCGGAGACACCGCGGACACCGGAGACACCGCGGGCACCGGAGACACCGCGGGCACCGGAGGGACACCGGAGACACCCAGGCACCACGACGTCGCGGACACCGGCAGCGTCACCGGTGCCGGGTAGTCTGCGCCGCGGACCGACCGCGACCGCCCGACCGGCTCCGCGGTGCCCCTCCGCCCGCCTCCCGGAAGGAGCAGCGATCCGGACATGGTCCCGGCCTCCGGCTCCCTCGTGAGCTCGCTCGACGACGCCTCCCTGCACCGCTGGCTCCGGGGACTCCCCGGGGTGGACGAGGCAGGGCTGGTGGCCCGGGCCGCCCGGCTGTCCACCCGGGTACCGGAGGGCGCGTCACGTGTCCTGGCCCTCGACCTGGTGATCCGGCTGACCGATCTGACCACCCTCGAGGGCTCGGACACCCCGGCCACGGTCCGCGCGCTGTGTGCGGCGGCCCGGCGTCCCGACCCCCGTGACCCGGACTGCCCGACCGTCGCCGCCGTGTGCGTCTACGGAGACCTGGTCCCGGTGGCCGTCGAGGCGCTGCGACCCGTCGTCCCGCTGCGCGCCGCGGACGCAACGGACCAGCCCCCCGCCCCGGTGCGGGTCGCGGCGGTGGTGACGGCCTTCCCGAGCGGCCGGGCCTCGTCGGCGGTCAGACTCGCCGACACCCGGATCGCCGTGCTCGCCGGGGCGGACGAGGTGGACATGGTCATCGACCGGGGCGCGTTCCTCGGCGGTCGGTACGGGCTCGTCGTCGAGCAGGTCACGGCGGTGAGGGAGATCTGCCACGCCGTGCCGGAGGGGAGGAAGCCGGTGCGGCTCAAGGTGATCCTGGAGACCGGTGAGCTGGGCGACCCCGACGCGATCCGGGACGCCTCCTGGCTGGCCATGCTCGGCGGAGCCGACATGATCAAGACCAGCACCGGGAAGATCTCCCCCGCCGCGACCCCGGAGGCGGCCCTGGTCATGCTGGCCGCCGTCCGTGACTGGGCGACCCTCACCGGTCGGAGGGTCGGGGTGAAGGTCGCCGGCGGGATCCGCACCGCGGCCGACGCCCTCCGCTACCTGGTGCTCGCCGAGGAGACTGCCGGCACCGCCTGGCTGGAGCCGGACCTGTTCCGGTTCGGCGCATCCGGGCTGCTCCGGGACGTGGTGCGGCAGCGGACGGCGGCCCGCCGTCCCGCGCCCGGGGCAGGGTGGTGACGGTGCGCCTGGTACCCGACCCACGCGACGTCCCGTCGCCGGCTGCCGCGGAGGGCCTGCCGCGGCTCTGCGCGTCCCCGGCCCTCGTTCCCCGTCCCGCAGGCCTGCCCGCCGCCGGGTACGGGCTGGTCATCGGCGGCGAGGAGGTCGAGGCGGCAGGAGGTGCCACGGCGGAGGTGTGCGATCCGGCCACCGGCGAGGTGCTCTCCCAAGTGGCCGTCGGCGACGGGCGGGACGTCGACCGCGCGGTGGCGGCGACCCGGCGGGCGTGGCAGGACTCGTGGCGGTTCCTTCCGGGGTTCCGGCGCGCGGACCACCTGCGCCGCCTCGCGACCGAACTCGACCGCCGCGGGGACGACCTCGCCGTCGTGGAATCCCTCGGCGCCGGGACTCCCGTCACCTGGGCCCGGGAGGTGGAGGCGAGGCTGGTGGCGGCCCGCGCCGTCGCCGCGGCAGGTCGGGCCGACCGGCCGACCCTCCCGAGGTGGCCGGGCAGTCCCGTCCCGTCGCCCGAGGACGACGGGGACGACGGGCCGGGGCCGTTCGGCGTCGTCGCCGTGCTGCCGGGGGACGACGCGCCACTGCGCACCCTGGCGGAGGCGGTCCTCCCCGCCCTCGCCGCGGGCAACGGAGTGGTGGTCCTGCCCTCGCGGCGCACCCCGCTGACCGCGCTGTTCCTGGCCGGGATCGCCCGCGACGCCGGCCTGCCCGCGGGACTGCTCGGCGTGGTGCCCGCCGCCGACGACGACCTCGCCGCCCTGGCGGTGCGGGACGGCGTCGACCTGGTCGCGGTGACCGGTCCGGCGGAGGCCTGCCGACGGGTCGCCGGGACCGCGGCCGGCACCAGGACCGCCATGACCGCCCGGCCTGTCGTCGCCGGGGTGACGGTCCTCTACCGGGACGCGCCCCTGGACGACGCGGTCGAGGGTGTCGTCGGCGGCGTGCTCGCCGGGCACGCGCTGCCGCTGCGACCGGGGCCGGTGCTGCTGGTGCAGGAGAGCGTCGCCGACGAGGTCCTCGACCGGCTGCGGTGGCGGATGACGGCGCTGCGGGTCGGCGACCCGCTCGATCGCAACACCGATCTCGGCCCGATGACCTCCGCGACGCGACGGGACCGCACCCTCCGGCGGCTCGACGCGGCGGTGGCCGGCGGCGCGGGCCGGTGGAGCCCCGCCCCGCCTCCCGGCGGGTGGCCGGAACGCGGGTGCTGGCTCCCGCCGACGCTGGTCACCGACCTGCCGCCGGACGACCCGCTGACCCTCGACGCCACCGGCGGCCCGGTGCTCGTGGTCCGCACCTTCCGCACCCCGGAGGAGTGCCTCGCCCTGGCGGGTGGTGTGGTCCGGTCCCGGGGCGCCGGCGCCGGGTGCGCCGCGGTGTGGAGCGAGAAGGGCTCCCGGGCACTGTGGACGGCGAGCCGGCTGCCGGTCGCCGAGGTGTGGGTCGGTACCGGCGACCGGATCGGTCCCTCGGCCCCCGCGCCGTCCGGACCGGGCTGCGTCGGCCGGGGGGTCTCCTCCTTCCTGCGCGGAGGCTGCCCGCCCGACGGCGTCACGGACGGGCACCTCACGGACGGGGACCTCCCGCGCGGAGATGCGGTTCCCGACGGACCCGCCAGGGACGCCGTCCGGAATGCAGTCCGGGATGCCGTCGCCGCGGCCAGGTCCGCGACCCCGGCCTGGGACGCGCTGCCCGCGGCGGACCGCGGACACACCCTCCATCGGGTCGCCGCGGAGCTGACCCGCAACGCCGACCGGCTGCCCGGGATCTCCGGCGAGGAGCTGCCCGCGGTGGTCGCCGCCTGGACCGGGCTCTCCGGCTGGGGCGACGCCCTCCCCCGGGTCGCCGCCGTCCTCGCCGACCCGGCGACCGGTGGTGACGGCCGCTCCGGGGACGGCGTGCACCTGCGCACCACGGTCACCGCCCCGCTCGGCGTGGTCGCGCTGCTCGCCCCCGGCCCCGGCTCGCTCCCACGCCTGCTCGGTGCGCTGGCCCTGCTGCTGGTGATCGGCAACAGCTGCGTCGCGGTCGCGCCGCCGGGGACCCCGGACACCACGGTGGCCGCCCTGACGGAGGCGCTCGGAGCCGCCGGAGCACCGTCCGGGCTGGTCACCCTGCTCCCGGACCGCGACGGGACGACGGCGGCGCTGCTGCTGGACCACTCGGAGCTCGACGCCGTGGTCACCGCGCCCGATTCCCGGGCCTGGCCGGAGCTGGTCCTGGCCGCCTGCCGGCACACCACCGTCTGGCAACCGCTCGGCCGCTGAACCGGATCCGCGCGAACGGAGGAGAGCATCGTGATCGCCCCCCGACTGTCCCCGGGAGATCTCATCGGGGTGGTCAGCCCCTCGGCCGTGGTCACCGACGAGGGACGCCCCCAGTTGGACGCCGGGATCGCCGTGCTGGAGGACCTGGGTCTCCGGGTGCGGCTCGCCGACCACGCGCTCTCGGCCTCGCTCGGGTACTCGGCGACCCCGGCGGAGAAGGCGGCCGACCTCAACCGCATGGTCGCCGATCCCGAGGTCAGGGCGATCATGTGCACCCAGGGCGGGACGACGGCCAACGCCTGCCTCCCCCTCCTCGACTGGCCGGCCCTTGCCGCGAACCCGAAGGTCCTGGTCGGGATGAGCGACATCACGGTGCTGGTCAACGCCGTGTTCGCGCGCACCGGTCTGATCACCTTCCACGGGCCGGACCTCATGTGGGGGCTGGGCAGGGACCCGTCGGCGTACGACGTCGAGGAGTTCACCGCCCGGCTCGTCGACGGCACCGTCGGCCCGGTCCGTCCGGCCGGTCCCCGGGGGACAATCCGCCCCGGCGTCGCGGAGGGACCGCTGCTCGGCGGCAACGTCGAGTGCCTGCGCAAGCTCGCCGGCACCCCGTTCGCCCCCGACGTCACTGGCGCCGTCCTGCTGCTGGAGACCCTGGGGTTCGCCGCGGACGCCGGCCACTGCTGCTTCCACCACCTCGCCCAGGCCGGGATGCTCGACCGGGTGGCCGGGATCGTCGTCGGCCACGTCGACGGAGACGGTCAGGCCCCGCCGCTGCGCCTGGTCGACGTGCTGGTCGAGGTGCTCGACGAGCTCGGCTGCGACGTCCCGGTGCTGCGGATCGCCGACATCGGCCACAACTGCCCGAACACGGTGCTGCCGATCGGGGCCAGGGTCCGGATGGACGCCGACCGTCACCTCCTGGAGATCGCCGAACCCTGCCTGGCGTGAGGGTGAGGCCCGGTCGGGAGACTGCAGGGTTTCCGGGGGCGCACACCCCCGGAGACCCTGCACAGTGATGACCGAGGACCTCTGTGACGACCGATTGCAGGGCGATCAGAGGGGCTCCGGCTCTCCGCCGTCCGGTGAGGGAGACCTTCCGGCGGACCACCGGGCGAGGAGTGCCAGCAGCACCACACCCGCCGTCGTCCCTCCCACGACGGCGACCGCGACCGGGAGAGAGCAACCCATGTTCTCCATGAGCGCGGCCAGGAACCAGATCTCTGCCAGCACGAGGAGGACGTAGGGCGCCTTGCGGATGACGTCCTCGATCGCCCACCGGAGCCTGCGTGCCGTTCGCGGTAACCACCAGCCCTTGGCCGGTCTCGGCACGTCACCCGGGTCGCGGGCGGGCAGGTCGATCCGCAGGTGCTCCGGCCACAGGGCGTCCACGGCGGCGGTGATGTCCCTCCCCCGGTGCCAGAGGGTGGGTTCGAGATCGATCTGGCAGGCGTCGTCGGCGACGAGCACCCGGTGCCCGTCCGGCCGGCGCAGTACGGCGGCGGTGGAGTCGACCCGCACCGTCAGGTGGGATCCGTCCGACCAGCGGGTGCTGATGCCCTCGGGGGACACCACCAGCCGGACCCCGGAGCACGCCGGGTCGAGGTGCGGGAACTCCCGCCCGACCAGCAGCGGTGAGGTCGTCAGCGGGGCCGGACGCCAGGGCGGCGCGGTGGGACCGCGACCGGGCGGGACCGCGAGCAGCGTGGAGTCCAGCGCGGCCTTCGCCGCCTCCCGGACCTGCTCGACGGTCACCTGCTCGCGCTCCGCGCGCTGCGCCTCCATCGCGATGACCCCGTCGCCGAGGAGCGTCTGCAGGGCCGCCGACCCCACGGCCCCCAGTGGCGCCATGGGGTCGCTCAGCGTCCGGTCGACGTCCGCCCGCCACTCGACGAGGTCCTCCTCGGTCACCGCTCCGTAGATCCCCGGTCCCCCGCCCAGGCGCCGGAGCACCCCGAGGAAGGCGTCGACGCCGTCGGCCTCCCGGCCCTGGACCAGGTCGGTGACGGCGACGAGCTGACCGACCTCGCGGGTCAGCGGCTGATAGTCCACCTCCGGCGCGTAGGCGACGGCCTGCGCGACCCGCAGTTCGTCCACCAGCCGGGTGGCCAGCACCCGCCGGAGTGCGGGCACCGCCCAACCGCGGGGCAGGACCGTGTGCAGTGCCGTGCCGCCCGGGCGGTCGGTGAACCAGGCCGGGAACCCGGGGAGCACGGAGGCGGCGGGATCCGGCGGTGGGCGGTACGCGCCGTCCGGCAGGTGCAGCCGCAATCCCGCGGGCGGCGGACCGGACAGCCACAGCACCGCGTTGCCCCGGGTTGTGTACCGGCCGGCCCAGTCCCGCACCGCCTCGACGTCGAGGTGCTGGACGCCGTACTGCTGCTGTCCGGTCAGGCCGTAGGTCCGCGCCCCGTACCGCCAGGTGAGCAGCACGTCCATGAGGCCCCGGCGGCGACCGGCCTGTTCGGCCCTGATGACGCCGCGCTCGGCGTCGATCCGCTCGGCGGGGGGATCGGTGAGCCGACGGGTCACCTGGTCGAAGAACCCGGTGACCAGCTCCTGGTCACCGGTGACGTGGAGGTTCATCAGGGTCGGCCCGACCGCCCCGTTGGAGTGGTCCCCCGGTCGGCCGACGCCGAACAGCGCGAGATGCTCCAGCAGGTGAGTGATCCCGGCGGTCGGCAGCGTCTCGTCGGCCGCGCCGACCCGAAACATCAGTCCTGCCCGCAGCGGACCGGGCACCGGCGCCCACACCGTCCGGACCCCGTCGACCTCGGTCAGGTGCAGGCCGATCTCCGGGTCCACGACCACGTCCTGATGCCCGGGGCGCTCCACGTCCGCCGCCTCCTGCCCCACCCTCACCTCGGTCACGGCCGGGGACCTTAGCCGACCCACGGCGCAGGCGAGGGACGAACGGACAACCCCGGCGATGACGACTCCGGAGCGACCTCGGGAGGCGACCCTCAGTAGGTCGTCAGCTGCCGGATCCCGGCGGCGGAGAGCACCGACCGGTACCTGTCCAGGTCCTCGGCGCGAGGTTCGAGCAGGTCCCGGGCGCAGGGCCGGACCCCGTCCCTGCGGAAGGCGTTGATCCGCACCCGGAGGTCGGGGTCGACGCCGAGCAGCCAGGACGCCGTGCGGTCCAGCACCTCGTCGCTGTCGTTCAGCCCGGGGACCAGCAGCAGCCGCACCTCGTACAGCAGTCCCCTGGCCGCGAGGGAGGTGATCGAGGCCAGCACCCGGGTGTTGGAGGTTCCGGTGAGCACGACGTGCATCTCGTCGTCGAGGGCCTTGAGGTCCACCATCACCCCGTCGGTCACCGGAGCGAGCAGCTCCCATACCTCGGCCTCGGCGTCCCCGTTGGTGTCGACGAAGGCGGTGAGCCCCCGGATGACCGGGTCGGCCCGCAGCCCGGTGAACAGGGCGTGCACGAACGGCGCCTGGAGGGTGGCCTCTCCGCCGGTGACGGTGATGCCGGACAGGAAGGGCTCGACGGATCGGATGTCGGCGAGCGTCTCGTCGACGCTGGTCGGCACCATCCACCGGGGCGGCGGCGGGATGGTGCAGGAGTTGTGGCAGACCAGGCAGTCGAACTGACAGCCCTGCAGGAACAACACGTAACGGTTCCCCGGACCGTCGACGGCCGAGGCCCTGTCGATGTCGGTGACGTAGCCGCCGACGACCGCCCCGCGCGTCCCGACGCCACGCACCTCCGACCCCGCCTCAGGGCTCACCGGGCTCACCTCCACCGGGGACCGTCCGGCTTGACGACGACGCCGTGCCGCACCAGGAACCCGGTGACCCGCACCTTCGGGACGGCGTGCACCGCGAGCGCCAGCCCGCGCACCCCGCAGGCGAAGGCGCCCCGGACGACGTCCACCCCGGCCTGCGGGTTCTCCCGGACCCCCGCGTCGAGGGCGAGCACGTCCGCTGCCCCGGCGGCGAAGGCAGGCTGGACGGCGGCGAGGGTGCGCAGGTGGTTGTACGGGGGCGGCTCCAGGTGGTCGGGAACCCGGACCCCGGTGGAGCCGAACGGCGCGTGCAGCAGCGGTGGACCGGTGATCCGCGGGCCGACCGGGGGCACGGCCGCAGCGAGATCCGCGAGGCGGTGCACCAGGAGCGCGGCGACCTCGGCGGCCTCGGCGTCGACGCCGTACCCGGCACAGTCGACGACACCCCCGGAACCGGTCACCGTCACCGGGCCGGAACCAGGAGCCGCCCCGACACCCGCCGGGTCCTGCCCGAGGACCGTTCCGACGGCCTCGGCCACCCCGTCCACCCCGAGCACGGCCACGCACCGGCGCCGGGCATCGGCCACGGATCGCTGCCGGTCACCGGTCACGGGTCGAGACGGGTCATCGGGCTCGCGTGCCGGCGGTTCCGCCCCGGCCGGCAGGGGACCGTCGACCATCGCCTCGACGGCCAGGGACAGCTCGGCCGCAGCCCCCGCGACCAGGTCCGGCAGCACCTCGTCGAGGAAGGCGTCGAGATCAGGCCCGGCCCGACCGACGCCGGACCCGGTGCCGGCCAGCACCTCACGACGCCGCCGCTCACCGAACCGCCGGGCGGCCACGCCGAGGTCGAGCACGGCGACCACGGCAGCACCCCCGGCGGGGAGGTAGGCGTGTCCCGGAGCGACCGCGTACGGCCACGGCAGCCCTGCCGACACCGCCGGGTGGTCGACGAGGTGGATCCGCACGGTGGCGGGGGGCAGCGCCCCGGCGGCCAGGACCGCGGCCCGGCGCAACGACTCGGGGGTCTCCGCGTCGACGCGCAGGGCCACAACGGGTGCCGCGACGCCGAGCACCGGGACGGCGCGCAGCACGGCTCGGGCGATCGCGGAGTCGCCGGGGCCGAGATCGGTCCATGCCGCCGTCCCGGGCAGGTCACGAGCCACCCCGGCGAGCAGGTCGGCGACCGCCGTGTCGAGGGCCTCCTGCTCCACCCCGTCGGCGAACGGCGCGAGCAGCGCGTCCAGAGCCCCCAGGTGCAGGGTCTCCGGGTGCGGGGTCTCCGGGTGCAGGGTCTCCCGCAGCGGGATCAGCCCCGTGCCGGCCACGGCGGGGACAGGATCCTGGTCGGCCACGACGGTGGACCGCCCCGCCGGACGGGCGCCGAGGGACCGGTACCCGGCCCAGAGGGCGGCGACGGCCTCGGCCAGGTCTCCCGGAGCCCGCTCGCCCGCGCGGCGGCGGGCCCCGCAGAGGACCTCGTCAAGGACCCCGTCGAGGACCTCGGCGTGGTCGGGCAGGAGAACCGGTGGGAGCAGCCGGACGGCGTCCCGGATCCCGGCATCCGGGTGCGGAGACCGCCGGACCGAGCGCTCGCTGCTCACCCGGTCACGCTAACCGCCGTACGGAGAACACCGTGCGGCGGGCCACAGGGGCACAACCAAGATCTTGGTGGATCCGACGCGCTCCACGGTTCGCATTCACCAAGATCTTGAGGACCTCCGGAACGAGGGACGCCGCGGCGAGGGTGTCGCGGTGAGGGTGACGCGGTGAGGGTGACGCGGCGAGCGGTGACACGCCGAGCGGTGTCGCGGTGGCCGGGTCACCCCCAGGCGACGACGAGCACGCAGCAGGCGAGAGCCAGGGCGACCAGGGCCACCGTCCCGGCGAGCCAGGGCAGCGACCGGGGGGCGGGGAGGACGCACCCGGTGCGCAGGGCCAGCTCCCGGCGCCGCCAGTCGAGGACCGCCGCGATCGCCAGCCAGCCTCCGGCCAGGCACATGCCCAGCGACAGCACGTACACCCCCCGCGGCAGCGCGGTGAGGTTGGCGAGGGAGGTCAGCCCGATCCCCGCGGCGACGACGGCGAGCGCGGTGCGCTCCCAGGCCAGCGTGGTCCGTTCGTTGGCGAGGGAGAAGCGCGGGTCGGGATCGGTGCCGACCCCGTACACCGCCGACGGGTGCCGGGGTCGCCCGTCGTCCTGGCCCGGTTCCTGCCCGGAGTCGCCCTGCACGCCGTGGGTCGTCACTCCCCGGAGCATAGGCGGTGGCCAGGAGCGATCCGGTCGATCACCGGGGTCGGGCCTGCCGACGCCCTGATCCGCCGTCGCGGGTCGCGGCGGGATCACCCGGTCTCGCGGGTCGCGGGTCGCGGGTCGCGGGTCGCGGCGGGATCATCCGGTCTCGCGGACCACGGCGACCCCGCCGGACTGCACCTCGACGGCGCCGGTGACCACCGCGCCGGTGAGCAGCTCCACTCCCCTGGCCGGCACCTCGACCGCGGCTCCGGAGTCGTTGAACGCGAACAGCCAGCTCCGCCCGTCCGGGGCCAGCCGGCGCACCGCCTCGACCCCCTCGGGCAGGCCGGGGCACGTCGGGGCGACCCCGGCGGCCCTGCCGACCTCGGCGAGCAGAGCGGCGAGGTCGTCGTCGCGCAACCGGGTGGAGCAGTACCAGCCGGTGCCGGTACCCCACCGGTTCCGGGTGACGGCCGGCTGCCCGTCGAGCACCCCGCCCCGGTACCCGGCCAGCACCTCGGCGCCCGGGGCGTGCAGGTACTCCGACCACAACCGCCCGCGCAGCCCCCCGTCCCGGGCCCCGTCCGGGGCGTCGTCCCGGGACTGGTCAGGAGCGCCGTCCGGCCGACCCTCGGCAGGCCAGGCCGGAGCCCGGGCGAGCACGACCTCCTCGCCGTCCGCGAGCGGGCGGAACTCCTCGACCCGGATCCCGAGCACGTCGCGCAGGCCGCCGGGATAGCCGCCGAGTCGGGTGCGGCCCGTGGCGTCCACCACCCCGGAGAAGCAGCCGACGAACAGGTGACCGCCACCGTCGACGTAGGCCGACAGCGAGGCCGCCGCGGCGTCGGAGAGCAGGTACGCGCTCGGGGCGAGCACCAGCCGGTAGCGCGACAGGTCGTCCTCCGGGTGGGCGAAGTCGGTGACGACGCCCGCCCGCCACAGGGCATGGTGCGCCTGGCGGAGCGCATCGAGGTAGCGCATCCGCGGTGACGGGGACCCAGGGGCTTCCAGCGCCCACCAGGCGTCGGCGTCCCACAGGATCGCGACGTCGGCCCGCAGCGTGCTGCCGACCACCTCGTCGAGCCTGCCGAGGGTCTCGCCCAGCTCCACGACCTCCCGGAAGACCCGGGTGTCGGCGCCGGCGTGCGGCACCATCGCGGAGTGGTGGACCTCGGAGCCGGTCCGGCCGGGGCGCCACTGGAAGAACATCACCGCGTCGGAGCCGCGGGCCAGGTAGGCGAGGCTGTCGCCGAGCATCCGACCGGGGGTCTTGGCCCGCAGGATGCCCGCGTCGAAGACGAGGTTCGGGGCCTGCTCCATGAGCAGCCACGGCCGTCCGCCGTTGAACGAGCGGGCCCGGTCGGCCCCGAAGGCCAGGTCGGCCCGCCCCTCCGGGTCGGGGGTGGCCAGGTAGTGGTCGACGGCCACGACGTCGACCTCGCGGCTCCACCGCCAGAAGTCCAGGTTCTGGTAGTCGGGCAGCATGAAGTTCGTCGTCACCGGGACGTCGGGGGTGAACCGACGGACGGCGTCGCGCTGCTCGCGGTAGGCGGCGAGCAGCTCGTCGGAGAAGAACCGGCGGAAGTCGAGCACCTGCGCGGGGTTGTGCAGGTACTGGGTGGCCCGCGGCGGCAGCACGTGCTCCCACGAGGTGTACCGCTGGCTCCAGAACGCCGTGTTCCAGGCCTGGTTGAGGGACTCCAGGCCGTCCCGTCCCTCCCCGTGACGCCGCCTCAGCCATACCCGGAAGGCCGCCGCGACGTGGTCGCACCAGCACAACGTCCCGTACTCGTTGTGGAGGTGCCACAAGGCCAGCGCCGGGTGGTCCGCGTAGCGCTCGGCGAGGGCGGTGGCGATCCGCAGCGCCGCCGCCCGGTAGGCCGGGGCCGCGACGCAGTAGGTGTCCCTGCTGCCGTGCCACAGCCGGGTCCCCTCCGGGGTGACCGGCAGCGCGTCGGGGTGGGCGACGGTGAACCACGGCGGCGGCGAGGCGGTGGGGGTCGCCAGCACCACCCGGACGCCGACGGCGTGCAACCGGTCCATGGTGCGGTCCAGCCAGCCGAAGTCGTACCTGCCCTCCTCCGGTTCGAGGCAGGACCACGAGAACACCCCGACCGTCGCCGCGGTGACCCGCGCCCGGCGCATGAGGACGTCGTCCTCGGCCAGGACGTCGTCGTCCCACTGCTCCGGGTTGTAGTCACCGCCGAAGAGGATGCGCCGACCCCGGACCGCCCGGCCGGGCCGGGAGTCGTCGCCGGGACCGTGCTCGGAGGCCGGACCGTGGCCGAGCGCTGCCTGGGGACGGGACCCCGGACCGTGGTCGGGGGCGGACCCCGGCTGGGCCCCGGGCCCGTGGTCAGGCACGGTCGCCGCCGGTCACGTCGAACCGGAAGCTCTCCACCCGCTGCTCACCGTGGAGGACGAGGTACAGGTCGCCGGTGGACGGCACGACGTCCGGCGCGGGCAGGGAGGACACCGTCCCTCCGGGCAGGGAGGACACCGTCGCCCCGAGCAGGAGGTCGGCCTCCACCTCGGTCCAGGCGTGGACGTCGCCGGTGGACGGGACCTCGACCTCGGCGAGCAGCACCCCGTGCTCGGGGTGGTCGCGGCGCAGCTCCAGGCGTGCGCTGCCCTCCGCCGCCCTGGCCACCCGCACGGTCACCCGCCCCCCGGTGCCGGCCGCGCCGACCCCGCCGGTCGCACCGTCTCCGCCGCGCGCACCGGTCACGCCGCGCGCACCGGTCACGCCGCACGCACCGGTCACGGGGGCCAGCGGGCCCAGGTCGACGTCGCGGAACAGCAGCAGGCCAGGGCCCTCGCCGCGAGGGGCCACCGCGTCCCCCGACACCCGGCTCACGTCGACGAGGACGACGTCCTCGTAGTCGTCGAAGTCCACCGCCCGCACCCGGGTCCCGACCACCCGGCGCGGCTCCGGCGCGGGACCGTCCACCTCCAGCCGCGCGGTCGCGACGACGTCGAGGCACGACCGACCGACGAACAGCTCGTAGGTCCCGGGCTCGACGCGCATCCGGCCGCTCGCGACGTCCAGGTGTTCCAGGGCGGTGAGGGGGAACTCCAGTCGGGCGATTCGGGTCTCGCCCGGGGCGAGGGTGACCCGGGCGAAGGCCTGCAGCCGCCGCAGCGGCCGGTCCGGACGGGGCGGCAGGTGCCTGCTGTAGAGCTGGACCACCTCGGTGCCGGTCCGGCTGCCGGTGTTGGTGACCGCCACCTCGGCCCGGACGGTCACCGGGGCGCGGTCGGCCTCGACGGCACCGGGGGACAGCGCGAGCTCCCCGTAGCCGAACGTCGTGTAGGTGAGGCCGTGCCCGAACGGGAACAGCGGTTCCCTGTCGTCGTAGAGGTACGTGCGGCGGGCCTTGATGATGTCGTAGTCGAGGAGGTCGGGAAGGTCACCGTCCGCGCGATGCCAGGTCTGCGCCAGCCGGGCGGACGGCGGGTACGTCCCGAGCAGGACGTCAGCGATCGCGGTACCCGTCTCCTGCCCAGCGTGGCTGGTGGCGAGGATCGCCGGGACGTGCTCGGCCGCGGTCCCCAGCGCGAAGGGGTACCCGCTCATGACCACGAGGACGGTGCGGGGGTGGACCTCGGCGACGGTCCTGGCCAGCTCCTCCTGCGCCGGGGGCAGTGCCAGTGTCGTCCGGTCCTCGGTCTCCCTGCCGTTGACGTGCGGGTCGTTGCCGACGACCACCACCACGTGGTCCGCGTCCGCGATCGCCGCCAGCGCCTCGTCGACCCCGCGCCGGATCACCTCGACGGTGAAGGGCTCGGCCTCGGCCGCCGGCACGTCGGCGAAACGGAAGGCACCGGTGTCGGCGTCGACGACGGTGTACTCACCGGTCGAGACCGCGCGGAGGACGACCACCCGGTCCTCCCGGCCGGACCGGTCGCCCCGTCCCGGCCGGTAGACCTGGTCGGGAGCGGGTTCCGGTGCCCGGACCGGATCGGGAGCCGGTGCCGGGTCGGGAGCCGGTGCCGGGTCGAGGGAGAGGGTCTCCCGGACGAACCAGCCGTTGGGCTCCGGGACGTCGGCGGCCGGTGCCTCGTCCGGTCGCGCGGAGACGTAGCCGCCGGTCGCGACACTGCGCAGGGTCACCACCCCGCAGCCCCAGTCGAAGACGTCGAACTCGGCCACCGATGCGTCGGCGGAGCCGGCGCCCTCGGCAGGCGCAGGGCCGTCCGCGGACGGCGCGCCACCGGCGGACGCGGGGTCGCCGGCAGACGCGGGGTCGCCGGCAGGCACAGGGCCGTCGACGGGGACGCAGGTGAGGGCCGGGGCCGCGGCACCGCCCACCCGGAGGGCGTCCCCACGCCGGGACACCAGCCGGATCCGGTCGACCCCCTCGGTCCAGCGCACCTCCCCACCCGTCGCGGCGAGCGCCCGGCCCAGCCCGCCCGCGATCCCCACCCGGTAGGGCGGGGTGCCGCTGTACCAGTCGGTGCAGACGACGTCCGCGTACGGCCCGACGACGGCGATCCGGGCCCCGGGGCCCGGCGTGATCGGCAGCAGGTCACCCCGGTTGCGCAGCAGCACGACCTGGGCCCTCGCCGCGGTCAGGGCGAGGTCCCGATGCTCGGGGCTGTCCAGGGCGTCGTCGCCCGCCCCCGCGTGCGGGTCCCGCTCCGGGGTGAACTCCCCCAGCCGGGCCCGGAGCGTCAGCAGCCGCCGGACCGCGCGGTCGACGTCCTCCTCGGTGATCAGCCCTCGGTCGAGGGCCTCGGTGACCCGTCCCACGGTGACCTCGGTCTGGTCACCGTGGTCGGTGAAGCTGTCGACCCCGGCCCGCAGCGCCGCCGCGTAGGCCGTCGCGTGGTCGGGGAAGTAGTGCTCGGTGTCCACGAGGAAGGACGGCGCCTCCGCGTCGGAGCAGACGACGATGTCCTCGCCGGTCGCGGCGACGACCAGCGCCCTGAGCTCGCCCAGCAGCGGGGTCACGTGGTTGGGCCGCCCGTTGACGATGTTGTACGACGGCATGACCCCGGTGGCCACCCCGGCGAGCAGCGGGACGGCGAAGACCGGGAGGTCGTACTCGCGGAGCACCCGGGGCCGCAACGACACGTCCGTGGTGTCCCGCGCGGTCTCGTTGTTGTAGGCGAGGAAGTGCTTGAGCAGGGGCGCGGTCCGCAGCGCGAGCGGGTCCTCGCCGCGCAGCCCGCGGCAGTAGGCCAGGGTCGTGGTCACGGTGAGCAGGACGTCCTCGGAGTAGCCCTCCTCGTTGCGCCCCCAGCGAGGGTCGCGCAGCAGGTTCACCACGGGCGCCCACACGTTGAGGCTGATCAGGGGGTCACGGTGGTGCAGGGCACGGACCTCCGCCGAGACCGCGCGGCCGACGCGTTCGACGAGGGCGGGGTCCCAGGTCGCTCCGAGGCCGACGGCCTGGGGGAACACCGTGGCCGTCCCCAGCCAGGCCGCGCCGTGCAGGACCTCCGTCCCGGTCCGGAACGGGGCCAGGCCGAGGCGCGGGACCCCGGGGGACACCTGGTGCAACAGTTCCAGCTTCTCCGTCCGGGTCAGCCGGCGCAGCAGGCTGTCGACCCGCTCCTCCCGCAGGGCGCGGGTGGTCGCCGCGTCCGTGGTCATTTTTGTGATCGCATGTCCTGGGCCGGACGGCGTTCCCATGGGCCGTGTCCCCTCCGTCGTGGTCCGGGCGCGCCGTCGTCGGGCACGCGTCCGGGGGGATCTTCGCGCCCGACGAGGATACGGGCCGGGACCGGGGATCCGCCCCGGTGCGACCCGCCGTTCGGGTGGACGACACCCGATCATCGAAGCGGTTCGACCCTGGCATCGCCGTCAGGGCATGTCAAGGTTTCGTCGCCCACCCGACACCTTCCCCGACACCGATGGTGACTGTCAGGAATTGCGCTCTCACTATCCGCGATTTCTTGGCCGTGTCCCGCGCGGATCAACCGGGGCGGTCGGGGCGACCTGCCGGCATCCAGGGGAACCGGGACACCACGGCGGGACCGGGGCCAGGGATCGCCCGGGGAATGCGGAGGGCTGGCGGTAAATCACTTGCGCCAGCCCCTTGCCCCGTGCTGCGCGATGTCGTACTCTCCCGCAGCATATCGAAGCGTTTCGACGAAGATCACCACGACAGGCGCTACGTGGATCGGTTCACGCTGCCGGCCAGGTGACGGTGCGTTCACGTACCTCGCGTGGTCGGTTTGATGTGCCGACGGCAGGGATGCCTCCGGTGTCACGCCGGATTCCACGCCGCGTCCGCTGCGGCATCGGGACCGGGGCGGACACCTCGCGCCGTGGTCGGTGACCTGGTGAGGCTGCGTTCGAAACGCTGACCGAGGCGTAAGGACGAAAGGTGGCCCACTGATGGGTACCCACACACCGGGCCCGTCCCGCAGGTCGTTCCTCTTCACCGTCGCGGCGGGTGCCGGTGCGCTCGCCGCGCCGTCCGTGCTCGCCGGCTGTGAGTCGGACAGCGCGAAGAAGACCGGCGGCACGAGCACCTCCGAGCTGGCGAAGATCCTCCCCGCGTACGTACCCAGCACCCTGGTCCCCCCGGACATCCCGAGTGCCAACGGGAGTGACCCCGGCTACCTGAAGTACCCGACCGACCAGATCACGACGGTTCCCGAGGCGCCGGGGGCCGGCGGCAGCTACACCGCGATCACCCCGCTGTGGGGCGCGATCCCCTCCGCCAAGGGCAACAAGTACTACGAGGCCATGAACGCCGCCTTCGGCGCGAGCCTGGCCATGAAACCGGCCAACGGCAACACCTACGGCGACGTGCTGCCGACCCTGTTCACCGGGGACAAGCTGCCGGACTGGATCGACATCCCGAGCTGGAACACCACGAACCTCAACTTCGGCAGCGCGGTCGAGGCCAAGTTCGTCGACCTCACCCCGTTCCTGTCCGGCGACAACGTCAAGAAGTACCCCAACCTCGCCAACGTCCCCAGCAACGCCTGGCAGGCCGGGGTGTGGAACGGCAAGCTCTTCGGGATCCCCGTCTACCCGTCGAACGTCGTCCTGGCCGGCGCGATCTTCTACCGGCAGGACATGTTCGAGAAGGCCGGCATCGCCGAGCCCAAGAGCGCCGACGAGCTGTTCGAGGCCGGCAAGGCCCTGACCGACCCCAAGAAGAAGGTCTGGGGCTTCGACGACCTCTGGACCTACCTCGCCCAGCCGTTCGACATCCCCTTCAAGTGGGCCATCGACTCCTCCGACAAGCTCGTGCACAAGTACGAGACCGAGGAGATCATCCAGGCGCTGGAGTTCATGCGGAAGATCGTGGCCGCAGAGCTCATCCACCCGGACGCCCTCGCCGGCAACACCAACGAGACCAAGCAGCGCTTCACCAGCGGCAAGATCGCCATGTACGGCGACGGCACCGGCGCGTGGGGCGGCATGGTCGAGCAGCAGGACCTCGCCGGTGACACGGTCTTCAAGATGCAGGCGATGCAGCCCTTCACCGCGTCCGGGACCGGAACGCCGCGGTACGCGCTCGGCAACGGCGCCAGCATGTTCAGCTATCTCAACAAGAAGCTCAACAAGGCCCAGATCGAGGAGTGTCTCCGGCTGGCGAACTACATCGCGGCCCCGTTCGGCTCCGCCGAGTACACGCTGGTCAACTTCGGCCCGGCCGACGTCACGCACACGATGGAGGCCAACGGCCCGAAGCTCACCAAGACCGGGGAGAAGCAGGTCGCCACGACCTACCAGTTCCTCGCCACCGCGCCGTCGGTCACCTCCAAGCCCGGGTACGAGGACTGGGTGCGGACCTACTGCGACTGGCACGCCAAGGCCGGCGCCACCGCCTACAAGCCGGTGTTCTACGGCATGAACATCACCGAGCCGCAGCAGTACTCGAGCATCGGCCAGCCGGTCGAGGACACCATCACCGACGTCTGCCGCAACCGGAAGTCGATCGACGACTTCAAGAAGGCCGTCGACACCTGGCGCAGGAACGGTGGTGACGCCCTGCGCGACTTCTACACCGGAATCCGCGAGCAGTACGGCACCGGCCAGTGACCGCCCGGCCCCACCCCACTGGCTGGTAGCCCACCAGGAGCGCTCGCGGCCAGCGGGCCCCGTGTTCGCGCAACCCCTCCAACGGCGCGGACACGGGGCCCGTCCCTGCGGCCGCACCTGGTCGTGCCGGCGGCACCGAGACCCGGTGACGTCGGCACCACCCGCAGGATCGACAACGGAGGCACGAGATGGCGGAGGACACCGGAACCCTCCCGGACCAGGTCGTCCCGACCAGGGACCCGGCGAGCGAGAACGGCTCCGGGAGCCCCGGCTCGGCGGACCCCGGAGCCGCCGACGTCCCCGACCTCGACGCCCCACCCGAGCGGCGGTGGACCTGGCGGACCCGGCTCTGGCGGGACAAGTCGCTTCTGATCATGACGGCGCCCGCGGTGCTGCTGCTGGTCGTCTTCAACTACATCCCGATGTTCGGGTCGGTCGTCGCCTTCCAGTACTACGACATCTACAACGGCTTCCGGAACAGCCCGTTCATCGGGCTGGACAACTTCGAGCGGCTGTTCCGTGACCCGAACTTCTGGATGGCGCTGGAGAACACCCTCACCATCAGCGCGGTACAGCTCATCCTCTACTTCCCGGTGCCGATCGCCCTGGCGCTCATGCTCAACAGCCTGATGAGCACCAAGCTGCGGTCCTTCGTCCAGAGCGTGGTCTACCTACCGCACTTCTTCTCCTGGGTGCTCGTCGTCACCATCTTCCAGCAGATGCTGGGCGGCGCCGGGCTGGTGAACACCCTGCTGCGCAACGGCGGACTGCCGACCATCGACATCATGACCGACCCGGACACCTTCGCCCTTCTGGTCACCTCGCAGGCGGTGTGGAAGGAGGCCGGCTGGGGCATCATCGTGTTCCTCGCGGCGCTCGCCGCCATCGACCCGACCCTCTACGAGGCCGCCGCGGTGGACGGAGCCAGCCGGTGGCGCCGGACCTGGCACATCACCCTGCCGGGGATCCGCGGGGTCATCGTGCTCATGCTCGTGCTGCGGCTCGGGAACGCGCTGACCGTCGGGTTCGAGCAGATGCTCATCCAGCGCAAGGCCGTCGGGTTCCAGGCGTCCGAGGTGCTCGACACCTTCTCCTACTACTACGGCGTGGTGACGTCCGACTTCGGATACGGCGCGGCCGCCGGCCTGTTCAAGGGGGTGCTGTCCATGATCTTGATCATCGGGGCGAACAAGCTGGCACACGCGTTCGGAGAGGACGGGCTGTACCGGAGATGAACCTCACGAAGACCTCCCGTCGCGGCCGCGCCTCGCGCGAAGCGGCCGCCGAGCCCCGCCGGAACCCCAGGAACGAGCGGCCGAACCAGCGCCCGCCGTGGGAGGAACCGCCGACGGTCGCCGGCAACGTCGCCAAGGGCGCCACGATCCTTGCCGTCCTGGCGGTGATCCTCCTCCCGATCTACAGCGTGATCATGACGAGCTTCTCCACCAAGGCGTCCGTCGACGCGGCCGGCGGCCTGGTGGTCGTCCCGGAGGGCGGGGTGACCCTCAACGCCTACCGGGAGATCATCCAGGGCGGAGTGGTCACCAGGGCCCTCGTGGTGAGCCTCGGGGTGACCGTCGTCGGCACCGCGGTCTCCATGGTGGTCACCGTGCTGTGCGCCTACGGCCTGTCCCGCCCCCGGTCCTTCGCCCACCGCACGATCCTGTTCACGCTGATCCTCACGATGTTCTTCAGCGGCGGGATCATCCCGAGCTTCCTCGTCGTCGCCGCCCTCGGCGGCTACGAGCAGTACTGGTCGCTGATCCTGCCCAGTGCGGTGTCGGTCTTCAACATCCTCGTCATGCGGGCGTTCTTCGCCAACACCGCGCCGGAGCTCATCGACAGCGGCCGGATCGACGGCGCCAGCGAGTGGCGGATCCTGTGGTCGATCGTGCTGCCCACCTCCAAGGCGGTCAACGCGGTGATCGCCCTGTTCTACGCCGTCGGCTACTGGAACTCGTTCTTCAACGTGCTGCTGTACATGCCCGCGGCCAACGAGAAGTGGCCGCTGCAGCTCGTCCTGTACAACTACGTGACCCAGGGCTTCACCATGGCCGGGACGGGCAGGACGGAGCTCGGCGGCTATCTCGGCCGCCAGCAGGTCGCCCACCTCTCGCTGCAGATGGCGGTCGTCGTCCTCACCCTCGTACCGATCATGCTCGTGTACCCCTTCGTCCAGAGGCACTTCACCAAGGGGATGCTCATCGGGGCCGTGAAGGGCTGACATGGCCGCGACCCCACCTCCGGCACGGGGCGTGCACTCCGCACGCCCCGCGGCGCACTGGGAGGAGAGCTTCCTCACCGGCAACGGCCGGCACGGCGCCCTGGTCGACGGCGGGACCTGGCGGGAGCGCGTCGTGGTGACGCACCACCGGCTGGTCCGACCGATGCCGGACGAGGTGACGCTCCCGCCGGAGGTGGCCGGGGTCATGCCCGAGGTCGCCGAACTGGTGCTCGCCGGTCGCTCCGAGGAGGCCGTCGCCCGGTGTACCGACGGGTTCGCGCAGTCCGCACCGCGACCGTTCCACCCCGCCCTCGCGGTGCGGACGGAGGCCGCCCCGGACGGCGCGCCCGCACCGGACGACTACCTGCGCTGGACCGATCTCCGCACCGGGGTGGTCGGCACCGCCTGGACGGACCGGGACGGCGAGTGGACACGCACCTGCTTCGTCTCCCGGTCCGACGACGTCGTGGTGCAGCGGCTCCGCCGGCCCCGACCGGTGCCCCGGCTGGTGGTCCGCCACGACGCCCGGCTCCCCGGCAGCCCGGAGGAGCTCGCCGTCACCACCACCGTCCCCTCCGGCGGACGGGCACCGGGGAGTGCCGTCCTGGTGACCGCCGTCGACCACCCGAGTCCCGGCAGCCGACCGGCCGACGTCGGCGGTTACCTGGTCGCCACCCGCGTCGTCGTCCGGGACGAGGCCGTCGGGGCCGGGACGCAGGCCGGGACCGGCGAGGCCGACCCGGCGGTCGAAGCCGTCGGGGCCGACGAGGTGCTGCTGCTGTCCCGGGTGGCCGTGCGCTCCCCCGGCGAGAGCGGCGAACTGCTGCGCACCCGACTGCTGGACGACCTGGCCCGGCTTCCGCAGGACCACGAGACCCTGCTGTCCCGGCACGTCGGCCTGCACACCCCGGTGATGGACCGGGTGCGCCTCGACCTCGGGGCGAGCGCGGCCGAGCGGGCCCTGGCCGTCGAGGACCTGCTGGCGAGACCGGTGACGCCGGACGGCGGCTGCTCCCCCGCGCTGCTGGAACGGCTCTTCGACACCGGCCGGTACCTCCTGCTCAGCGCGAGCGACCTGCTCCCGCCGCGGCTCGTCGGCCTGTGGCAGGGCGACTGGCACGCCGCCTGGTCTGGCGCGCTGACCCTCGACGCCAACCTCCCGCTGCAACTGGCCGGAGCGGTCACCACCGACGTCCGCGAGGCGGTGCACGCTCTCGCCGGGTTCGTCGCGGCCCAGCTGCCCGACTGGAGGACCAACGCCCGAAGGATCTTCGGAGCCCGCGGTGCCGTCGCCCCGGCCCACACCGACGGCAGGACCGGCCTGACCACCCACTTCGAGCCCGCCTACCCGCTGCACCTGTGGACGGCGGGAGCCGACTGGCTGCTCACCACGCTGCTCGACCACGTGGACGCCACCGGCGACCTCGACTTCCTGCGCCGTCGGGTGCTCCCGGCCCTGCGCGCCGTCGCCGAGTTCTACGCCGACGTCCTCCGCGACCCCGGGGACGGGGGCGTGGTGACGCTCGTCCCGTCGTACTCCCCGGAGAACCGGCCCCTCGGCGCCGCCGTGAACGCCGCGGCCGCGGTGGACGCGACCATGGACGTGGCGGCGGCCCGGCACGCGCTGACCAGGGCGGCCCGCTGGTGCCGGGAGCTCGGCGAGGCCGTACCGCAGCGGGACGTCGCCCGCTGGGAGGACCTGGCGCGGCGACTGCCGGACTACCGGGTGAACGCCGACGGTGCCCTCGCCGAGTGGGTCCGGCCGGGGCTGGCGGACCGGTACGCGCACCGTCACGTGAGCCACCTCTACCCGGTGTGGCCCCTGCACGAGATCTCCCCCGACACCGACCCCCGTCTCGCCGCGGCGGCCCGGCGGGCCCTCCGGCTCCGCACCGCCGAGGACTCCTCGGCGCACGGTCTCCTGCACCGGGCGCTCGCCGCCGCCCGGTTGCGGGACGCCGACCACGCCGCGGACGCGCTGCGGACCCTCCTCGCGGGGGACAGCTTCTTCCCGAGCCTGATGTCCAGCCACTACCCCGGCCGCAGGGTGTTCAACGCCGACGCCGCGTGCGCCCTGCCGGGGGTGCTGACGGAGCTGCTCCTGGGCTCGTCCCCGGCGACGGCCGAAGGCCCGGCCCGGATCGAGCTGCTCCCCGCCCTGCCCGGCCGGCTGCCGACCGGGTCCCTGCACGGGGCCATGACCAGGGCCGGGGTCCGGATCGGCGAGCTGAGCTGGGATCTCCCGGCCGGACGGGTCACGGTCGAGCTGGTCTCCCCCGTCCCGCGCCGGGTCACGGTCAGCTGCCGCCTGGCCACCGGCTGCCCCCCGGCGGCGGACGACGCGCCGTCCTCGTGGCCGGTCGACCTCCCGGCGGGGGTCCCCGTCCGCCTGCGGCTCACCATCCCCACCCGGGTCCGGCCCGGCGATCCCGGCCACCCGGACGCCGCCCCCGCACCGACCGCAGCACCCGTACCGACGAAAGGCACCTGACGATGCTCGACGACTCGCCCCTGGCCAACCACACCCACGCCCGTGGGGACTTCCGCCTGTGCCCCGGCGGGGTCGAGTGGTCCGCCGAGCAGGAGACGCTGCGGGTGCAGGCATGGGGTGCCGACGGGATCCGGGTCCGGTCCCGGCTGGCCGGGCCGGTTCTCGACGATCTCCCGGGGGCGCTGGTCGACCCGGTGCCGACCACCCCCGAGGTGGAGGTCGGCCCCGCCGGGGCTCGGATCGTCAACGGAGCCGTGACCGTGGAGCTCAGCCCCACCGGGCGGCTCACGTTCCGCCGCACCGCCGACGGCACCGAACTGCTCGCCGAGCAGGACGCCCACTTCTGGTGGCCGGGGCCGCGGCTGCGCACCTCGCACGGCAACGGGTACCACCGGATCGAGCAGCGGTTCCGCGCCTACGACGACGAGCGGTTCTTCGGCCTCGGCCAGCACCAGCACGGGCTGCTCGACCAGAAGGGCGTCGTCGTCGACCTCGTCCAGCGCAACTCCGAGGTGACCATCCCGTTCCTGCTGTCCAGCCGGGGATACGGGCTGCTGTGGAACAGCCCGGCGATCGGCCGGGTGGAGCTCGCGGCCAACGGCACCCGCTGGGTCGCCGACTGCGCCCGGCAGATCGACTACTGGGTCACCGCCGGACGCCCGGCCGACGTCCTCTGCCGCTACGCCGACGCGACCGGCCACGCACCGGAGTTCCCCCGGTGGGCCGCCGGGTTCTGGCAGTGCAAGCTGCGCTACCGCTCCCAGGAAGAGCTGCTGGAGGTGGCGAGGGAGTACCACCGCAGGGGGATCCAGCTCTCGGTGATCGTCTGCGACTTCTTCCACTGGACCCACCTGGGCGACTGGCGTTTCGACCCGGAGGAGTGGCCGGACCCGGCGGCGGCGGTGAAGGAGCTGGCCAGCTACGGCACCCGGCTCATGGTCTCGGTCTGGCCGTCGGTCAGCCCGCTCAGCGAGAACCACGCCGAGCTGGAGCGGCGAGGGCTGTTCATCGGCACCGAGTTCGGCCCGACGGCACACGCCGACTGGCCGGACAAGGGGATCGACACCACGGTGCAGGTCGCCTTCTACGACGCGACCAACCCGGAGGCGAGGGAGTTCGTCTGGAGCCGGCTCGCGGACAACTACCTCGCCCTCGGCGTCGAGAGCTGGTGGGCCGACGCCTGCGAGCCCGAGCTGAAGCCCGCCTGCCCCGCGAACCTGCGGTACCACGTCGGCCCCGGGCTGGAGGTCGGCAACGTCTACCCGCGCGAGAACGCCAGGACCTTCTACGAGGGCATGGTCGAGACCGGGCGGACGGACGTGGTCACCCTCAACCGGTCCGCGTGGGCCGGCAGCCAGCGCTACGGCGCCGCGCTGTGGTCCGGCGACATCGGCACCGACTTCGCGACCCTGCGCAGCCAGATCGCGGCGGGGCTCAACGTGGCCGTCAGCGGCATCCCGTGGTGGAACACCGACATCGGGGGGTTCCACGGCGGTGATCCGACGTCGCCGGAGTACCGCGAGGTGATGGTGCGGTGGTTCCAGTTCGGGACGTTCTCCCCGATCATGCGCCTGCACGGGTTCCGGGAGCCGGCGATGGAGTTCAGCCCGCAGATCACCGGCGGGCCCAACGAGCTCTGGTCCTACGGCGAGCGCGCCTTCGAGATCATGGCGTCCTACGTCCGGCTGCGCGAGCGGATCACCCCCTACCTGCTGGAGCAGATGGCCGTCACGCACCGGGACGGCCTCCCGGTGATGCGCCCGTTGTTCGTCGACTTCCCGGACGACGAGCAGGCGTGGACGGTCGACGACGCCTACCTGTTCGGCAGGGATCTGCTGGTCGCGCCGGTGCTCGAGGCGGGCGCCAGGACCCGGACGGTGTACCTGCCGAGCGGTGCGCTCTGGTGCGACGCGTGGACCGGCACCGCATACCCGGGCGGTGCCACGGTCACCGTCGACGCCCCGCTGGAGCGCGTCCCGCTGTTCCTCAGGGACGGCACGCTGCTGCCGATCCACGAGCCCTGCGGCCCGGGGACCGACGTCTCCTGACCCCTCCTCCATCACCTGCTGGCCCCGCCGTCCGTCACGTGATGATCGCCCCCTCCGTCACCTGACGATCACTGTTCTCACCACTCGGAGTGACCGTGCAGCAACAGAAAGGAGCAGGAACCCCCCTTTCGCCAGATCCGTCGGAAGTGCTGGGCTATCCGACGCTTCACATGGTTGACCTGGCGGTTCCAAGGGGTGATGATCTCGACACGCCGAGGCGCCAGGGGCTCGGCGGCCAGGACGAAGGAGCCGCCTGTGACCGGTCGAAGCAGGGGGAGCCACCACCGTGCCGGCGAGTCCGGCAAGGCCATCCAGGTGACATCACGACGGAACACCGCCGTGATCACTGAACGGGGTACACGCTGATCATGTCGGCACCGTCCCCTGGTGCCGTCCGCGGTGCGCGAGCCGTGGCCGGAGCGGGGAGGGTGCCCTGGCGCCGTCATGTACCGGCCACCCGACGCGAGGTGGCGGGGCGGGCGCCGACGCGCCCGCGTGCCACGACGGGAGCGGCCGCTGACGGGAGGTGTGCGGGGTGTACCGGGAGCCAGAGCGCCGGCACCAGCTCCCCGGCACGTCGTCACGGAGACCGGCCATGAGCGAGCTGACGGCCGGGGCCCGCACCGGCACGGCGAGCCGCTCGCGCAACCCGGCGGTCCGACTGCTCATGGACGTCGACTCCTGGCTGGTCCTCAACGAGGTCATGGCGGGTATCCCGCTGCCGGAGTGGATGCAGCCGCGCTGGCCTGTCGACCTCGACCGGGGCCAGCGCTCCGCCCTGTACGCCGCGGCGATGCGCCGGATGCTCCGGCTCGGCCTGCTGTCCTCCGTCCCGGTGTCCGGGCCGGACGCGGCGCGGGCGATCCACCCCGCCGTGCTGCACGGGCTGCTCGTGCTCGGGACCGCCGACATCACCGTCGCGGTGCGGTCCTGGGTGGCGGACCGCGCCGTGCTCGCCTACCTCGCCGTGGCAGGAGACCGCGCCTGCTCGGTGATCCGGGCACAGCTGGTCGGCACCGGGTCCGACGGGCACCCCGTCATCGTCGGCGACCGGTCCGGGATGGAGATGTCCGGGTTCCTGCCCGAGGACCTCCTCGACGAGGCGATGCGCGCCGTCCCCCTCGCCGTCGACTCCCGACGGGCCGTGCCGCCGGGGGCGGGGCCCATGGCTCCCGGGACGGGGTCGGTCCCGCACGCGGGCGGGCAGGCCGGTGCCGGGCGGCACGCGAGCATGCCCCATTACGACACCGGGCCGCACAACACCGGTCACTACGACACCGGGCCGCACAACACCGGCCACGGCACCGGCCCGTACTCCACCGGGTACGGGGTACCGGGGCAGGGCGGGTACGGAGCCGGCGGGTACGGGCAGGGCGGGTACGGACCCGGCGGTCACGGCGGCCGCGGGAGCGGGAGCTACGGGGGCCAGGGGTACCGGCCGTCCGGTTACGGGACCTCCTCGCACGGGGTGGTCGTCGGCGGCGAGCTGGAGATGAGCCTCGAGGAGTCCCTGCTGCTGGCCTCGGTGCTCCGCGAGGGGCGCGACGATCTGCTGGGCGTCATGCTCGACGGGCTGGGCGGGGAGCAGCACGCCGTGCCCCCGCTGCTGGCGAGCCTCGCGACCCGGCTGCGCGGCGCCGTGGAGATCACCGTGTCCAGCCCCCGCGCCAGGACCCTCGCCCGGCACGGCCTGTGGCTGCTCACGCCGTCCTCGACGCTCGCCGTCACCGGGCCGCGCTCGGAGGACCGCGGGCAGGTGCACCTCGACCCGGTGGCCCCGGGCTCGGTGAGGGCGGACGTGCTCTCGGCGATCGTCAGCGTCTGCGGCTCCGGGCCGGAGCGCTGACCCTCCCCCACCGTTCCCTGTGGTCGGTCAGATCCCCGTGGTCGGTCGGGCGAGCAGCCTGGCCACCCGCCGGAGACGCTCGACCCACCAGCGCACCCGATCCGGCTCCGGCTGGGCCCACCAGTCGAGGAGCCCGGCGTCGGGTGCCGGTGGGGTGCGCGGCACCGGGAGGAACCCGTCGGCCGGGACGAGGGAGGCCTGCGCCGGGACGAGGTCCCCGGTCAGCAGCCGGACGGTGCCGAGGCCGCACGCGTGGTCGAGCGAGGGCAGCGCCCCGGCCAGGGCGAGCTGCGCGGCCAGGCCGACGCTGGTCTCCAGCGCGGAGGACACCACGCAGGGCAGCTCGGCGGCCTCGGCGACGCGCAGGGCGGCACGGACACCGCCCAGCGGAGCGCACTTGACGACCACCACGTCCGCGGCCTGCCGCCGGGTGACGGATCGGACCGCGGCGACCGGGTCGGGAGCACGCCGGATCGCCTCGTCTGCGGCGATCGGCACGCTGGTGCGGCGGCGCAGGGCGGCCAGGTCGTCCACGGTGGGGCAGGGCTGCTCGACGTACTCCAGGCCACCCGCGGCCTTGTCGAGCGCCGGGAGCACGGCGGCGGCGTGGTCGACGTCCCAGGCGCCGTTGACGTCGATCCGGACCGCACCGTCCGGGCCGAGCGCGTCGCGGACCGCCTCGAGCCGGGCCAGGTCCTCCGGCAGCGACGCCGGGTGGTCGGCCACCTTGACCTTGGCCGTGCGGCAGCCGGAGCCGGCGACGAGGTCGTGCGCCCGCTCGGGACCGACCACCGGCACCGTGACGTTGACCGGGACCCGGTCGCGCAGCGGCGCGGGCCAGCCCAGGGTCGCCGCCTCGACGGCGCCGGCCAGCCATGGCGCCGCCGTGCCGTCGTCGTACTCGGGGAACGGGCAGAACTCGCCCCACCCCGCCGCCCCGGGGATCACCAGACCCTCGCGGACGGTGATGCCGCGGAACCGGGTCGTCAGCGGGATCGCGTAGACGTGCGGCGGACCGAGGGCCCCACCCGGCCCGCCGGTCACGGCTCCGGGGCGGGGAAGGGTCCCGGCTCGGCGAGCGGCTCGGCGTCGACGGCGGTGGCCAGCGCCGTCGCGGCGAGCAGACGGACCCCGACGTCGATCGCCCGCTCGTCCACGACCAGGTCGCCCTGGTGCAGGTCGAAGGTGTGCCCACCCGGCGTCCGGGTGCCCAGCCGGGCCATCGCACCGGGAACCTGACGGAGGTACCAGGCGAAGTCCTCGCCGCCGAGCGACTGCGCGGTGAGCAGCACCGCCCCCTCGCCGAGCACCGCGCCGGCGGCCATCTCCAGCATCGCCACGGCACCCTCCGAGTTGTCCACCGGCGGGACCCCGGAGGTCACCGTGACCTCTGCCTCGACCCCGAACGGGGCGACCACCTCGGCGACGATCCGGGGGACCAGGGCGGCAGCGGTCTCCCAGGCACCGGTGTCCATGGACCGCAGGGTGCCCTCGAGGAGGCCCTCGGCCGGGATCGCGTTGGGTGCCCGTCCGGCCTCGATCCGGCCCCAGGTGAGGTTGACCACCGCCCGCGGGTCGACCCGCCGGCACAGCGCGGCCGGGACGACGGTCGCGACCTGGGCCAGCGCGTAGACGAGGTCACCGGTGAGGTGCGGCCGCGAGGTGTGCCCGCCGGGGCCGCGCAGCCGCACCAGGACGTGGTCGGCCGCGGAGGTGATCGGGCCGATCCGGGTGCCGATGCAGCCGGCGTCCAGGCGCGGGTCGCAGTGCAGGGCGTAGATGGCGCGCACGCCGTCGAGGGCGCCCGCCGCGATGACGTCCTGCGCCCCGCCGGGGGTCAGCTCCTCCGCGGGCTGGAACACCAGCCGGATCCGGTGCGGCAGGGCGTTCACCGGCATCCGGGCGAGCACAAGACCCGCGCCGAGCACGACAGTGGTGTGCACGTCGTGCCCGCAGGCGTGGGCGACGCCGGGGATCTGCGAGGCCCAGGGCAGGCCGGTGAGGTCCGGCACCGGCAGGGCGTCGAGGTCCGCCCGGAGGGCCACCGCGGGGGCCTCGGGGTCACCGATGTCGCACAGCAGCCCTGTCCCGGGCAGCAGCACGGGTTCGAGCCCGGCGTCCTTGAGCCGTTGGGCGACCCGCGCCGTGGTGCGGACCTCACGACGTCCCGTCTCCGGGTGAGCGTGCAGGTCCCGCCGGAAGGCGAGGAGCTCCTGGTTCAGGGCACGGGCGGACGCGATGAGGTCGATCGCACCGGGCACCACCCCGTCGACGGTACCGGAAGCCCGACCGGCCTCCGCCGGGTCGGGCTCCGGACCGCGCATCCGGGGCAGACCACCGGCCGAGAGGTCGACGGAGGGCTCGTCCGTTCCGATGTCGACGGAGGTCCCCCGATCCGTGAGCACCGGTTCCGGCCGCACTGATGATGAAGACGACATGCCTCTCCTCGTCACGCCGAACCGACCGTCGCCCCGGCCGGGGGCCGGGAACCGCGACGGCCGGGACCGTCAGAAGGCGTCCGCGGGCGTGTAGGTGCCCCAGACACCGCGCAGGGCGTTGCACACCTCGCCGATGGTCGCCCTCGCGGCGAGGGCCTCCTTCATCGGCGGGAGCAGGTTCTCGGTGCCCGTCGCCGCCGTCCGGACCGCGTCCAGGGCCGAGTCGACGGCGGAGGCGTCGCGCCCGGACCGCAGCACGGCCAACCGCTCCCGCTGCTCCGCCTCGATCGACGGGTCGACCCGCAGCGGCTCGTAGGGCTCCTCCTCGTCGACGGCGAACCTGTTGACCCCGACGACGGTCCGCTCGCCCTCGTCGATCTGCTGCGTGGTCCGGTACGCCGACTGCTCGATCTCCGCCTTCTGGAAGCCCTGCTCGATGGCCGCCACCGCGCCGCCGCGGTCCTCGACCGCCTGGATCAGCTCGGTGATCGAGCCCTCGAGGTCGTCGGTCAGCGACTCGACGACGTAGGACCCGGCGAACGGGTCCACGGTCTTGCAGACGTCGGTCTCGAAGGCGATGACCTGCTGGGTGCGCAGGGCCAGCCGCGCGGCCTTGGTGGTCGGCAGGGCGATGGCCTCGTCGTAGGAGTTGGTGTGCAGGCTCTGGGTACCGCCGAGGACCGCGCCGAGGGCCTGCAGGCTCACCCGGACCAGGTTGACCTCCGGCTGCTGCGCGGTGAGCTGGACGCCGGCGGTCTGGGTGTGGAACCGCAGCATCTGGGCCTTGGGGTTGGTGGAGCCGAACTCCTCGCGCACGATCCGGGCCCACACCCGCCGGGCGGCCCGGAACTTGGCGATCTCCTCCAGCAACGTGGTCCTGGCGACGAAGAAGAACGACAGCCGCGGGCCGATGTCGTCGATGCTCAGCCCGGCCGCCTGGGCCGCCCGCACGTACTCCTTGGCGTTGGCCAGGGTGAAGGCGATCTCCTGCGCCGGCGTCGCCCCCGCCTCGGCCATGTGGTAGCCGGAGATCGAGATGGTGTTCCAGCGCGGCATCTCCCGCTTGCAGTAGGCGAAGATGTCGCTGATCAGGCGGAGGCTCTGCTTCGGCGGGAAGATGTAGGTGCCCCGGGCGATGTACTCCTTGAGCACGTCGTTCTGGATGGTCCCCTTGAGCGCGGCACCGTCGACGCCCTGCTCGGCCGCGACGAGCTGGTACATGAGCAGCAGCACGGCGGCCGGGGCGTTGATGGTCATCGACGTCGAGACCTTGTCCAGCGGGAGACCGCCGAAGAGCACCCGCATGTCCTCGACGGAGTCCACGGCGACGCCGACCTTGCCGACCTCGCCGGAGGCGATCGGGTCGTCGGAGTCGTAGCCCATCTGGGTCGGCAGGTCGAAGGCGACGCTGAGGCCGCCGGTCCCGGCCGCCACGAGCTGGTGGTAGCGCTCGTTGGACTCCTTGGCGGTGCCGAACCCGGCGTACTGGCGCATCGTCCAGGGGCGGCCGGTGTACATGGTCGGGTAGACGCCGCGGGTGAAGGGGTACGAGCCGGGCGCTCCGAGCACCGTGCCGGGGTCGAACCCCTCGAGGGCCTCGGGACCGTAGACCGCCTCCAGCGGCAGGCCGGACTCGGTCCTCGTCACACCCGTCGCGTCCACGCTCATCAGAATCCTCCTCGCGGCCGTTCCAGCCGGCGGCTCGACGCACGCCACGAGCGAGGCTACTGCCCGGTCCGGAGGCGCCGGAGCAGGCCCCGGGTGTCGGCACCGGGTGCCGCGGGGACCTCCTCCGGTGGCACCCGGGGACGGCGAGGGCTACAGGAGGTCGCCGCGACCGGTGGCACGGAGCCGGTCGACGACCCCCTTCACCTGCTGGGCCCGGTCCCGGGTGGTGATCAGCAGGGCGTCCGGCGTGTCGACCACCATGACGTCCTCCAGCCCGAGCACCGCGACCAGGCGCCCCCCGGCCGCCACCGCGAGCCCGCCGGCGTCCACCGCGAGCACCTGGGCGTCGTCGCCGAGCACCTGCAGCGGCCCGGAACCGTTGAGCAGACCGGCGAGGGAGGCGAAGTCCCCGACGTCGTCCCAGCCGAGGTCCGCGGGCACCACCGCGACCCTGCCCCGGGCAGCGGCCGGCTCGGCGACGGCGTAGTCGATGGCGACCCGTTCCAGGTCCGGCCAGGCCCGGCCGAGGGCGTCGTCCCGTTCAGGGGTGTCCCAGGCCGCGGCGATCTCGAGGAGCCCCGCGTGCAGCTCCGGCCGGGACCGGGACAGCTCCTCCAGCAGCACGTCGGCCCGGGAGATGAACATCCCGGCGTTCCACCGGTGCCGTCCGTCGGCGAGGTAGGCCCGCGCCGTCGCGGCGTCCGGCTTCTCCACGAACGCCTCGACGGCGAGCGCCGACGGCGCGCCCGCGACCCCCAGCGCCTCGCCGAGGCGGACGTAGCCGAAGGCCGTCGAGGGGCGGGTCGGCGCGATCCCGATGGTCACCACGTAGCCGTCGCGGGCCGCCGCGACAGCCTCGACGATCGCGGCGTGCAGGGCGGGCACGTCCTGGATCACGTGGTCCGCGGCGAAGGACCCGACCACCGCGTCCGGGTCCCTGCTGACCACGACGGCCGCGGCGAGGCAGATGGCCGCGGCGGAGTCGCGCGGCGAGGGCTCCGCGAGCAGGTTGGCCTGCGGCAGCTCCGGGAGCTGCTCGGCCACCGCCTCCACGTGCGACCGGCCGGTGACGACCAGCACGCCGGAGGCACCGGTGAGCGGGAGCAGGCGGTCCCAGGTCTGCTGGAGCAGGGACCTGCCGGCCCCGGTGATGTCGAGCAGGAACTTCGGACGACCGCTCCTGGAGAGCGGCCACAACCGGGTCCCCGCGCCACCGGCGGGAACGATCGCATGGAAGCCGGACAGAGACGTCACCTGCATACTCCTGGGGTCGTGTGGTTCTCGGAGCCGTCGGCGTTCCTCGGCGTCAGGTGGGAGCACCCGTCCGGTCGTGGCCGACAGGCACCCGTCCGCCGCCCGGCGACGGGGCCTCGCCGGGCCCGCAGCGCCGCTCCGCGGTCCTCGTCGGCCTCACCACACGATCCACCGTAGAGGGTCGGCGGCCTCACTCGCGACACCTCCCCGATTCGGGTCGTTTCCGGCGTCGTCCGGAGGTGCCGACGTCGGGTATCCGCAGCAGGATGACCGGTGTGGCGACGTCCAGGACCGTGAGCAGGCGCCCCGTGACGAAGGCGCCCGCAGGAACGCTGTACCGGGGGCGAGAGGGCATGTGGTCCTGGGTCGCGCACCGGATCACCGGTGTCCTGATCTTCTTCTTCCTGCTGGTCCACGTGCTCGACACCGCGCTGGTCCGGGTGTCGCCCGAGGCCTACGACGACATCATCGGCACCTACCAGAACCCGGTCGTCGGCCTCGGCGAGACCGGGCTCGTCGCCGCGGTGCTCTTCCACGCCCTCAACGGCCTGCGGGTGATGGCCGTCGACCTCTGGGCGAAGGGGACCCGCTACCACCGCCAACTGTTCTACGGCGTGGTCGGGACCTGGGTGCTGCTGATGATCCCATTCACCGTCCGCCACCTCGGCAACGTCTTCGGCGAGTGAGGACCCCGCCATGAGCGCACCGGACATCGAGGCCCCGCGCACCCGCAGCCGGATCCGGGCCACGCGGACGGACGTCGAGCTCTGCAGCTGGCTGTTCATGCGGATGTCCGGGGTGGTCCTGGTCGCCCTGATCACCCTGCACCTGGTCATGAACCTGGTGGTCGGCGACGGGATCCAGGGCGTCGACTTCGCCTTCGTCGCCGGCAAGTGGGCCGACCCGTTCTGGCAGGTGGTCGACCTCACCATGCTGTGGCTCGCCATGATCCACGGCACCAACGGGGTGCGCACCGTCATCAACGACCACGCCCGGCGCGACCTGACCCGGTACTGGCTGAAGATGCTGCTCTACCTGTCCTTCACGGTGGTCGTCGTGCTCGGGACGCTGGTCGTCCTCACCTTCGACCCGTGCCCGGTCGGCGCAGACGCGGCACTGCTCCCCGACTTCTGCCCAGCCCGCTGAGGCCGGTCCCGCCCGGGCGCCGGCCAGGGGCAGTGCGCGTCACGGCGAGCAGCGACACCGGAGGTGGTACACCTGCAGACCCCAGGTACGACGTGATCGTCGTCGGTGCCGGTGGCGCCGGGATGCGCGCCGCGCTCGAGGCGGGCAGCGGACCCGAACCACGACCCGGAGAGGGACACCGAGCCGCACTGGGAGGACTACCGCGTCCTGGTGCACGGGACCGACCGGATCCTGGACGCCCTGCACACGGTGAAGTGGGAGCAGGACGGCACGCTGACCTTCCGGCGGTCCTGCGCCCACGGCATCTGCGGCTCCGACGCCGTCCGCATCAACGGCAGGAACCGGCTGGCCTGCAAGACCCTGGTCAAGGACCTCAACCCGCGCCGACCGATCACGATCGAACCGATCAAGGGCCTCCCGGTGGAGAAGGACCTCGTCGTCGACAGCCGGGACGAGGGCGGCGAGCAGCGACTGGAGACGCTCAACGACCGGGAGGGCGTGTGGCGTTGCCGCACCACCTTCACCTGCACCGAGGCGTGCCCCCGGGCCATCGAGGTCACAGGGCGATCCAGGAGGTCAAGCGCGCCCTGATCACCCGGCGGATGTGAGGCGCGCCATGGCCGGACGCTGCCGGGCACGAGGGTGGTCGCGGTGCCGGGCACGAGGGCGGTCACGCGGGCGGGCACGAGGGCGGTCACGGTGGGTGCGTGCGGCGTGACCGAGGCGGGTTCGGGGGTCGACACCTCCACCGGTGGCTCGGCTACTCTCGACCCCGCCATGACCCGATCTCCACGAGCCCGCCGACCGGCGACGCCCGTGGCCCTCGTCTGGGCCCTGGGTCTCGCCATCGCCATCGCGCCGGCTCCCGCCGCGGCGACCCCGACGGTCACCCAGGACCCGACGGCGTCCGCGACGGTCACCACCCCCACCGCGTCCGCCGTCCCGGCCTGGCCACCGGCGACCACGGCTCCGACGGTGTCCTCCGCCGCGACAGGGCAGGTGGACCAGGGGGCCGACGGCGGACCGGCTGCGGGCACAGAGGAGGTCATCGGTGGGCAGCGACTCGGGCTGCCGGGCATCCAGGTCGACCTGCCGCCGGGGACCCCGCAACCGCCGCGAGTGGCCGCCACCGCCTGGCTCGTCGCCGATCTGGACAACGGCGAGGTGCTCGCGGCCAACCGGGCGCACGTCGGCCTCGCCCCGGCCAGCACCCTGAAGATCCTCACCGCGATCACGCTCGTCCCCGACCTCGATCCCGACACCGTGTACACCGCCACGGACGCCGACGCCGCCATCGAGGGCAGCAAGGTCGGCCTGGTCGCCGGCTCCCGGTACACGGTGAAGGACCTGGTGCACGGGCTCATGCTCGGCAGCGGGAACGACACCGCGAACGCCCTGGCGACCCTCGGCGGCGGCCTCCCCGAGGCGACCCGGCGGATGTCCGAGAAGGCCGCCCACCTCCAGGCCATGGACACCCACGTGGTCAACACCAGCGGCCTGGACGCTCCCGGGCAGGTCAGCAGCGCCTACGACCTCGCGATCTTCGGCAGGGAAGCCCTCGCGGAGCCGACGGTGGCCAGGCTGGTGAGGACGACGCGGTACCGGTTCCCGGGGAAGGGAAGGACTCTCGGCCCGACCCGGTCCAGGTTCGAGATCCAGAACCACAACCGACTGCTGCGCAACTACCCGGGCGCCACCGGCGTGAAGAACGGCTACACGGTGCAGGCCAGGGGGTCCTTCGTCGGCAGCGCGACCCGGGGCGGGCGGAGCTACGTCGCTGTGGTGCTCAGAGCGAAGGGCAGCACCTGGCACATGGCCCGTGACCTGCTCGACTGGGCCTTCCTCGCCGGGAGGAGCGCCCGTCCCGTCGGGGTGCTGGTCCCGCCGCGATCCGAGATCGCTCCCCCGGAGGTCGCTCCCCCGGCCCAGGCGCTCGGCGTCGCCGAGGGCGGAGCACCGACCATGCGGGCGGGCTCCCCGCTGAACTCCCTCGTCGGCGTCATCCGCTCGGCGGGAGCCGGACGGATCACCTGGGCCGTCGCCGGGCTCGTCGCCTGCCTCTCAGTGGTACTGCTGCTCCGACGGCGCAGGCCCCTGCGGAGGACCGCACACTCCCGCACCTGACCGGGCCGCCACCGCCGCGAGCCCACCACGCCCCTCGGTCCCGCCCGGCTCGACGTGACCCTGCCCGCCCGGCTCGGTCCCGCCTCTCGACGTGACCCTGCCCTCTCAGCTCGGTCCCGCCCGGCTCGAAGATCTTGGTGGATCCGGCACCGCATGCGGAACAGATCCACCAAGATCTTCCGCGTGTCCGGGTGGTCAGCGGGTGGTCAGGCCCTGCGGAGGAGCCCTCGCATCCGGGTCGCTGCCCGGTGAAGGGTCCCGAGACCCAGCACCGCCGCCACGCCGAGGGTTGCTCCGGCGGCGAGGGCGACCCGATCCTCAGACCGGGTCCCGAACGCCGGCACCGAGCCCGGCGCGGCACCGGCCGTCTCGATGGGTGCCGTCGCCCGCCGAACCTCCCCCCGGCCCCGGCGCGGCGCCGTCCGCGGTTCGGGCAGCTCGAGCACGTCCCACGGGCCGAGGAGCGGGAGGTACCCGTGATCCGCCGCGGTCTCCGCGGCGAGGGCGGCCACCAGCAGCAGGATCCGGCTGGTGAGGTTCATCCAGACGAGCACCCCGATGCTGACGGCGAGGGCGAGGGCCACCGGGGAGCCGGCGGTCGTGGACAGCACGACCCCACCGAGCGCCTTGAACACCCCGAGACCGGCTCCGCCGATCACTCCGGGGACGACGAGCTCCCGCACCGGGACCAGCCGGCCGAGCGCCACCCGGAACAGGGCGACGAGCACCGCACTGTCGACGGCGAGCACCACCAGCACCCCGGTCGACGTCAGCACCGCCTCGGCCGTCGTCGACCCGCCGAGCCCCAGCCCGGTGAGCGCCCAGTCGGTGGCCGAGGTCAGCACCACCTCGGCGACCGCGGCCGACAGGAGGACCAGGCCGAGGGTCGCCAGGACGAGCAGGTCAGCCAGCCTCGTCACCGGTCCCGGACGCAGCGGGGGCCGGTCGAACACCGCCCTGACGCCCTCCCTGGTGGCGTTGAGCCAGCCCAGCGCCGCGAGCACGAACAGGACCCCCCCGAGGACCCCGGTCGCCCGCAGCGTCGCGGCGGTGAACAGTTCGTCGAGGACGACGACGCCGCGGTCTCCCTGGCCGATCCCGATCAGCTCGACGCCGGTCGTGGCATTGACGTTCTCGACCAGCCGACGCCGCAGCTCCGGATCACCGGTCAGCAGGTGCCCGAGAACGGTGAACCCGATCACGAGGGCGGGCAGGACCAGGAGGAAGGCGTGGTAGGCCATGCCCCCGGCGAAGACCTCGCCCCTGGCCGCCCGGTACCGGTCCCAGGCCCGCAGCACCCTGGTGCCGCGGAGCCGGTCGGCTCCGGAGCGCACCCGGGTCACGGTGCCCCGTCGCCGTCCGGCCCGGCGGAGCCGCGACGACGGGCCGTCGCGGGGAAGGCGAACGGCCGGCGGGGCCGCCACACGCCGTCCGCGCCGTGCTCGTAGAGCCAGAAGGCGTCCACGAGGAAGGTCGCCGAGAAGTCGGCCAGCGCCGCGCTCGCCCGGTCCAGGGCTGCGTCGTCGAGGTCCTGGGCGACGGTCACGTGCGGGTGGTAGGGGAAGGCGAGGTCACGGACCAGCGGACCGCGCCGGATGCCCTGCTGGAGGGCGTCACAGCCCGGTGCCCCGCGGGCCACCTTGACGAACACCACCGGTGACACCGGCCGGAAGGTGCCGGTCCCGCGCAGGCACAGCTCGAACGAGGTCGAGACCGCCGCGACCCGTTCCAGATGGGCGATGACGGTGTCCAGGTCGACATGCGGCAGCGTCGTGGGCGGCAGCAGGGTCACGTGCGCCGGGATGGCCGCGGCCTGGCTGTCGCCGAAGTCCCCGCGCAACCGCTGGAGCTGCTCACCCCACGGCTGCGGGATCTCGATGGCGACGCCGATCGTCACCAGGTCGAGGTCGGGACTGACCTGGACGGGGAGTCCCATCGTCGCGAACTGGTCGCGACCCGTACCCGATGCGCCGGGCCCCCAGGAGGCCAGGTCGTCCCCCACCGGTCAGCGTCCTGAGACGCGGCCATGCCGACCGGGCTCGACGGCCCTGGACGGCAGGAAGCCGATCCGCTCGTACACCTGTTCCAGGAAGGGTGCGGCATCCGCACGGGCCCTGGTGGCGCCGTCCGCGAGGATGCCGTCGAGCCGGTCCGGGTCGGCGAGCAGGCCGTTCACGGTGTCCCGGAACGGCTCGGCGAAGGACACGTACGCCTCCGCCACCTCCTTCTTGAGGTCGCCGTAGCCGGCGCCGACGAACCGCTCCTCCAGGGTGGGCACGGCCGTCCCGGACAGTGCGGACAGAATGGTCAGCAGGTTGGAGACGCCGGGCTTGTTCTCGGGGTCGAAGGCCACCTCTCGCCCGGTGTCGGTCACCGCGGACCTGATCTTCTTCGCGGAGACCTTCGGGTCGTCCAGGAGGAAGAGGCACCCGGAACCGCCGAGGCTCTTGCTCATCTGCTTCTCCGGCCGCTGCAGGTCGAGGATCTTCGCGGTCGCCTTGACGATGTAGGGCTCCGGGACGACGCAGAGCGGGCCGAACCGGGAGTTGAACCGCTGGGCGAGGTCCCGGGTGAGCTCGACGTGCTGGCGCTGGTCCTCGCCGACGGGCACGCAGGCGGCGCGGTAGAGCAGGATGTCGGCGGCCTGCAGCACCGGGTAGGTGAACAGCCCCACCGAGGTCCGCTCGGCGCCCTGGTTGGCCGACTTGTCCTTGAACTGCGTCATCCGGCTCGCCTCGCCGAACCCGGTGAGGCAGTTGAGCACCCAGGCGAACTGGGAGTGCTCCGGGACGTGGCTCTGCACGAAGAGCGTCGAGCGCTCGGGGTCGATCCCGGCGGCGATGAACTGGGCCGCGGTGACCCGGGTCCGGTGCCGGAGGACCTCCGGCTCACGGTCGATGGTGATCGCGTGCTGGTCCACCACGCAGTAGACGGCGTCGTAGCTGTCCTGCAGGACCACCCACTGGGCCAGCGCCCCCAGGTAGTTACCGAGGTGGAGCGAGTCGGCGGTGGGCTGCATGCCGGAGAAGATCCGCGGGCGGGAGGTACCACCCGGGTGTGCAGCCCCGCTGTCGGCCGGCGACGTCGTCGGGGTGGAGGACATGCTCGCCATTCTGGCACCTGGCCGGACGTGCTCCCGACCAGGTCGGACCCCGGGCCCGCGATGTCGGGCGATGTCCCGACGCGGCTCGTCACCGGGCCGGCAGCGGTCCCGGAGACGGCTCCGAGCCGAACACACCCGAACACGATCGGCCGATCACGGAGCGGCCGGACGGGTTCCCCGCGGGTCACGGTCATCGCTGGTGAACCGGCCGCCGAGGGCTTGTCCCGCCTGGTCTCGGGAGGTTACGGGACGCGGTAGGCCATCCGGGTCACACACTCTCCACCGCGTTCCAACGAGATCTGTTCGAACCTGTTGACTTCTCGCCGCCCGAGGAGAGACAGTGCCCTCATCCGCGGAGCAGGATCTGCCCTCGTCCGCGGAGCAGGAGGTGGAGCGCAGATGCTGGCCCGCCAGCGACAGGAACGCATCCTCGACCAGGTCCGGCTGAGCGGTGGCGCGCGGGTCTCGGACCTCGTCGAGCTCCTCGACGTCTCGGACATGACCATCCGCAGGGACATCGCCGCCCTCGCCGAGCGGGGACTGGTGACCCGGGTGCACGGCGGTGCCGTCGCCGTGACCGGGAGCAGCGCCGAGGAGCCGGGGTTCGCCGCCAAGTCGGGGTGGCAGACCACGGAGAAGGCCTCGATCGCGCTCGCCGCCGCGGCCCTGGTCTCCCCGGGCGAGTCCGTCGCCGTCTCCGGCGGGACGACGAGCCACGCCGTCGCCCTCGAACTGCGCCGGGTGCCCGACCTCACCGTCGTGACCAACTCGGTGCCGGTCGCCGAGGCGCTGCACCTCACGGAACGGGACGACCTCACCGTGATCCTCACCGGAGGGGTACGCACCCCCTCCGACGCTCTCGTCGGACCGGTCGCGGTCACGGCGCTGTCGACCCTGCACGTGGACTGGCTGATGCTCGGCGTCCACGGCATCGACGAACACGCGGGACTCACCACGCCCAACCTCGTCGAGGCGGAGACCAACCGGGCGCTGATCTCCTCGGCCCGCCGGGTGGTCGTGGTCGCGGACAGCTCCAAGTGGGGGGTGGTCGGGCTGTCCTCCATCGCCCGGCTCGACGACGTCGACGTCCTCGTCACCGACGGGGGGCTCGACGCGGAGGCACAGCGGGTGCTGCGGTCCCGGGTCGGCCGCCTGGTGGTGGCCGGACCGGTCCCCGGGGGATCGTCCCCGCCGCACCCCCCGTCGGGATCGCCGCAGCGCGCCCCGGGGGGCGGACCGGGCACCACCCCGGACGGCGTTGACGGTGCGGCCGACACGGACGGCACGGGGCAGGTGGCCCAGTGACCGCCCTGCTCGCCGGAGGCATCGTCCGGCGCACCGAGGACCGGCTGGCCGACGGCCGGGAGATCGTCTACTTCGACGACGACGAGGCGTTCGTCAGCGGAGCCGAGGACCGCAGGCGGCCCGACCTGCGGCGGCTCGACCCCGTCGCCGGCGGCTCCCAACTGCGGTACGACGTCCTCACCGGGGAGTGGGTGGCGATCGCCTCCCATCGCAACGAGCGGACCTTCCTGCCGCCGGCCGACGCCTGCCCGCTGTGCCCGACCGGCACCGGCCCGGTGCCGTCGGAGATCCCGGCCGCCGACTACGACGTCGTCGTGTTCGAGAACCGCTTCCCGTCACTCACCCGGGTGGCCGAGGACGTCCCCGCTCTCGTGGACGGCGATCCGCTGTGGCCTGCCCGCCGCGGGACCGGCCGGTGCGAGGTGGTGTGCTTCACCGCGGACCACGGCGCCTCGTTCGCCTCGCTCACCCCCCGGCGGGCCAGGACCGTGATCGAGGCCTGGGCCGACCGCACCGACGAGCTCAGCCGGATGCCCGGGATCCGGCAGGTGTTCTGCTTCGAGAACCGCGGGCCGGAGATCGGGGTCACCCTGCACCACCCGCACGGTCAGGTCTACGCCTACCCGTTCGTGCCACCCCGGTCGGCCGCGATGCTGCGTCAGGCCGCGGAGCACCACGCGCGGACCGGGGGGAACCTGCTGCGCGACGTCCTGATCGCCGAGCGGACGGCGGGCACCAGGGTCGTCCTGTCCGGGGAGCACTGGACGGCCTACGTCCCGGCGGCGGCCCGCTGGCCGGTCGAGGTGCATCTGGCGCCGCACCGCGACGTCCCCGACCTGCCGGCGCTCACCGGGCCGGAGCGGGACGAGCTGGCCAGGGCCTACCTGGAGCTGCTGCGCCGGGCGGACCGCTACCACGAGGGGGTCACGGCGCTGCCGTACATCGCCGGGTGGCATCAGGCGCCGGTCGGCGCCGACCGGGAGCTGGGCCGGCTGCACCTGCAGCTGTTCTCGATCCTGCGGGCACCGGGCAGGCTGAAGTACCTCGCCGGGTCCGAGTCGGCCATGGGCGCCTGGATCAACGACGCGAACCCGGAGCGGATCGCCGCCAGGCTCCGCGAGGTGGCGTCGCCGGGTGGGTGGTGACATGACCGGTTCCCACCGGCCCGCGCCCCGCCCGACGCCGGAGTGGTACCCGATGCCGGACCCCGACACCGCGGTGCGGAGGGTCACCGGGCACTTCCGGTCCCTCACCGGCCGCTCTCCCGACGGGGTGTGGGCGGCACCGGGCAGGGTCAACCTCATCGGTGAGCACGTCGACTACAACGGTGGACTCTGCCTGCCGTTCGCGCTGCCGCACCGGACCCTGGTCGCACTGTCCCCCCGGTCCGACGACCGGATCCGACTCACCTCAGCCCAGATCCGGCCGGTGCCCGACGCCCGGGGGGCCACCAGAGCGGCCACCTGGCGGGGATCCCTCGGGGAGATCGCCCCTGGTCGGTCACCCGGATGGGTCGGCTACGCCGCGGGGGTGGCCTGGGGGTTGCGCCGGCTCGGGTTCGATGTACCCGGGTTCGACGCCGTCGTCGACGGCCACGTACCGCTGGGATCGGGGCTGTCGTCCTCCGCCGCCCTGGAGTGCGCCGTCGCCGTTGCCCTCGACGAGGTGGCCGGACTCGGCGCGGACCCGTCCCAGCTGGCCGAGGCCTGCATCGCCGCGGAGAACGAGATCGCCGGAGCACCGACCGGCGGGATGGACCAGACCGCGGCCCTGCGCTGCCGGGCGGGGCACGCACTGCTGCTCGACACGCGGGACGGGTCCGTGGAGCACCTGTCGCTCGACCTGGCGGCCGCGGGGACGGAGCTCCTCGTCATCGACACCAGGGCCCGACACAGCCTGGTGGACGGCCAGTACGGGTCCCGGCGCGCGATGTGCGAGCAGGCCGCGCGGATCCTCGGCGTGACGACCCTGCGCGAGGTCGACGATCTCGCGGCGGCGCTCGACCGGCTGCCGCACGACGAGATGCGCCGTCGGGTGCGCCACGTCGTCACCGAGATCGAGCGGGTGCGCCGGACCGCGGACCTGCTGTCCTCGCGCCGGCTCGGGGAGCTCGGACCGTTGCTCGACGCCTCGCACGCCTCGCTCCGGGACGACTACGAGGTCTCCTGTCCGGAGCTGGACCTCGGCTGCTCCGTCGCGAGGGAGGCGGGCGCGTCGGGGGCACGGATGACCGGCGGTGGGTTCGGCGGTTCGGCGATCGCCCTCGTGGAGACCGGCCGGACCGAGGCCGTGGCCGGGGCGGTGACGGCCGCCTTCGCGGCACGGGACTGGGCGGCGCCTGCCTTCCTGCGCGCCGTCCCCTCCGACCCGGCAGGCCGGGTGCGCTGACGCGCCGATCGCGGGGCCGGCGCGTCCGGGGCCCGGTCCGGCCCGGTGCGGTCCTCAGGCCTCGTCGGGAACGATCTCGGCGCGCAGGGCCCGAAGCCGGGACATGACCTCAGCCGTGGCCGCGCGCAGCACCGCGGGATCGGGCTCAGGAGGCTGGTGGCCCTCCAGCGGTGGCTGGTCCACCCCTCCGGCCGCCCACAACTCGGCTGCCGTGATCGGCTCACCCACGAGAACGGTGATCCGGGGGCGGCGGGGCGTCCGCTCGGAGCCCCACCGGCCGCGGAACCGTGGCCGTCGGGTGAGGGACGACGTGTGCTCGCGTGAGAACAGCTCCTGGGCGCCCCACTGCGCCATCGGGAGAACGGGGCATCCCGCGGCGAGAGCCAACCGCACGGCACCGGTGCGCCCGGTCGGCAGCATCCGGTACCCGGGGTCGGTGGTGATCCTGCCCTCCGGATAGAGGGCGACGCAGTGCCCGGCCCGCAGCGCGTCGAGAGCCGGCTGCAACGCCTCCGCCCGGCGCCCGCTCAGCCCGCGGTCCACCGGGATCTGCTCGGTCCGGCGCAGGAGCCACCCGACGCCGGGCCAGGAGAACGCCTCGACCATGGTGAGGAAGGTCGCCCGCCGCCGGGCGCGCCGCAGGGCGCAGGCCACCACCAGGGGATCGGCGAGCGAGATGTGGTTGGCGACGACCACGACCGGGCCGCGGGCCGGTATCCGTTCGAGGTGACGGTGGGTGCGACGGGTCAGCAGGCCGAGGAGCGCATCGACGACGAGGGCACCGACACCGTAGAGACTCACGGGGAGATCATGAACCCCCTGCCGCCCGCGCGCGACGAGGCGTGCCGATCCGGGGCGCGCGTGCCACCCTGCACGGAGGCAGGGACGGTCACCGCAGGCATAGGCCGCACCGGTCGTCACGTGTGAGGATCGGAGTCGGAGTCAGGGCCGGACCGGCGGGCGTGCGGACGCCGGTCGGCGACCACGGAGACAGGGCGTTCCCCCGGCCGGGGCGATCGCCCACGGGAGGAGTGACCTCATGACCGGTGGTACCTCCGGACGGAGCACGGGACGCGCCGTCCGCTTCGGTTTCCTCGGTGCGGGCTGGATCGCCAGCCGTGCTCTGGCTCCGGCGGTGCATGCGGCGGACGGGGCGACGCTGCAGGCGGTGGCCGCCCGCGACCTCGGGAGGGCGGCCGCCCTCGAACCGGAGGGGCGCTGCTACGACGACTACGCCGCCGTGGTCGCCGATCCGGACGTCGACGTGGTCTACGTCGCGCTCAGCAACGAGGCGCACCGGCCCTGGACACTGGCAGCCCTCCAGGCGGGCAAGCACGTGCTGTGCGAGAAGCCGCTCGGCCTCGACGCGACGGAGGTCGCCGAGATCACCGCGATGGCGGTCACCCACGACCGGCTGGCCGTCGAGGCGTTCTGGTACCGCTGGCATCCGCGCACGCTGCGCCTGGAGCACCTCCTCGCCGAGGGAGTCCCGGGCAGGATCCTCGGCGTCGAGACCGACTTCACCTTCCTCGGCGACTACACCGGCGAGTTCGCCGGCAACTACCGGCTCGAGCCGGCGCGGGGCGGCGGCGCCCTGTACGACGTGGGCTGCTACGCGGTGTCCGGCGCCCACCTGGCGGTGGGCCCAGAGCTCACCGTCGAGAAGGCGACGGCGACCCTCGGCGAGACGGGGGTCGATCTCGCCACCTCCGCGACCCTCAGGGTTCCCGGTGGGGTGCACGCGGGTGCCGGTGCCGTCGTCGCCTGCGGTATCGCCGCACCCCCCCGGCAGGTGTTCCGGGTCGAAGGTGAGGACGCCGTCCTCGAACTCCCCGGGGACGAGGCGTTCACCTCGTGGAACCGGTCGTCCACCCTGGAGATCCGCGAGGCCGGCGGGACCGTGCGGGTCGAGACGTTCGCGCCGGTCGACCCGTACCGACGGATGGTCGAGGCCGTCGCGGCCAGGGTGCGGGGTGAGGACGCCTTCGTGGTCCCCCTCGATCACTCGGCCCAGGTGGTGACGACCCTTGACGCCGTCCGGACCACGACGGCGGCCGCGGCCGGCTCTACGGCCACAGCGGGAGAATGATCGCCTGAAGAGCGATCACTGTGCGCGCGACCGGAGCCCCGGCTCGATGCCGTGCCGCCGCAGCCAGGTGAGTTCACCGACCCGAATGATCACTTCGCGGTGCGCCTGGAGCAGGTCCAGGACATCGGCCGTGCTGGGAGTCCCTCCCAGGGCCTCGATCACCGTGGGGACGTCATCGGCCGTCACGGTGAGCTCGTAGGTGTACTCCGTGGCAGAGATCCCGAACGCTGAGAGATCTCGGACGTCGTGGCCGGCGAGGATCAGTTCGCCGCCCTCGGTCACCCGGGCGTCGACGTTCAGCTCCTCGTCGCGCCACAGAGTCACCCGCTGCTCGTCGTCCATCGTCGTGTTCCTCGTTCCCCGTGGAGAACCGACGGTGCCCGTCGCCCGGTGGATCCGGCTGCAACCGGCTGGGGGTCGTCCCTCGACTCGGCTGACCTCCATCGGAACTCCAGGTGTCCGCTGATTGCGGGGCAGGCTATCGGCGGATCGACCGCGGATACCAGCCCCAGAGGGAATACTTTTCGAAGCGGATGCCCGCGCCTGGTGTCGCTCTCGGGTCGAGGATCCTTGCAGTCCGTGACCTCTCGGCAGACGCTTTCCAGCAGCTCGGACGCCGGTCCGGACCGAGCCCACAGCCTCTCCCCGCGGCCACGCGGGTCACCGACGGCGGTGTGCCGGATCAGGTGAGCAGATCGGCGACCAGGTGGGAACTGGCCTCCAGCACGTCGATCTCGACGACCGGTGACACCACCATGGCCTGGCCTTCCACCGGCAGCCATGGCCCTCCGGACACCGAGTACTCGCCCTCGTACACCGTCGTCAGCACAAGACGTCGACGGCCGGCGCTCCGGTAGACGTGCGTGGTGGTCATGTCCGGGTAGGGGTGACCCGGGTCGGAGGTGGCCAGGCGACCCCCGTCGCCGAAGGCCCAGCGGTACTCCACCGGCCGGGCTCGCACGCTGACGGGGAAGCCCAGCAGTGTCGTCGGCAGGGTCACGGGCTTCGCGAGAGCGAAAACGTTGGTGGAGATGTTGACGAGGGTCTGTCCGCCAGGAGGCTGGACGCGCACCCTCCCTTCGGGCAACGGGAGGCGACGGAAGTCCTCGACCGTGAACGCGGGCAGGTCGGGTGACCTGGTCTCGGTCTCCCGCATGCACCGCTGTCCTGTCCGCTCCCACTGGAACCGCCCGGGCTCCGCGACTCCCGGCGGGCCTGTGAATATCCAGTACATGACGTCGGGCTCCGGCGTCTTCTGGCACAGAATCACGGCTTCCGGGCAGAGCGCATTGACGGGCTCCGTCAGAGCCGGGTCATTCTCCTCGCATGCCGGCACAATGCGCACCGCTCTCGTGACCAGAGTTTCCGAGCGAGCATCCCTTTGATTCGAACCTGATTCCTCTATCAACCCACTCAGCTTGGTCGCATCGGCATCCTGCCATGCATCAATCGACTGTGACGCCGGCAACGCACCCGGGTTTACCCCGCACAATATGAACGACGCAACCATAACCCCTAGACCATGCCCCACCGTGTCACGCCACCTTGGTCTTGTGGACATCCACATCCATCAAAAGCCATCCCCCGTGAATCCATCGAACTACCGCATCCACTCGCCGAGCCGTTATGGGGGGCTGACTTGCGACAATGCCGCCGTTCCGATCACGAGTAATGCCCGCTTCCTGAGACAGGGTTGCGCTCACGAACAAGCCTCGCTCGATATCACCTGGCGCCACCACAGAAGCCGAAACATCAACTCGCCCACCGGCATAGGATTGGTCGAGACGTCTTGATTTATCCACCCCGTCAATAACGCTGTTACAGTAGATGCATTGTTGATCGCTAACATCCCTGATATATGAGCTATCGACGACCTGGAAACTGTAATTATACACGTCCCAGAAGTGGCGGAAGAAGGCTTCAGCGCCAGCTCGGGTCGGTTTGGTGGCTGCTTCGGGAAGCATCGGTGGATCCACAGTGATCGCCGAAGGCGACGGAGATGAACCGATCGGCGATTCCGTCACCACCGTCGATCGCGGGCCTGTAGGCCAGGTTCCACCCTGCTCGCCATCACAACCGGCCACACAGGCGATCGCGAGTACCAGCAACCCCATACCCCGCACCCCGAGAACCCCCGTCATGGGCGCCCACTCTAGAGCGTTTCGGGAGGTCGATGCCGGTGTACGAGGATTCTGTGGACACGAGGCACAGGTGGACAGATCGCTCCGCTCGGCATCTCCGGCGGAGGACGGCTGTCGGGATGCCAAGCACTGCCTCAAAGTACGGAGCAGTGCCCAGCACGGAGAAGACATGTATCCGAGAATCGAGGAGCACCTCCCTCACCCAAATGATCACTCAGCGGGCGATGCCACAATCACCGCTCCACGCCCACCGCGCCATGCCTCCAACGCTCACCGATCCACGCTCCACGCTCACCGCTCACCTGCTTCACCGCTCCACGCTCACCGCTGCACACCCCCACCGCTCCGCCTGCCCGGCGGTTGTCGGGCGGGACGCCTACGCTCGCTCCGAGACCTTCCGGGAGGAGCCCGATGGGCATGCTCGTCGTGATGGGGTCGGGCGAGACGGCACCGACCATGGTCAAGGTTCATCGCAGGGTGTTCGCCCTGGCGGCTGAGACCGGTCCCCGAACCGGTGCCCCCACCGGTCCTGGCCTCGCGGTGATGGTGGACACCCCCTTCGGGTTCCAGATGAACGCCGACGACCTCGTCACCCGGACCAAGGCCTACTTCGCCCAGACGGTCGGGGTGTCGGTCGAGGTCGCCGGGTGGCGCAGCGCGGACGCACCCGTGGTCGAACAGGAACGCGCTCTCGCCCTGCTCACCCGGGCATCCTGGGCATTCGCCGGCCCCGGCTCACCGACCTACGTGCTTCGACAGTGGTCGGGCACACCGATGCCGGACGCCCTGCTCGACGTCGTGACCCGCGGCGGAACCCTCGTGTTCGGCTCGGCTGCGGCCTGCACGCTGGGGACCCACACCGTCCCCGTCTACGAGATCTACAAGGTGGGCGCGGAACCGCACTGGGCCCAGGGGCTCGACCTGCTGGGGCGTCTCACGGGGATCCACGCCGTCCTCATCCCGCACTTCGACAACGCCGAGGGCGGCAACCACGACACGCGCTTCTGCTACCTCGGCGAGCAGCGACTGGCCGCGATGGAGGCCCAGTTGCCGGAGGAGATCGGCGTGCTCGGCATCGACGAGCACACGGCCCTGCTCGTCGACCTGACGGCGGGTCGCGTCATGGTGGAGGGCAACGGGGTGGTGACGGTGCGCAGGCGCGGGTCCAGCCGCACGTTCCCGGCGGGGAGTTCGCTCTCGCTGGAGACCCTCGCGGCCCTGCTCCGCGGCGAGCAGTCATCCGTGGACGGCGCCGCTCCGGACGAGAGGTCCGGAACCACCGGGCAGGCCCCGCGCCAGGACCCCGCTCCCCCGGAAGGTTCGTCGGCGCTACCCGGTTCGTTGCGAGAGGAGGCGGAGACGGCCCTGGCCAGGTTCGACACCGCCCTCGCCAGCAGGGATGCCGACGACTGCGTCGGCGCCGTGCTCGACCTCGAGTCCGCGATCGTCGCGTGGAGCTCCGACACGCTGCAGAGCGACGACACCGACCAGGCGCGCCGGGCACTGCGATCGATGATCGTCCGTCTCGGCGAGCTCGCCCACCGGGGTCTCCGCGATCCACGGGAGATCGTCGGTCCCTTCGTCGACGCTCTCATCGAGGTGAGGGGCGCGGCCAGGTCGGCGAGGGACTACGCGACCTCCGACCTGATCCGCGACCGGCTGGTGTCCGCCGGTATCGAGGTCCGCGACTCGCCGGACGGCGTGCAGTGGTCGGTGGCGACGACGAGCGGACCATGACCGGTACGGCCACGATCCGACCTGCCCGGAACACGACCCCGGCCTGACCTGCCCGGAACCGGCACACGACCACTGCTCGTCCGGATGAACGCGTCGGCCCGGTTCAGAGGATGAACGCCTCGGCCCGGTTCACGGGGCGAACCCGTCGACCCGGTTCACCGGGTGAGGAACCACGCCGGTCGGAGGCTCGCGGGCGGATTCCCCTGTGGTGCGCTCGGCCTCATGCGCACGCTCTGGCCGCCCTTCCTCGGACGGCGCTGACCACGCTGCCGGTACTGTTCTCATCGTTGACCCGCATGCGGAGCTTCCAGGCGTGTCCGGTGCGCGCGTCTGACGGGCATCGGGCATCTCCGCGGACCACACCGCCGCGGGGCATCAACGGACGCAGGACGGCACGCACCGTGACGACACCTCTCTCCGGCGACACCACCCTCGGTGACACCACCCTCGGCGGCCTCGCCTGGCCCGCGCCCATGCGCAACCCGATCCGCGACTACGCCTGGGGATCCGCCACGGCCCTCGCCGAACTGCAGAACCGGGTGCCCTCCGGCGGTCCGGAGGCGGAGCTGTGGATGGGTGCCCACCCGTCGGCGCCGTCCGCCCTGCTCGGCCGGGACGGCGCCGAGATCAGCCTGCGCGACCTCGTCGAGGCGGATCCGTTGCGGACCCTCGGCCCTGCCCTCGTCGAACGGTTCGGGCCACGGCTGCCGTTCCTGTTGAAGATCCTCGCCATCGCACGACCGCTCTCGGTACAGGTGCACCCGAGCGCCGAGCGCGCGGCGTCCTGCTTCGCCGCACCCGACGGCGCCCGCGACACCCACCGGTACGTCGACCCGTGGCCCAAGCCGGAGATGCTGTACGCCCTGCGGCCCGTCGACGCCCTGAGCGGGTTCCGGAGCGTCGACGACGCGGCCCGTCTGCTCGGCCTGTTCCGCTCTCCCCGGCTCGCCCGGCTCGCCGATGCCCTCGACCGCCCCGGCCCCGGCTCCGGCCTTGACTCCGGTTCCGACCCCGGCCCCGGCCACAGCCCCGACGCGGCCCGACTGGAGGCGGCCTTCGCCGTCCTCGTCACCTGGCCGGACGACGACAGGGCCGCCTTCTCCCACGAGGTCGCCGCCGAGGCCGAACGGCTGCTCGGCACCACCAGCGATACCGGCCCCGATCGGGACGGGGACACCGGGCGGACCGACACCGCCGACGCCCTGCGTTGGGTGGTGCGGCTCACCGAGCACCACCCCCACGACCCGCTCGTCGCCGCACCCCTGCTGCTCGACCTCGTCCGGCTGGCCCCCGGCGAGGCGCTGTTCATCCCCGCCGGCGCCCCGCACGCCTACCTGCACGGGCTGGGCGTCGAGATCATGGGCAGCTCGGACAACGTGCTGCGTGCCGGCCTCACCCCGAAGGAGATCGCCGTCGACGAACTGCTCCGGGTCGTCGACGGCCGGACCCGCCCCGAGCATCTGCCCGCTGCCCCCGTCCCCGGCTCCCCGGCCTGGCTGGACTGGGCGGCCCCCGCCGAGGAGTTCCGGCTCGCCCGATCGTCGATCACCGATGGGGAGGTCGTGGACGCCGAACCGGTTCCCGGTCCGCGGGTCCTGCTGTGCGTCTCGGGTTCGGTCGCCGTCACCGTCGACGGCGGCCCGGCCGTCACCCTCACCCCGGGGAACTCCTGCTTCGTCGGGGACGCAGCGGGCGCGGTGACCCTGGTCGGGACCGGCACGGTGTTCCGGGCGACGGTCGGCTCCCTCCGCGGGGGCGGCACGGTGCCCCTGCTCCGCTGACCTCAGCCCGGCGTGGGAGGCGCGGTGCTTCCCCTGACCACCAGGTGGGTCGGTAGCTCCAGTCGCAGCGTCGGGACGGGCGTTCCCCAGGCGAGGCAGAGCACGAGGTCCGTCGCGGTGACGGCGAGATCGTGCAACGGCTGGTGGACGGTGGTCAGCCCGGGAGACATCCACGCCGCGACGGACAGGTCGTCGAACCCCACCACGCTGACGTCGTCGGGGATCCGCAGCCCGGCCTCCCGAACAGCCTCGTAGACCCCCATGGCCTGCAGGTCGTTCGTCGCGACGATCGCCGTCGGCCGGACCCGCAGCAGTTCCCTGGCCGCGACCAGTCCCTCGTCCGAGTTCATGCTGACCGACCGGACGAGACCCGTCACCGAGGCCCCGGCGTCCGCCATCGCGGCGTGATACCCCTGGAGCCGGTCGAAGGCACAGGGGATCTCCTCCGGCCCGGCCACCAGGGCGATCCGGCGGTGACCCAACTCGAGCAGGTGACGGGTGGCGGAGGCCGCGCCCGCCCCGTTGGTCGCACTGACCCACGGGGTGTTCGGCAGCGGAGCCCTGGGCGGGTCGAGCACCACCACCGGGACGCCGCCGGCAAGGAGCCGCTGGTGCTGGGCGGCGGTGAACCCGGAGAGGGCGGCGATCACCGCGGTGGACCGGCGGGCGACGACCTCCTCGACCCAGGTGTCCGGTGGGAAGAACCGCCCGCCGAGCCCGGAGACCATGACCGCGCACCCGCTCTCCGCCGCGGCCCTCTGCACCCCCCAGAGAATCTGGATCGCCCAGGTGCTCTCCAGTTCGTGGAAGAGCAGTTCGATGGCCTCGGTGCGCGGCACCGCCCTCCCCGGCCTGGACAGTCGCGGAGGCCCGTGCTCGGCGATCACCGCCATCACCTTGCGCCGGGTCTCCTCGGACACCTCGGACCGCCCGTTGAGGACGCGGGAGACCGTGGGCACGGACACTCCCGCCTCCCCGGCCAGTTCGGCCATGGTGAGCGGACGGCGCGGCCGGTTCCTGGTCATGCCCCGGTCGGAGCCGCGATCGGAGCCGGACCCGGGACCGGCGTCCGGGCCGGCGTCGGGTTCTGGGTCGGGGGCTGGGGCGGAAGCAGCGGCGCGAACTGGACCCGGACCGGCATCGGGACCTGGGCTCGATCCTGGGTCCGGACCTGGGCCCGGCCCTGGGTCCGGACCTGGGTCGGGAGCGGTGTCAGGTCCGGGCGGCGCGGGCACCGGAGCAGTGTAGGGCGCTTCGGGTGATCGGACGGCTGCTCGTCGTGGACGGCCCCTCGGAACCACGGGACGTCGCGATCACGCCGCGGGGATCTGCCCCGGCCACGGAAAAGGCACCGAAAGGGCTTCCAGGATATTTCGATCACACCCCTCTCGGCGAGAGCCGATCAGGCTCTCCTCTCGCGCGAGAGCCACGCCACCGGGAGGAGAGGAGATCGACAGACCCGTGTTGTCCAGGGACTCTGCCGATCTCTGTGTCGAATCCCCCTGAAACGAATGCCTTCGTATCTTGACGAAACTTCCGGAACAAGCCTACGCTCCGAGCGGGCAACAGCCTGACGTCCCGTACGCCGCCCCACCGGTACAGGGACGCCGGACGTCGTGGGAGCCGACGTCTACCCGGCCGAGGACAACCGGCCGAGCGTCGCGGGTGAGACCTGCGGCGACCCGCCGACGACGAGTCGGCTCCACCTGGGTGGCGCGGAACGAGCTCGCCCCGCTCGTTCCGCGCCACCATCTTCCCCAGCCCTCCCTCCGGCCTCTCGCGATCACGAGCGCGCCCTGCCCACACGCACGGCACGTCGAGGATGCGGCAGACGTCCCGGACGAGCGGCCATCGAACGACGAGGAGAATCGATGAGAACGTGGACGAGCGCCCTGGGCAGGATCGCCGGGTGCACGGTGGCAGCCCTGGCCGCCACCGGCGTGTGGCTGGCCGGACCGGCGTCGGCCGCCTCGCTCCAGCAGGTGACGAACTTCGGCACCAACCCGAGCAACCTCCGGATGTACGTGTACGTCCCCGACACGGTCGCTGCCCGGCCGGGGATCCTCGTGTCGATCCACTACTGCACCGGCACCGCGCAGGCCATGTACTCGGGGATGGCCAGGGAGTTCGTCACCGCGGCCGACCGGTACGGCTACATCGTGGTCTTCCCGGAGGCGACCCGGAGCGGTCAGTGCTTCGACGTCTACAGCTCACAGGCGCTGACCCGGAACGGCGGGAGCGACCCGGTCGGGATCGCATCCATGGTCAGCTACGTCAAGCAGCGGTACAACGCCGATCCGACTCGGGTGTTCGCCATGGGAGCGTCCTCCGGCGCGATGATGACGAACGTCCTGCTCGGGGACTACCCCGATGTCTTCACCGCAGGCGCGGCCTTCGCCGGGGTTCCGTTCGGCTGCTTCGCCACCACGGGTGGGTCCACCTGGAACAGCGAGTGCGCGAACGGCCAGACCACCAAGACCGCCCAGCAGTGGGGTGACCTGGCCCGCGCCGCCTACCCGGGTTACACCGGTCGTTACCCGAGGATGCAGCTCTGGCACGGCACCGCGGACGACACGCTCCGCTACCCGAACTTCGCCGAAGAGATCAAGCAGTGGACGAACCTCAACGGCGTGAGCCAGACGCCAGCCTCCACCGACTCCCCCCAGGCGTCGTGGACCCGCACCCGGTACGGCAGTAACGGCACCCAGGCCCCGGTCGAGGGGATCAGCATCTCCGGCGGCCCGCACAACATCCTGTCCAGCGGGATGGCCGCCTACACTCTCGCCTTTTTCGGTCTGGACACCACCACCACGCGGACCACGACCACCACGACGACCACCACGACACGGACCACACCGACCACCACCACGACGACCACGCGGCCGACGACCCCCACCACGACCACCACGACCCGGACGACTCCGCCGACCACCACGACGACCACGTCGCAGGGGTCTGGCGGGTGCACCGCGGCCTACTCGGTGCAGAGTCAGTGGCCGGGCGGGTTCGTGGCCAACGTCAACGTCACCGCGGGCAGCTCCGCGATCAACGGCTGGCGGGTCACCATGACCCTGCCCAGCGGCGCCTCCATCGGAAACCTGTGGAACGGCGCCAACTCCGGCACCAGCGGAACCGTCACCGTCACCAACGCCGCCTACAACGGCCGCCTCGGCGCCGGACAGACCACCAACTTCGGCTTCGTCGGCAACGGCACCGGAGCCGGAACCACCGTCACCTGCACCGCCACCTGACCCACCCCACCCGCGCACGGCGCGCCGTCCGCACCCTCTGCGCACCGCCGACCGGTGGCGAAACGGGCTCATTTCATGGATTTGAGCCCACTTAGCCACCGGTCGGCGAGGGGAAGCAGCGGCAGGGTCAGGACAGGGCACGGTCCAGATCGGCGAGCAGGTCCTCCACGTCCTCGATGCCGACGGAGAGCCGGATGAGATCGTCGGGAACCGCGAGGGGCGAACCGGCCACCGAGGCGTGGGTCATCCGGCCGGGATGCTCGATGAGGGACTCCACCCCGCCCAGGGACTCACCGAGGGCGAAGATCTCCGTGGCCTTGCACACCGCGAGCGCGACCTCCTCTCCCCCCTCGACCCGGAAGCTGACCATGCCGCCGAACCGCCGCATCTGCCGCGTCGCCACCTCGTGCCCCGGATGGTCCGGCATCCCCGGGTAGTACACCTGGACGACCCGGGGATGCTCGGCCAGGAACTCCGCGATCCGCTCGGCGTTGTCGCAGTGCCGCTCCATCCGGACCTCGAGCGTCTTGAGTCCGCGAGACACCAGCCAGGCGTCGAGCGGGCCTGCGACCGCCCCTGCGGCGTTCTGCACGAAACCCACCCGCTCCGTCAGGTCGGCCGAGCATCCGGCGACGCCGTCGAGCCATGGCACACCGACCCCGTCCTTGACCACGACCGCCCCACCGACGACGTCGGAGTGCCCACCGCAGTACTTCGTCGTCGAGTGCACGACGACGTCGGCGCCGAGGGCGAGCGGCCGCTGGAGGTAGGGGGTCGCGAAGGTGTTGTCGACGACGAGCAGCGCGCCCGCCTCGTGGGCGACCTCGGCGAGGGCGACGATGTCGGCGACCGAGAGCAGCGGGTTGGACGGCGTCTCCACCCAGACGAGGCGGGTGAGCCCGGCGACGACCGCCTCACGCACGGCGTCGCACTCGGCCGCCACCGCCGAGTGGGCGACGCCCCAGCTCGCGCAGACCCTGCTGACCAGCCGGTGCGTGCCGCCGTAGACGTCCTCCGGCAGCACGACGTGGTCCCCCGGCGCCAGCGACGCCCGCAGCAGACAGTCCTCGGCCGCCAGTCCGGAGGCGAACGCGAAGGCCCTTGCCCCGACGGAACCGATCCCTCCGGCCCGGGGGGACTCCAGCGCGGCGAGGCAGTCCTCGAGCGCGGTCCGGGTGGGGTTGGCGGTCCTGGAGTACTCGTACCCGGTGCCGAGACCCCGGCGGGGCTCGCCCACGCCGTCCTGCTTGAAGGTGCTCACCTGGTACACGGGGGTGACCACCGCGCCGGTCGCCGGGTCCGGCTCGGAGCCGACGTGGATCGCCCTGGTGGCGAAGCCGCGACCGTCCCAGCCCGTGCTCCGGGTGCCCGACCCGGCGTGCCGCCCACGTCGACGGGACGGCCCCGGCGAGGGCTCGGGATCCCGGCGTACCGAAGGGTCCGGGGCGGGGGGAGTGTGCTCGTCCACGGCCCGACACGCTACGCGTCACCCCGCCGGGCCACCCTCACGCCGAGGTCCCGTCATCCCAGTGGACGCGGGCCGGGCGGGACGAGTCGGGCGCACCGGGAGTAAGGCTGCCCTCAGCAGCGTTGTGTCCGACGACCGGCACAGACCCCGGACCCGTGATCGGCACCCGTCCTCGTGATCGGCACCCGGACCCGTGATCGGCGCCCAGCCGTGATCGGCATCCACCCGCGCGATCCCCGGACCGCCGTCCCGGAAGGAGCCAGCATGTCGTTCCGATCGAGCCGGATCCCCCGTGGGACACCCGCGATCCACCCTGTCCTCGGCTCGCCGCTGCGCGGCCCGTGGCCCGACGGCACCTCGGTGATCTATCTGGGGATGGGCTGCTTCTGGGGCGCGGAGAAGACGTTCTGGCAGCTTCCCGGCGTGGTGGCGACGGCCGTCGGCTACCAGGGCGGGACCACGGTCGATCCCACGTACGAGGAGGTGTGCACCGGGCTGACCGGCCATGCCGAGACCGTGCTCGTCGGCTACGACCCCGAGCGACTGCCGGAGCGGGAGCTGCTGCGGGTGTTCTGGGAGTCCCACGACCCCACCCAGGGCAACCGGCAGGGCAACGACGTCGGCACGCAGTACCGCTCGGTCGTGCACTGGACCACCCGGGAGCAGTCCCTCGCCTACGAGGAGACCCGCGAGGCCTACCGGAGCGCGCTCCTCGCCGCCGGCCTCGGCCCGATCACCACCGAGGGGAGACCCGCGACCGAGGCAGGCCCGTTCCACTACGCCGAGGAGTACCACCAGCAGTACCTGTACACGGTGCCGCAGGGGTACTGCCCCGACCACGGGACCGGTGTCAGCTGTCCCGTCGGCACCAGCGCCCGGGTGACCGACGCCTGAGGACGACGAGCTGCCGCGAACGCTCCGCCGGAGCGAACGAGCCGCCGGAGCGGACGACCCGAGCATCGGTGAGGGGCCCCGCGCGTCGCGCGGGGCCCCTCACCGATGTGGGTCGGTGCCGGGACCGACCCGGTGGATCAGCCGGACGGCGCCGTCGACCGGAACTCGATCAGCCGGCGGTGCAGGAGACCGTGGCTCCGGCTCCGGTGCCGGTGCCGACGAAGCCGAAGTTGGTGGTCTGCCCGGCGCCGAGGCGACCGTTGTAGCTCTGGTTGGTCACGGTCACGGTGCCGCTGGTGCCGGAGTTGACGCCGTTCCACATGTTGTTGACGGCGGCCCCGCTGGGCAGGGTCATGGTGACGCGCCAGCCGTTGATCGCCGAGCTGCCCGCGGTGACGTTGACGTTGGCCACGAACCCGCCCGGCCACTGGCTCTGCACCGAGTAGGCCGCGGTGCACCCGCCCGACCCCTGCGACGTGGTCGTCGTCGGAGTCGTCCGGGTCGTGGTGGTCGGCGGAGTCGTCCGGGTCGTGGTCGTCGTGGTGGTCGGCGGAGTCGTCCGGGTCGTCGTGGTGGTCGTGGTCCGCGTGGTGGTCTGGGTCTGGCCGCTGTAGATGCTGGCCTCACGCGCCGAGGCCCGGATCTGGGAGAAGAGCTGCGTGCCCCACGAGGTCATCTGGTTGGGGTCGAAGTTGGTGACCTGGTCCAGGTACTCCACCTCGCCGCCGTTGCCGCTCCACGACCAGCCCAGCCATCCGATCGACTGCTGCATGATCGTGACCTCGTCCGGGTTGCCGTCCGAGTGGTTGTGCCCGAACTCGCCGATCACCAGCGGCAGGCCCATGGTCCGGAACGCCGACACGTAGGAGGTCACCTCGGACGCGGTGTCGAACACCCCGTACATGTGGATGGAGAAGATCGTGTTCTTCTGCGAGTCGGCCGCCGCCACCGTCTGGGCGTTGTCCCGCATGATGAACTGCCAGTCCTGGCCCCAGTTCGGTGCGTCAACCATCAGCGCGTGCTCGAACCCGTTGGAACGCATCGCCCGGATCGCGTTGGCGGTCTCGGTCGGCCAGTCGTTGGACGCCGAGCCGTTGCCGAACGGCTCGTTGCCGATGTTGATGATGACGTAGTTCTCCTGGCCGACCAGCGCGCTCTTGACGCTGTTCCAGTACTGCACCGCCTGGGTCATGGTGTAGGCGCCGGACTGCTCGCCGTAGCCCGTGGTGTCGTGGTTCTCCAGCACACAGATCAGTCGGTTCTGCTTGCACAGCGACACGACGTTGGCCACGTCGCTGACACCGTTCGCCGTCCACCGGCCGCCGCTGAGCACGACCCGCACCGTGTTCGCGCCCGCGGCCTTGATGTTGGCGAACGAGCTGGTCTGACTCGGGTACCAGGTGTGGGCGTGGCTGGTGCCACGCATGATGAAGTTGCTGCCGTTCGCCTCGACGATGTTCGTACCGCTGACGCGGATCCCCGCCGCCGCCTGGGCCGGCGAGGCCGCGACGAACGCCGAGGCGAGCAGGGCGACAACCGTCGCGCCGATGAATCGTGCTCTCATGATTCCTCTCAATGGGTCCTCCCGGCGGGTCCCCGAACCAGACCGCCGAGTGCGCGCAGGAACGACAGGACAGTGGTGCCGACAGCCACGTCCCCCACCCACCCACCGAGGAGAGGTGGACGGTCGGCACGGTTGACGAACCGTGACCGATGCCTCACCAATCCGATTGTGGACCGACCGCCGGCGCCTGAACCTCACGCACATCCCGGCATGCGACGCTTAACCGATTCAGGTGCAGCGGATATTACGGTCGACCAAAGAACGTGTCAACGCCTGGACGGGGTCGACTCTCACCGCCGTCCCCGGGCCGGCACCGTCACAACCGGCAACATCACTGGTCGCAGCCGGGGACACGCAGGAGGTCACCTTCGGTGACCTGGCATCCCTCTCCGACGGGGTGACCGCTGCGGACGCCGCCGGGCCTGTCCATTCTGACCCACGACTGCCCAGGGCTTCCGTCACGGCATGCAACGGTTCACCCGGTACTGGTTACCGATCCGGAGAATGACGACCCGTCGCCGGGAGTGACTCCGGGTAACAGGACCGACCGGATTCAGCAGGTATTCCCTTCAGGGACACCGCCGTATCACGGCGGAGTTCGGGCCGAGGATCATGGATTCACCGTCACGTTCGCGAACGATTCCCCAGGGATCACGAGACGTCGAACGAAACCGGTTTGCCTCACGCCGGATCCGTTCCCGCGCCGGACGGCGCCGCGGAACCGGTTCCCGCTCCTCCGGCGACGCCCTTCACCGGTCCGAGAACGCCGAACGTGACACCGAGGAGCAGTCCGATCACGACGACGAGGGCGACCCAGAGCACACCGAGCGGGACGATGCTCGCGCTGGTGAGCAGCAGCGAGGCCCCGAGCCCGACGAGCAGACCGGCCACCAACCCCAGGAACGGCCGCCGCCTCCGGCGCGGGACCCCCGCTGACCCCGCGGGTGCCGGCACCAGGCGAGGTCTTGCCGGCACCGCACCGGCGAGACCGGCCACCAGCAGGAGCGTCCCGCCGAGCCCGTTGGCGCTGGTGAACGGGTTCCCGGTGAGCTTGATCCAGGTCTCTCCGGTGCAGGAGCCGCCCTGCCCGGTGACGGAAGCCTCCACCAGCACCGTCCCGGTCAGGGAGACGGGCAGGTAGTCCGCGAGGTCGACGGTCTCCTCCTTCGACGTCCTGCGGGTGGCGTTGGCCGCGGCCCCGGAGTCGACGGTGATTCCGGCGATCTTCACCGACCAGGTGTTGTCGGTGATGGCGGAGGGGCTGCCGGCGCGGTAGTTGACCGTCCCGGAGCGGTCGACGAGGAACGGCGCGCTCCGGCTCGCCCCGACACCGGCGGCGGTGTCGAGGGACCCCAGCGGCTTCGCGTCCCGGTCCGTCGAGGTGGCCGTTCCCGTGCACCCGCCCGTCACCGTGACCCCGCCCCGCTCCACCGCGGCCTGGGCCGGTGCCGCCAGGGCCACCGGGGCTCCCGCCAGCACCACGGCGACGGCTGCCGACCCGAGACAGCGGGTGACTCCTGCGACGTACCCCATCACGCGACCCCCCTGTTCCAGGGCACGCCCGCTGCCCGTTCGGCGACGAGCGCGTGCCTGTCCCCCCACCACCGACACGCTCGGTGATGACCTCAACACGCACGACCCTAGTCCCGCCGTCACGCCGGGGTCGGCAGCCGCAACACCGACGCGCCGGGGTCTCACGGCGACGATCCCGGGGGTCTCACAGGGACAATTCGGACCAGCCCGTGGTGGACTGGTGGCGTGGTACGACGCCAGCCCATCGGAGACGGCGACCCGCTGTCCGAGCCGCACGACCTCGGCTCGGGCGCGGCGTCCGAGCTCGTGCCGTGCTCGCTGTCCGCCCTCGCCGAGCCCCTGCCCGGAACCGCTCCGCACGCACCGGCGTGGGTGCTCGTCGAGCATCCCGGTCCCTGGGCCAGGGACGCCGTCGCCGGCGCGTCGTGGCCGGACGGGCTCGGCGTCGCCGTGCGCGAGGCCGCAGAGGCGGCGGGAGTCCGGGTGGTGCTCGCCCGCCGCCACCGCGCCAGGCCGACCGACCGGTCGGTCACCCAGCCACGGGTCGTCGTCGCCCGGATGGGCCCTGGCGGCTGGACGGCGACGCTGGGGCTCACGGACATCCACGACCTGGCCGGGCTGGACTGGGCGGAGCTCGCGGGGGGCGAGAGGATCCCGCGGGGCTGGCGGGACGCCGGGCCGTCGTGGGCCGTGTGCACCCACGGGGTGAGGGATGCCTGCTGCGCCCGGTGGGGACGTCCGCTCGCCGCCGCGCTGTCCGCGGCATCGTCCGACGGCGTGTGGGAGATCTCCCACACCGGCGGGCACCGGTTCGCCGGAGTCCTCGTGGCCCTGCCGGAGGGCACCGTGTACGGGAGGGTCGCCGCAGGCCACGTGCCCGACCTCCTCCGTGCCAGGGCCAGGTCCGAGGTCGTCCCCCGACTGCTCCGCGGCCGCAGCCACCTCGCACCGTGGCAGCAGGCGGCCGAGGCCGCGCTGAGACGTCACCTCGACGAGCCCGGCCTGGACGCCTTCACCCCCCGAGCCGCCCACCCCCTGCCCTCGGGCGCGATCCGGACGGTCTGGGCCGGTGGCGGGCAGACCGAGTGGTGGGTCGACGTGGTGACCGCCGTCGTCCCGGAACGACGGACCTCCTGCGGCGTCCGCCCGGAGCCGGGGACGACCTGGACCGCGGCGAGCCCGGTGGAGGTCCGGCGGCTCGCCGCCACGGAGTGACCGGAGATCCACGATCCCGGAGGTCACTCCCCCGGAGGGGTGTCATGATGCCCTCGGGGGCCGCGATGACGCCGAGGAAAGACCAATAACCATTACCATGGGTAGGGATCAGGTTCACGAATAGTGATGGTTGAGCCCGCCTGGTCGGTCGGGTCCCGCCGTGTCCCGGCCGCCTCACTCCGACGGACCACCACGACCGGGAAGGCTGTCGAACGTGCCGGATATCGCGCGTGATGTCGCGCCCATGATCAAGGACCCGGAGGTCGACGCCCCGTTCCCGGCGCCGATGCCGGCGGTCGAGCGCCCGGTCGAGAGCAGGCGGAAGCACTCCCGGCGGAAGGCTGACCACGGGTTCCGGGCGCGGTGGCGCACCTGGAGCCGGAGCCGCAGGGCTCTCTTCGTCCTCGGGGTCATCGTCGCGCTGCTGCTGACGGTCGCCCTCACCGGCGCACTGTGGCTGCGAGCCCTCTCCCATCGCCTCGACGCGAACATCGAGCGCTTCGGCGACCCCTTCGCGGCGATCCCGGAGGCCGAGCGACCCGCGCCGGCCAGCGGCGGCGCCGTCAACGTCCTCCTGCTCGGCTCGGACTCGCGGATCTCCGCCGGTGACCCGAACCAGTGGCAGGCCGGGGCACAGCGCACCGACGCGATCATGATCGCGCACCTCACGGCCGACAAGGACGCCGGCTACGTCATCTCGATCCCCAGGGACAGCTGGGTCGACATCCCCGGCCACGGCAACAACAAGATCAACGCGGCGTTCTCCTTCGGCGGTCCGACGCTCATGGTCAAGACGGTCGAGCAGCTGACCGACGTCCGCATCGACCACGTGGTCATCGCCGACTTCGAGGGCTTCACCAGGATCACCGACGCGCTGGGCGGGGTGACGATCACCGTGCCGCAGACCACCGGCTACAAGGGCAGCTCCTTCACGGCGGGTACGCACCAGATGGACGGGGAGACGGCGCTGCGCTACGTCCGGCAGCGGCACAACCTCCCCGGCGGCGACTTCGACCGGGTGAAGCGTCAGCAGAACTGGATCCGAGCCGTGTTCACCAAGATGATCTCCACGGGAACGCTGACGAGCCCGAGCAAGCTCACCGAGTCGCTGGACGCGCTGACGAAGTCCGTCGCCACCGACAGCGGGTTCACCTTCGGCGAGATCCGCGGGCTGGCCTTCTCCGCCCGCAGCCTGCGCTCCTCGGACGTCGTGTTCCTCACCGCTCCGGTCAAGGGCACCGGCAGGAGTCCCGACGGCAAGCAGTCCATCGTGGTGCTCGACCGGGTGGCGGACGCCGAGCTGTGGCAGGCCATCGCGAAGGACAAGCTGGACACCTGGGTCACGGAACACAAGTCCGACGTGCTCGGTCGAACCGTCCGCTGAGGGCACGCCGGGCGAGCGCCCTGCTCACAGTGACCTCCGCAGGTCCACGAGCAGGGCGTGCCCGGCCTCGAGCGGCTCCCGGCCGCGTTCGTCGGCCGGCGCTGCGGCGAGCAGGTCGTGGCCGAGGACGAGCACCTGATCGGCGAGAGCGTGCCCTGGCAGGCGCTCGACGGTCCGTCGGGGCAGTCCCTCGGTGTCCGCCGCGAGGTCCGCGAGCCGCTGGACCGCGGCCCGCGCGGACTCCAGCACCGCGCCGGCCTCCCGGCCCGGATCGCCCGCCCCGTGCGGCCCGGTGCCGCGCCCCTCCATCCGCGGGCCGATCACCCGCAACCGGTCGGCGACCCGCCCCAGCTCCCTCTCGACGTCGTCGTGCCACACCGGGTCCATCCCGCCATTGTCGCCGACCGCGGGCTCGCGCCGTGGTCGCCGGTCAGGGGCTCGCGCCCCGGTCACAGCCGCTCGAAGCCCCTGGTGAGCTCCCAGTCGGTGACCGCCCCCGCGAACGCCGCCAGCTCGGCGTCCGCGGCCCGGACGTAGTGGGCGACGACCTCCTTGTCGAAGACCTCGCCTGCGACGACGGACGTGGCGAACGCGTCCCTCGCCGCGGCCAGGGAGGCGGGGATCCGGGGGTGGTCGGACTCCGCGGCGTTCCCGATGAACGGAGCCCGCAGCGGGAGGCAGCTCCCGATGCCGTGCAGACCGCCCGCGAGCATGGCGGCGAGGGCGAGGTAGGGATTGGCGTCCGCGCCGGGGACCCTGTTCTCCAGCCGCAGGGACGGTCCCCTGCCGAGCACCCGAACCGTACAGGTCCGGTTGTCCTCGCCCCAGGTCACGGCGGTGGAGGCCGACGAACTCTCCCCCAGGCGCTTGTAGGAGTTGACGTAGGGCGCGTAGAGCAGGGTGAAGTCCGGCAGGGTCTCCAGCACGCCGGCGACGACGTGCCGGAAGACATCCGTCCTGAGGTCCACCACGTCGACGCCCAGCGGATCCTGCGGGGCGAACACCAGCCCGCCGCCGGGGCCGCGCAGGCTGAGGTGGAGATGACCGGCGTTGCCCGGGGCCTCGCCGTGCTTGGCCATGAAGGTCACCGACGCCTCGTGCCGGAAGGCGATCTCCTTGGCCGCCGCCTTGAAGACGGCGTGCTGGTCGGCCATGGTCAGGACGTCGGTGACCCGGAAGGTGATCTCGTACTGTCCCGGTGCGTGGTGACCCTCCAGGGCCTCGATCTCCACCCCCGCGCCGACCATGGCGTTGCGCAGGTCCCGCAGCATGGGCTCGATCCGGTGGGTCGCCAGCACGGAGGCGGCCGGGACGTGCCGGGTGGACGGCATGAGGCCGCGGTGACGGACCTCCGCCGCCCTCGCGTAGGTCTCCTCGAACACCGTGAACTGCAGCTTGGTCCCGGCGATGGCGGTGAATCCGCAGGCCCTCGCCGTCTCGACCTGCCGGCGCAGCATCTGCCGGGGCGACTGCTCGACCGGCCGACCGTCGGGCCACCGGACGTCGCACTGAACCATCGCGCAGGCGGGTTGCCAGGGGACGGCCCGCAGCGTCGACAGGTCGGGGCGGAGCAGGACGTCACCGAAGGCCGCGCCGCCGTGGGAGTCACCGAAGCCCCCGATCGGCCGGTTGTCGACGTCGACGGCCAGCAACTCGCTCGGCACGTCGAGACCGAACTCCCGGACCCGGCCGAGGAAGTGCTGGGCGTGCACCCGCTTGCCCTGCAGGCGGCCCTGCAGGTCGGCGAACACCACGAGCACGGTGTCGACGTGGCCGGAGGCGACGTTGGCCTCGAGCTTCTCGTAGGGCAGCGGGGAACTGACCATAGCCGGCTCGGTCATCGGGGCTCTCCTCGGTGAGGGACGGGGCGATCCGTCGCGCCGGAGTGGTCCGCCCGGCGGGAACGCCTCCGGGCTATCACACAGAGTGTGATAGCCCGTACGACAAGTAACATCGTGCCGCATACCCGAAGCTCTGATCCGCCGCCCCCACTGCGGCTCCGATCACTCGTCCGGCCGGTCCGGCGGCAGGTGACCGCCCCGCTCCAGCAGCGCCAAGACCCGGTCGACCCCCTCGTCGACAGAGATCGTCGACGTGTCGATCCTCAGATCCGCGTCCGAGGGCTCCTCGTACGGGGAGGAGATCCCGGTGAACTCCGGGATGATCCCCTGCCTCGCCCTCGCGTAGAGACCCTTCCGGTCCCGCCGCTCGCACTCGGCGAGCGGGGTGGACACGTGGACGAGGACGAAGTCCCCCACCTCCTCCACCAGCGCCCTGACCTCGGCGCGGACGGCGGCGAACGGGGCGATCGGGGCGCAGACGACGATCCCCCCGTGGCGGGTGATCTCCGCCGCGACGAAGCCGATCCTGCGGATGTTGAGGTCCCGGTCGGCCCGGCCGAACCCCAGGCCTGCTGACAGCAACCGGCGCACGCCGTCGCCGTCCAGGACCGAGACCCTCCGCCTGCCGTCGTCGAGGAGGCGGTCGGCGAGCCCTCGCGCCAGGGTGGACTTGCCGGAGCCGGAGAGCCCGGTGAAGAACACGGTGACCCCCCGGGTGGACGGCGGCGGGAGGGCCCGGCTGAGCTCCCGGCGCGAGGCCCGGTGCAACCGGTCGGCGTCCCCGGGGGGCACCGCCAGCACCTCCCCCGCTCCGTACGCCGTGGCAACCGCCTCCACCAGCGCTGCGTCGGCCGCGGGATCGGCCAGGGCGGGTACGGCGACCGGGACGACGATCCCGTGGCCCGCCCCGTCGGCACCGGCGACCCGGCCCCCGGCGACCTGAGCTCCCGCGACCTCTGCTGCCCCGGCCCGGACGGCGCGCAGCAGCGGCTCGGGGGCGAGGTCGCCCCGCCGGCCCTCGCCGACGAGGACCAGCCACAACAGGGCCGCCCCGGCCGCGGCCCGCTCGGCGGCACGGGCGACGGCGACCCTCGACAGCGCGGCGGACACCGGGACGGCGACCACCGGCCGTTCCCCACCGGCCGCCAGCTCCGCCCGGACCTCGGCCGGGGTGCGGCGGTGCCTGCGCAGCGGGCCGTCGGCGAACGGGCGGAGGAAGCCGGTGGTGGCCCGGACGGGCACCGGGTCCTGACCGGACGGCGGGAGGCCGTCGAGGACCGGGGTCACATCGGTCAGGGCGACGACCGGCGTCCCCTCGACGTCCTCGACGAGCACCCCGCCGGTGCGCACGGCCTCCTCGACCAGCGCGGCGGGCACCAGGATCGGGCGCGGCGGGTCCTCGACGGCACCGACGGCGAGGAGCTCCAGCAGTTCCAGTTCCGCGCGCGGAGGGTGCCACGGCACGAGTCCGCCGGGGGGCGGGTCCTCCGGGTGTGGGCTCGACACCCGGTCATGGTCACACAGGGGTCACCGACCCGGCGACCGGACGAGGAACGCCCGAGGGGGCACCCGCGGTACCGGGTGCCCCCTCGGGGAGGGAAGGATCGGAAGGAACGGCCGGGAGGTACGGCCGGCCACCGCGGCCGGCCGGCTCGGGGTCAGTCGCTGCCGCGAAGGATGGCCAGCAGCCGCAGGATCTCCAGGTACAGCCAGACCAGGGTGACGACCAGCCCGAAGGCCGCCATCCAGGCGACCTGCTGCGGGACCCCGTTGCGGATCCCCCGCTCGACGAAGTCGAAGTCGAGCACGAGGAACAGCGACGCGAGGATGACGCCGAAGGCGCTCACCAGGATGCCGAGGGCGTTGGGACCGTCGCTGCCCCAGTAGATGCTGTCCCAGGCGCCGAACACGACGCCGAGCACGTGCACCAGGCTGAAGACCAGGTAGCCGACCAGGGAGATCATCAGGATCCGGGTGAACCGCGGCGTCGCCCGGACGGCCCCCACCTTGTAGAGGACCAGCATCGCCGAGAAGGCGGCGAGGGTTCCGAGGACGGCCTGGGCGACGATGCCCTCGAAGGCGGTCTCGTAGTACTTGCTCAGCCCGCCGACGAAGACGCCCTCAACCACGGCATAGGTGAGGATGAGACCCGGCCTGATCTTCTTGCTGAACGACACGACCATGGCCAGCACGAAGCCGACGATGGCCGACCCGAAGAGGATCACCGGGTTGAGGAAGTCCACCAGGGTGAAGGTCGCCGCGGCCGAGACGACGAGCAGGCCGAAGACCATCGCGGTCCTGGTCACGACGTCGTCGATGGTCATCCGTCCGGTCTGCAGCGGTGTCGCGGACGGCGCGGAGTACATGTCCTGAAGGTCGGCCGAACTCGGCGTCCGGGTGTCGAACGTGGCGTAACCGCCACGTTTGAACTCCGGGCTGCGGTTGAAGACGGGATTACGGCTCTCCATCGGTCCCTCCGGGACGATCTGACGAACGATTGCGGCATGGTAGCGCTGATCTCGGTGTGGCGAGCTGCCATGACCACGCAGCTACCAGTGTGAATGCTCGGCTGCCCGGATTCGTTCCCGGCAGCCGTCGCCCTGGCCGCGCACCCGGCCGGGCATCGACGACGTCCGACCGGGGCGCGACAGGCACAACAGGCACTGCGGGTATGGCGGGCGGTGCTGACATCGCGGGCACTGCGGGTATGGCGGGTTTCGCGGTCAGCGGCGGGACATCAGCCAGTTGTTGATCTCGGCTGCCCAGTCACGCTGCATGGCGTCCTGGTGGCTGACGTACCACCGGCCGTAGGTGTCCCGCGACGGGGTGAAGAACCCGCCCCGGTTGTCGGCCTCCAGGACGATGTTCAGCCCCTGGGGGTCGGCGACGAAGGTCAGCTCGACCTCCTTGATCCGGTTCGCGTACTGCATGGGCGGCGCGAACTCGATCTCCTGGAAGAACGGGAGCTGCTGCGCCACGCCGTGGAGCCGGCCGCGCTCGTTGTCCGCGCTCCTGAACCGGAAGCCCAGCTGTCCGAACGCCTCGAGCACCCGGAGCTGGGAGGGCAGCGGGGAGACGGAGACGGGGTCACGGTCGCCCTTGTCGAGTGCCCTGGCCACCGACAGCTCGGTCCGGACCCCCATGGACATGCCGTGCAGGTGCTGCCCGTAGAACTCAGTGATCGGGATCTCCCAGGGGACGGGGATCTGGAAGGGGACGACCGTGTGCTGGCCTGCCGCCATCCGGAACGCCCCGGCCACATGCCCCTTGTGGAACTCCTGGGTGGCGTCGTAGTCGGCGTCGTCGGTCTCGATCTCGACCTTGGTCACCAGGCTCAGCGCGATGTACTCGATGTCGACGTCGTGGTCCCCACCCGTGATCCGGACCTCACCGGCGAGGGTCCCGCCGGGCTGGACGTTGGGAGTCGAGAGGACGGTGTCCACCGAGGGGCCGCCCACGCCCAGCGAGCGCAACATCTTCTTGAAGACCATGTGTCTCCCTTTCATCCGCCACGGACTCTCCGCAGTGTCAGTGACCGACGGTATCCGGATAGTGGCTGATCCACCTCACGACCGGCCGGTACCGATATCGACGTCGTCGACCGGCGATCGGCTCCGGTCATCCCGGTCCGGTTCAGGGGCTGGTGTCCGAGAAGGGAGTCTCGGGACGGCGGGCGATCACGTGGAAGGCGTGCCAGTGCTTGGGACCGCGGTAGGAGGACCCTGGCCCGTCCTCCTCGTGCAGCTCCACGATCTGCAGACCGTCGAGGTGCTGCCTCACCTCGGACAGGGCGAGGAAGGTCCCGTGCATCGTGCCGGCCCAGGCGTCACGGTCGCCGAACAGGTTCGCGGCGAACCACCCGCCGGGGCGCAGGCTCCCCCGGACCACCGCCCACAGCCGGCCGAAGTCCCCGGGGTCGGCGAAGGGCAGCGAGTAGCCCGCGTACACGAGGTCCGCCGGAGGGAGGGCTGCCAGGTCTGCGAACCGCCGGACCTCGACGGTGAGCCGGCTCCGGTCGCAGCCCCGCGTCGTCGTCAGCACCCGGTCCCCCGTCCCCGGCTCGCCGTCGACGGCGTGCACCCGCCAGCCGGCCCGGAGCAGGGCGCGGGTCTCCAGGCCGAGACCGCAGCCCAGGTCGACCGCCTGTCGCCCGGCGCCGGGACCGGCCAGCTCCATCACCTCGCGGCACAGGGGGCGGACCTCACGCCCCTGCTGTGCGGCGTTGTAGTCGGCCCAGTGCACGTCGTCCGGTGTCCGGGGCATGCCGTGATTGTCGCGCCTCCGCCGGCGGGCAACGCCTCGCCGACCGGGTTCTCGCTCAACGGGGTGGCCTGCGGCTGAGGCCGTCGGTCACGGTGGGGCGTGGAACCGCCCGACCATGTGGACCGAGCAGGATCTCCACCCTCGTCGCGAAACTTGCCGGGTGAGTCCCGCAATTTGCGGATACCCAGTGCTTAATATTCATCACGGTCAGCGATACCCCCAGGGCATGACGTGGGTATGCGAAAGTATTTCGATTTCGGGAGCCCTTCTCACTGTGGAGGACGTTGGCTAACCTCGTCCGCAGACTGAAAGAGGGAAGCGCTTCAACGGAAAGTTGAGGCGCCACCCGTCAGGCAGGCGCACCCCCCGTCCACCACATGCCCGGAAGGGAACCGTCGAGAGGTTTTCCATGAACGACACGACACGCAGAAGGCAACGACACCGTCGGGCGATGGCCGCCGGGGTGGCCCTCGCCCTGGGGGTCGGGGGTCTCCTCGTCGGCAGTCCGCCGGCACAGGCCGCGATCTCGATCGACGTGAATTCGTGGTACGTCATTGTTAACGTTAACAGCGGCAAGGCGCTGGACCTCTACAACTGGTCGACCGCCGACGGCGCGGAGTTCCGGCAGTGGACCCGGACCGACGCGACGAACCAGCAGTTCCAGTTCCTGTCCTCCGGCGACGGGTACTACCGGCTGAAGAACCGACACTCCGGCAAGGTCGTCGACGTGTGGGGCTGGTCGACCGCCAACAGCGCACCGGTCAACCAGTACACCGACCACAACGGCGCCAACCAGCAGTGGCGGCTCACCGGCAACGACAACTCCTCCGTCCGGTTCATCAACCGCAACTCCGGCAAGGCGCTGGAGGTCATGAACGCCTCCACGGCCGACGGCGGTGACATCACCCAGTACACCGACTACGCCGGTCGCAACCAGACCTGGCAGCTCTACCCGGCCGGCTCCAGCGGCGGCGGCACCACGACCACCCGGACGACCACGACGACGTCGAGCCCCTCGGGTGGCTGCTCCCTTCCGTCGACCTACCGCTGGACCTCGACGGGCTCGCTGGCGAACCCGGCGTCGGGCTGGGTCTCGCTCAAGGACTTCACCCACGCGCCCTACAACGGCCAGAACCTCGTCTACGCCACCACCCACGACACCGGATCGGCCTGGGGTTCGATGAACTTCGGGCTGTTCAGCAGTTGGTCCGGCATGGCCTCGGCCAGCCAGAACCGGATGCCGTTCGCCGCCGTCGCGCCCTCACTGTTCTACTTCGCGCCGAAGAGCATCTGGGTGCTCGCGTACCAGTGGGGTGGTCCGGCCTTCTCCTACCGGACGTCGAGCAACCCCAGCAACGTCAACGGATGGTCGGGTGCCCAGACCCTGTTCTCCGGGAGCATCTCCAACTCCGGCACCGGCCCCATCGACCAGGCCCTCATCGGCGACAGCCAGAACATGTACCTGTTCTTCGCCGGTGACAACGGCAAGATCTACCGGGCCAGCATGCCGATCGGGAACTTCCCGGGCAGCTTCGGCTCGTCGTCGACGGTGGTCATGAGCGACACCACGAACAACCTCTTCGAGGCGGTCCAGGTGTACAAGGTCGCCGGTCAGAACCAGTACCTCATGATCGTCGAGGCGATCGGGAGCCAGGGGCGCTACTTCCGCTCCTTCACCTCCTCCAGCCTGAGCGGTTCCTGGACCCCGAACGCCACCAGCGAGAGCAACCCCTTCGCCGGTAAGGCCAACAGTGGCGCCACCTGGACCAACGACATCAGCCACGGTGAACTGATCCGCACCAACGCCGACCAGACCATGACCATCGACCCGTGCAACCTGCAACTGCTCTACCAGGGGCGGTCGCCCAGCTCAGGCGGCGACTACGGCCTCCTCCCCTACCGGCCGGGGCTGCTCACCCTGCAGCGCTGACGGCAGACGCACGATCCGCCCCGCGGGGTCCTGACCCCTCGGAGGCACCCGCGACGTCCTGCCCCTCCACGAGCGACGGACCAGGACAGGGCGAACGGCAGACGGCGGGCTCGGCACGTCCGGGCCTGCCGTCTGAGTTCACTCGGCGGGGTGGGCACGCCGACCGTCACCTGCCGGCACGAGGGGTCTCGGCTGTCGCGATGCTGTCGCCGAGTTCGCGGGCCCGCGCGACGTGCCGGTCGGCCGAGGCGGAGTCCCCGGTGTCGCGATACACCGCGGCGAGGCCCTGATGGGCCACGATCTGTTCCGCGACGTTCTCGATCTCCTCGGCGACGACGAGCGCCCGGACGTAGTGGTCGAGAGCCTGCCGGTGATCACCTGTGACCCGGTAGACCTCACCGAGCCCGTTGAGGGCGCTGACCAGGTAGGTCCGGTTGGTCACGCCGTCGAAAGCGGCCAGCGCCTCGTCGAAGTGGGCCTGGGCCTGCTCGTGGAGTCCCTGGCGGAGCCGGATACCGCCGAGCCTGACCAGGGTCGGGGACCGCTGCTCCAGGAGGCTCCCGGACTCCTCCATGCACGACAGTGCCCGTTCGCAGTGCTCCGCCGCCAGCTCCAGCCGGTCCGCGGCAACGAACACCTCGCCGAGGACCTCGTGGGCATCGCCGATCGAGCGCAGGTCTCCGGACTCGGTCGCGACAGCGAGGGCGGAGAGGAGGTACTCCTCGGCTCGCGGGCGATCGCCGGAGTTCAGAAGGAGATAGCCGAGCTGGGTGAGGGCGTGGGCCTGGCCGACGAGATTGCCGGTGGAGCGCCACAGGTCCAGGGCCTCACCCGTGTGGGTCACGGCCTCGGACAGCTTCCCAAGGAACCGCTCGACGACACCGAGGTTGATCAGGATCAGGGCCTCGGTCTCCGGGTCATCACCCTCGCGGATCGCGTCGAGGGCTCGGTCCATGTGATCGGCGGACTCGGCCGTCCGCCCCCTGGAGAACAGGACGCCGGCCATGTTCATCAGGGCGATGCTCTCCCCGGTGCGGTCGCCACCCGCCCGCGCGGCATGCAGGGCGGAGGCGGAGGCCGCGGATCCCTCGTCGAGGTGGTTGCCGTAGTTGAGGTACAGCCACAGGGTCTCCGCGAGGGCGACGGCGTGCTGGTGGAACCCGTGCTCGGCGGCGTGCACGATCGAGCGCACCAGGCCGGGGCGTTCGGCGTCCAGCCACGCCCTGGCCGCGGCGGCGTCCCCGGGGGCCGGCAGGGGCACGTCGACCGCCGGGGCCGGGACCCGGGGCGGGGTCGTCTTCGCCGGGAGCAGGGTGGTGACCACGGCGCAGGCGGCGAACTGGTAGTCGAGCAGCCGGGTGAGGGCCTGGCTGCGACGGTCGGGGGTGTCGTTCGTGGCGGCGAGACCGCGGGCGTAGTCGCGCAGCAGATCGTGCATGCCGTAACGGTCCGGAGCGGTGGGCTCCGCGAGGGTGACCCGGGTCAGCCGGTCGAGGGACGCACGAGCGGCCTCCACGGACCTACCGGTCATCGCCGCCATCGCGTGCGAGGAGACGTCGGGTCCCGGGTGCAGGCCCAGCATGCGGAACACCAGCGCGGTCTCGTCGTCCAGGTGACGACAGGACCAGGAGAACACCGCGGTCGGCGCGGAACGCGGATCGCCGGTGACGCCGAGCACGTCCAGGCGGGATTCCTCGTCCGCGAGTTCCTCCGCCAACGCGGCCAGCGACGACTCCATCCGGGAGCCCGCCAGCTCGGCGACCCGCTCGGCGGCGATCCGCAGGGCGAGCGGCAGTCGCGCGCAACGCTGCACGACGACCTGGACGGCGCGCGGATCGCTGGCAGCGTCCTGGCCGATGAGATCGGTGACCAGCCGTTCGGCGTCATCGGCGGGAAGGAGTCCCAGCGGGACCCGCCGGACGCTGTCCCCGGTAAGGAGATCGGGCATGGTGTCCCGGCTGGTCACCAGAACGGTGCAGGTCGGTGAGTCGGGCAGGAACGGACGCACCTGCTCGACGTCTCGCGCGTTGTCGATGACGACGAGGAACCGTCTGCCACGGATCAGACTCCGGTACCGGGCCGCTCGCTCCTCGGGTTCCGAGGGGATCTCGGCACCGTCCAGTCCCAGGGCCCGCAGGAACCCCGACAGCACGGACCGCGGGTCGGCCGGGTGCTCGGGGTCATACCCCCTCAGGTCGGTGAACAGCTGCCCGTCGGGGAAGCGCTCCCGCATCCGGTGGGCCCAGTGCACCGCGAGAGCGGTCTTGCCCACCCCTGCGGTCCCCGTGATCAGGATGATCGATGTCTCGTCGGGCTCCGTCGACAGCGTGTCCATCCCGGCGAGCTCGTCGCGGCGTCCGGTGAACGCCGTGACCGGGTTGGGCAGCTGGGCAGGCGGTGGAAGTCCCGGTCCCGGCAGGGCGCGATCCGGTCCCGGCGTCCTGCCCGCCGGGCACGCGACGGTCACCGAGCCGGGTCCACCCGCTCGCCGAGGGGTCACGGATGCCGGGCGGGTCACCGGGACCGGGTGTCGGTCCGCCGTGAACCGGCCCGCTCGGATCTCGGTGTACAGGTCGGCCAGTTCCGGGCCGGGCTCGGTTCCGAGCTCCGAGAGCACCCGATACCGCAGCCGGTGGTAGCAGTCCAGGGCGTCCTCGGTCCGCCCGGTCATCGCCAATGCCGTCATCAGCGCCCTGGCCAGTGACTCCGTGGCCGTGCAGTCGATGCCTGGACGATCGAGAGCGGCCAGGACGGGGTCCGGGTCACCGAGACGCAGCATGCTCCACGCCCAGACCAGTCGGGCCTCCTCGAACTCGCACCGCATTCGGGTACGCACCGTCTCGACCCAGGTCCCACCCAACCCGGCCAGCATCTCGCCACGCCACAGGCGGAGCGCGGTGGTGAGGATCCGGGCCCGTTCCCGCTCGACCGCCGGCTCCTGCGGGAGGTCGAGGGCCTGCCCGGTCAGCTGACGGAAGCGATGCAGGTCGACGCGGCCGGACGGCACCAGGAGCCGGTACCCGTCCGTGTCGTGGACCAGGACACCACCGGGGACTCCCCAACTGCTCTGGTCCAGGACCGTGCGGAGGCGGGAGATGTGCGCTCGCAGCGATGTATGCGCGATGTCGGAGTCCGGGTGACCCCAGATCCGTTGGGTCAGGACCCTGATCGGCACCACCCGCTCGACGTCCCAGAGCAGGGCCGCGAGGACGAGCTGCCGCTGGCGTGGCTCGATCCGTAACCGTACGTCGCCGTCCCATGCCTGGACGTCGCCGAGCACCAGGAATCCTGATCGCACCGACAAACCCGCCTCCACGACCGTCGGTCCGGGGAGCAGTGCGCCGTCCGCACCGGAACCACGGTCCCGAGCCACCTCGCCTATGCGGAGGCAGAGGCTACAACCCTGCTCTCGCCCGGCGGTGGCCCCACCAAGATCGGTGGGGCCACCGCAACGAGTCAGCCCACGGCTGTACGGGAGGCGCGTCCTCCGGTGTGTCCCGTCCTCGGTGAGGTCACATCCCGACCTTCCGCAGGATCGAGGTGAACAGGTTGCCGAAGATCACGCTGCCCCGTGGCAGGGTCACCAGCGCCCTGGACGCCGGAGCGGACCACCAGGAGCCGCAGCGCGTCCGTCGCGGTGGTCAGCCGAGCGGTCACGATCGGTAACGAGCCGGTCGGCGCCCCAGGTCAGCACCCGTGCCCGTTCGGGCAGGACCGGACCGTTCCGCCCGCACAGGACACACGGCTACTCGGGACACTGCGCCAGCAGTACCAGCACCTGGTCCACCCACAGATCCGCGGTGTCCGACGTGGCCCGCCACGCACGCCGCAGCGGTAGGTGCACACGCCAAGGGTGTCCGATGCCGGTGCCCCCCTGCCTCCAGCAGCGCACCCGTGCTGGCGTGGACCGCACGGTGATTGTCCGACGGCTGTCACCGGTGAACGCCAGAACGTGAGCGATCCGCTCGACGCCCGCCGGCGGCTCCATGCCCGTGACTGTGATTGGTTTGCCGTCACCGCGACTGCGAAATCATTTCGGTTTCGCCTGACGCGTGTACCGGTAACTACTCTTGACAGATTTCGGTACACCGGTGATAGTAACCGCACACAGCTCTCGTTGGGTTTCCTTCGTGTCGATGTGAGCACAAT
>JAAYAH010000270.1 GCA_012719445.1 Actinomycetales bacterium | reverse complement strand
TCCGGCTCGGCGAACACCGTCGCGTTCTCCGTGCGCTGCTCGGGCAGCTCCACCCGGGTCCCACTGGCCGCGGCCTGCTCTGGCGCCGTGACCGGCTGCCCCGCAGCCGGCTCCTCACCGGCCGCCGCAGCGACGCCAGCACCGGCCCCGCCACAGCTCAGGGCAACCGCCAGCGCTCCGACACAAAGACTCCCCACCAACTGCACGGTGATGATCCCCTCCGCCCCAGTCGCGCCCAGCCACGCGACACTGATCGCGGAGTATGCACCAGCCCGATGACCTTGGACCGGCTCTATCGTGAAATCCGATACTCCAAGGGGTGACGTACGTCAAACAGGGAGTGATATGGGCAGGCCAGCTCGATTACATTTCGCTCGACTGTGATGTGGATCACATGCGTGTCCTCTGGCTGCTACACAGGCCGATGGAATCCCCCTCACATCCGACAAGCGGTGCTCCCGACCGGACAGACGGCGGGATCGTAGGGCTCGGTGCAGGTGTCGAGCAGGGCTCGGTGGTCGTCGAGGTCGTAGCGGCACCAGCGCGCGACGCACAGGATGGTGATCTGGTCGGCACCGGCGGCGCGGACGGCGAGGGCCGCGGACTGGGCCTTGGCGCCGCTGGTCCAGGTGTCGTCGAGGATGAGGACATGCTGTCCCACGATCGTTGCGTGTGCGTGGTCGGGGACGGCGAACCGGTCGGGGAGCACCTGGCGGTCCGCGATGGCGGCTGACGGACCGAGGTCCAGGACGACGGTCTCGGGGCGGGAAGCGCCGGCGACGTAGTGCACGAACTGGGACACCGGATGGGAGAGTCCCGGGCGGGCCGCTGAGGGCACGAACGTCACCACCGTCCACGGGCCGCCAGCCTCACGGGCGATGCAGTCGCCGTGGAGCGCGGTGGCGGCCTTGATCATCAGCCCGAGATCGGTGAGGCACTTACCCACCGGGTGGGTGAGGTTCTTGTAGGCGAAGACGGTGTAGACCGACTGATGGTTGCTGGGCATCCGTCCGCGCACGTAGGTCAGGGTCAGCACCCGGTCGGCGAGCCGGTCGCCGTAGGTGCGCCGCTGGGTCGCACAGCGTCCGCACAGCGACGCGGTCGCCGGGCCGGTGCACACCTGGCAGGTCAGGCCGGCTTCGCGGCGGGTGTTGCAGAAGAACCCGCCCACCCGTGCCTGGATGTTGTGCCGGAGGGTGTCTCGGCGGTCGGGGTCCAGACTCATCCGGGTAAGGCCAGCAGCTCCTCGGCCTGCCGGTCGACGTCCAGGACCTCGTGTACGGCGGCTAGGACCTCCGCGGCGGTGTGCGCGATCCACACCCCGGGACGCCCCGTCATGGCCGCGCCCCAGCTGGTCCCGGTCGCCACGGCCTTGGTGAGGATCACCGGGCGGCCGTGCTCGACCGCCACCCGGGCCTGGATCCGCGCGCCGCTGGTCTCCCCGGCCTCGATCACGACGCTGGCGCGGCCGTACCCGCTCATCACTGCGTTGCGCATCGGGAAGGACTGCTTGGACGGTGCGGCCTCGGGCCAGAACTGCGAGACCACCAGGCCCTCACCGGCGATGCGCTCCTGCAGCTCGGCATTCGCCGGCGGGTAGGCGTGGG
>JAAYAH010000269.1 GCA_012719445.1 Actinomycetales bacterium | reverse complement strand
GGTATGGGGTGGTGTGGGTCGGGGTGGGGTGGGGTCCACGTTGAAGTGCGCGGCCACCTCGTCGGAACGGTAGAAGTAGGCGCGGGAACCGGGCGGGCTGTACCTGTCGAACACTCCGGCATGTGCTTTCCCCGCGAACACGGAGAAGGCGACACCGGCGAGGTCCGCGGCCTGCCGTGCGGTGAGGTCATAACCCCGTTCAGCGGCGATGACGTGGGCGGGTGGGGGTTTCAGGGCCAGGATCTCGGAGGACTTGTAGAGCCAGCCCCTTCGTTGCCCGGGGACCTTGACGCGGGTGAGGTGGCCGGCCTGGGCGAGGGCGGTGAGTGAGCGGGGGTCCCGGCCGAGGAGTGCTTGTGCTTCGCGGGTGTTGAGGTCGTAGCCTTGTTCGGCGGCGGCTGCGCGGGCTGCTTCACCGCGGGCGAGGGTGCGGGCTCGGGCGGCGGCGGTTTCGGGGTGGTGCCGTTTCCGGTCGATCTGTTTCCGCAGGCCACTCGGGGTTTCTTTCGTCACAGTGGCGTTACGGGCCTGCTTGTAGGCACCCCGGCATTTCACGCACCAGCCCTTCGCGTAGTGCATGACGTGCCCCTCGGGTATCTCCTCGGGGTTGCGGGTCCACTTGTGCAATGGGCGGCCGCAGTGGTTGCAGCCGTCGGGGAGTTGGGGGCGTGGGGCTTTCTCCCGGTAGTGGGGAGGGGTGGGGACTCCGGCGGCCCGGGCGAGGGCGTGGGCGGTGTCTGCGTCGCCGCGGCAGATGATGCCCGCGGCGATCACCCCGGTGGCGGGGGCGGTGGTGTGTCCGTCGAGACTGTCGCCGGCGTGGAGGGCGTCTCGGGCGCACTGGGTGCGGACGGGGCAGGCGGCGCAGAGTTTCAGGGCGGCGCGGATGGAGAAGTCGGGGGCGTTGTCGGGGTCGGAGAATGCTCGGTTCGGGTTGCGGTGGCATAACGCGGTGGGGGTCATGCGGGCAGTATCGGACACAATCGGTGGAGGTCAGACAAAGGTGTGCGGGGCGTGCCCACCCCCGGGTAGTTCCCGGCCGGACCTATCTATTTGGGAAGTGGGAAATGGGATCTGCACAGGTCAGACACACCAACACCCCGCCACCAGGGGGACGGTGACGGGGTGCCAGGCGACGGGCCGTGCTGCTACACGCGGAACGGGTTAGGAGCCACCACCAACTCCCCGTCCACCATCGGACTGTTCCCGTGATTCGGGTGAACACAGAACGTAGCGGTCACGTTGCCGTCCTCGTCCCTGGGCAGCTCCTGCCCATCCCACATGTCCCGCAGGTAGGTGAACACCGCCGCGTACTTCGCGTGCGCGTTGCGGTACGCCTGCCGTGCCTCCTCCACCGCGGCACGGGCCTTCGCGTACTCCTCGGTGGCCGTGTCACGCGCCGCGTGGTACTCCTCCACCATCGGGGGCAGATCCTTACGGGCCTTGTCGATGCGGGTGGTGTTGCGCTTGTCCTGCGCAGCACGGGCGGCCTTGACGTCGGCGGCGACCCGGGCGGCGACCTCGGCCTGCTCCTGCCGCTTCTCACTCGACTGCAGGGCGTAGGCCAGCCACGCCTCCGGGACGTGGTGGCCGTGCTCGACGGCGGCGAGGAGATGGTCGTAGTCGTCGTGCTGGGACAGGTTGTTGAAGTCAGTCATGGTGCGGGGCTCCTACTGGTTGCGGTAGACGGTTTCGGCGTTGTTCGGGGTCCAGCCCGGGACGGGGCCGACGTTCAGCTGCGGTAGTTCACCGGCGATGCTGCTGTCGTGGCGCTGCACCGGGTCCAGCAGCGGGGCACGACGATTGTTGAGGGTGGTGGCGATGGCGTTCAGGCGGGGCCGGTACATGGAGTTGACGAGGGTCTGTGCCCGCATGTGCTGGTTCTTCGCCTCGATGTAGCCGGGGCTGGTTGCTTCGATCAGGCCGTCGAGGTGCTCGGAGTCGAGGACACCACGGGCGACGAGTTCCTCCATCACGGCGGTGCGGGCCGGGGACGGTGGGGTGTCACGCACCCACCCTGCGGCCTTCTCCGGGTCGGTCATGCCGGGGCGGGAGAGAATGCGGGAGGCCTGCATCTCGGCGACGAGGGCCTGGTCGTCGGTGGTGGGGGTGGGGAACACGTTGGCCTTGACCTGGTTGAAGTGTTCCTCGGCGGCGGGGATGATCTTGTCGATGGTCTGGGTGAGCTTGTCGAGGTGTTCGTGGTGCTCGCGGGTGTGGCGGGTGAACCGTTCGTCTCGGCCTTCGTCGGTGTAGGAGGTGTCGTTGTTGAGGCGGGTGGCGATCAGCTCGGTGGAGTTTTCGAGGCC
>JAAYAH010000268.1 GCA_012719445.1 Actinomycetales bacterium | reverse complement strand
CGGTGCCGACGCGGTCTCCGAGCCCGCGGAGGACCGGTGCGGATCAGTCGCTGGGAACCGGCGGACGATCCGTACCGAAGGTCACATCGGGTACCGCACGCACCTCGGGATCGGTGGCCTCGAAGTACTCCCCCCGCTCGATGCCGAACAGCCCGGCGACGATGTTCCCCGGGAAGACCTCCGTCGACGTGTTGAGCGCCCGGACGTTGGCGTTGTAGAACCGGCGCCCTGCGGCGATCCGGTCCTCGGTGTCGGACAGCTCCCGTTGCAGCGCCATGAAGTTGTCGTCGGCCTGCAGGGGCGGGTAGGCCTCCGCCACCGCGAAGAACCGGCCCAACACCTCGGAGAGGACCTCCTCCGGTGCGGCCTGTCGCGCCGGCGAGGACCCGGAGGCCATGGCCTCGGCTCTGGCCTTGGTCACAGCCTCGAACGTCTCCCGCTCATGGGCCGCGTACCCGGTCACGGTCTCCACGACGTTGGGGATCAGATCGTGACGGCGCCGCAGCTCGACGTCGATCTGGCGCCAGGCCTCCTGGACGAGGTTGCGCTTGCGGATCAGGCCGTTGTAGACGCCGACGAGCCAGCCGACGCCGACGAGCGCCAGCAGGGCCACGACGACCAGGAGGGTCGCGGCTGCGTTCACGGGGCATCAGCTCCCTGCATCTCGCCCGGCCCGGTCTGCACCGATCCGACGCATTCTCGGACGACGGTGACCCGACTCCGGCTCCCCACCGGAACCGGCTCGCTCGGGATCGTAGCCGCACCCGACCCCTGCGTGGCAGGCCCGGCGATCCGCCGGTTGCCACGCACAGGGCCGGGCCGGTGGACGACCGCGAGTTCCCCGGGAGCAGGCCCGGCGGACTGCGACGTGCCCAGGCGCTCAGCCGAGGCCGAGGTCGGCGAGCCCGAAGGCGTACCGGTACTCCAGGCCCTCCGCCTCGACGGCCTCCCGGGCACCGGTGTCCCGGTCAACGATCACCGCGACGCCGGCGATCTCCGCACCGGCCTCCCGCAGGGCGGTGACCGCGGTGAGCACGGACCCCCCGGTGGTCGACGTGTCCTCGACGGCGACCACGCGCCGTCCGGCCACGTCCGGCCCTTCCACGCGACGCTGGAGCCCGTGGGCCTTGCCCTCCTTGCGGACGACGAACGCGTCGAGGCAGCCCCCGCGCGCGGCGTCCGCGTGCATCATCGCGGCGGCGACGGGATCAGCGCCCATGGTGAGGCCACCGGCGGCCGCCACGGCCCAGTCGGCGACGAGGTCGAGCATCACCCTGCCGACCAGGGGGGCGGCCCGGTGGGACAGGGTGATCCGCCGCAGATCGACGTAGTAGTCGGCCTCGACCCCGCTGGCCAGCCGCACCCGACCGTGGACGACGGCGAGCTCGCGGATCATCGCGAGCAACTCGTCGCGATCGCCCTCGGTCACGGCAGGGACCGGGACTCCGGATGTCGCCGGGACGGCAGGGCGGGCAGGGGCGTCGGCAGCAGCGGGGGTCTCTGGCACGGCCTCAGCCTAGGAGATCGCCGTTGTGGAGCGGAAACGACCGGGCAGGCGACCGTACTCACCCGTAGCCGAACTCACCCGTAGCCGAACTCACCCGTAGCCGAACTCACCCGTAGCCGAACTCACCCGTAGCCGAACTCACTCGTAGCCGACGATCACCACGGCACACACCGGATCAGGGAGGGACCCCGGTCAGGGAGGGACCCCGGTCAGGGCAGGACCCGGGGAGGCCGGCGCAGTCCGGTGGGCATGACGTCCCCCTCACGCGGGGCGGGCGGCCGGTCGAGGAGCTCCGGGGTGACCTCGCCGGTGAGGGCCGCCCTGGCGATGGGCGTCCCCGGCTGGCCGGGACGTCGATCGATGCTGCCCCTGCTGGCGATGAACGCCGGCAGTTCCCTCGGCTTCATCGGCTGGCTGAACAGGTACCCCTGACCGAGCGGGCAGCCCATCTCCTGCAGGGCCCGCCGGGACCCGGGATCGAGCACCCCCTCGGCGACGACCTCGAGACCGAGGTTGCGTCCCAGGTCGACGATCGAGTGGACGATGGCCCGGTCCCGCCTGCTCTCGTGCATCCGGGTGACGAAGGACTTGTCGATCTTCATCTGGACGACCGGCAGCCGGCTCAGGTACGTCAGCGACGAGTACCCGGTGCCGAAGTCGTCGACGGACAGGTGCACGCCCATGTCGCGCAGCCGCCGCAGCGCGGTGATCGCCCGGCGCGGATCGGCGATCACGCTGGTCTCGGTGATCTCCAGGCAGAGCAGGTCCGCGGGGACGGAGTGCCGGGCCAGGGCGAGACCGATCTGTTCGGGCAGGGAGATGTCCGCCAGCCACCGCGGCGCGAGGTTCACCGCCACCCGCAGCGGGTTGGTCGAGGAGTGCCACTCCCGGCACAGCTCGAGGGCCTGGTCGAGGATGAGCGCGGAGAGCGCGACGATCTGCCCCGAGCGTTCGGCCGCGGCGAAGAACGCCTCCGGGGAGACGGCGCCGAGGTCGGGGTGGGTCCACCGGGCGAGCACCTCCACCGAGTGCACCCGCCCGTCGGACAGGTCGACGATCGGCTGGACGGCGATGCCCACCTCGCTCCGCTCCACGGCGTCCCGCAGGTCGGTGGCCAGGGTGAGGGCCGTCGCGGTGACCTCGACCATGTCCTGGGAGAAGAGCCGAGCCCCGCCGGCGCCCGCCTTCGCGGCGTACATGGCGATGTCGGCGTTCCGCATCAGGTCGGATCCGGTGGTGCCGTGCTGCGGGCCGAGGGAGATGCCGAGGGAGCCGCCCAGCCGGAGCCGGGTGCCCGACACGGCGACCGGCTCGGCGAAGACGGACAGCAGCCGCCCGGCGAGGGCCATGGCCGACTCCTCGTCGGTGCAGGTGGTGGAGACGACGGCGAACTCGTCCCCACCGAGCCGCGCGACGCTCGCGTCGGAGGCGGAGACCCGTTGCAACCGCTCCGCGATGATCCGCAGCAGCTCGTCACCCGCCTGGTGGCCGAGGGTGTCGTTGATCGCCTTGAAGCCGTCGAAGTCGAGCAGCATCACCGCGACCGGCGCGTCTCCTGACGCCGCTGCCTTGGCGGCGGCGTCGAGCGCGTCCCGGAAGTCCAGCCGGTTGGGCAGCCCGGTGAGCTCGTCGTGCCTGGCCTCGAAGTGCAGCCGGTCGATGAGGCGGCTGTTGCGGAGGGCGATCGAGGCGTGGTTGGCCACGGTCTCCAGCAGCCGCCCGTCGGAGACGGCGAACCCCCGCTCCTCGCCGTGCCGGTCGGCGACCAGCAGGTGCCCGGAGACCTCGGCGTCCACCCGCAAGGGCACCAGGAGCGCCTGGCCGACCCCCCGGTCGGTGAGGAACGCCCGCTCGGTCGCCGTGGACCCGAGCACGATCTGAACGCCGGAGGTCGCGAACGACCAGGTGGCCGGCGCCTCGACGTCCCGAGGCCCCTCGATCCGACCGCCCCCGTGCCGCGACCAGCAGACGGCGTGCCCCGGCTCGGTGCCCGCGAGCACCACCTCGGTGTACTCGGCCCGGAGCAGGTCGGCCGACTGGGTGAGCACCGAGGTCAGCACGTCGGCCGACCCGGGGGCGACGGCGAGGGCGTCGGACAGCTCGTAGAGCCGTTCCAGGCTGGCGTGCCGGTTCGCGAGGGCGGCGAAGGCCCGGTACCCGACGATGCCGGCGGCTCCGGTGACGGCGAGGGGCAGGGCCGCGGCGCCTCGGTCCAGGGCGAGCACCGTGACCATGCCGCCGATGCCGACGAGCACCGGTACCAGGCTCGCCTGGACGAGCTCGCCGGCGATCTCCCGGGTCGGCCTCGGCGTGTCGTACCAGCTCACGACGAGGGTGAGCATGACGCCGTCGAGCAGCCCGGCGGCGGCGGTGGCGAGGAGAGCCGCGATCCAGCTCCGCGGACCCAACGAGGCGCCGTCGGCCGCCAGGAGGTGGAAGACGACCAGAGCGGCCGTGGTGGAGGCACCGACCAGCGCGGTGTTGAAGGCCACCTTGAGTAGGGTCTGCCGGTGGTAGAGGAGGAAGACGAGCACGCCTCCGGTGACCCTGCCCGCCAGCAGCTCCTCCGGGAAGGCGAGGAACAGGCCCATCACCAGCGGGATCTCGGCGAGGGAGACGGACTCCGTCTGCCCCCGGACGTTGAGGTGGAGCACGAACGCCTCGGTGACGGCGAACATCGCCCCGAACACCCACCACGGGACGACGACCGCGCCCGGTTCCGGTGCGGCATCGATCAGCGTCCCGCCGACGGCGAGGATCCCCAGGAGCACGGTCAGGCACAGCACCTTGACCGAACTCGGGATCTCCCGGCTCACCGCCGTGCCCCGCAGGGGGCGCGGGCAGCCCGACACGCACCGGAGACCCGGCGCACGCGGGCAGGATCGGTCATCTGGCCTCCAGCCGGACGGCGCGGTGCACGCTCATCACGGCGGTGCACGGTCATCGCGCTGTAGTAGCGATCGGTATCCGGGTGCACCGACCACACCGTCACGCCCTCATCACCACTCGGCCGGAGGAGTCCGCCGACCGGGAGTCACCACCGTGCACCCGTTCCGCGCATCCTGCGGAGGGAGGCACGGGAGGACTCCCCTTGCGGGCACGTCGCCACGCCCGCCCGACGGAAGGGTGCACGGCGGACTCCCCTCGCGGGCACGTCGCGGGCAAACGGCCGTGCGGCCGCCCCGGTCACCCGGGACGGCCGCACGGCCTCCTCCTGCCACTCACTCCACCAGTTGGATCACTTTCCTGGGATCAGGCTCCGCGGATCACTTCCACCCGGATCCTGCCCAGATCTGGGCTGCCCAGCTCGGGGACTGCACCGGGGAGCTCCAGGATCCGCTGGACCAGGCGGTACCGGTCCAGGTCCGCCCGCCCCAGGTCCGCCCGCCCCAGGTCCGACCGCCCCAGGCGCCGGCCCAGGTCCGCCCGCCCCAGGTCCTGCCGCCCCAGGTCCGACCGGCCCAGCTCACGTCGTCGACGACGAACGCGGTGCCCGTCCACGGGGTGGTGTTGAAGGAGCCGTCCGCCTTGATCGCGGAGAGGTTCCAGGCGTCGAGGGCAGTCTGGTTGTTGTTCCAGTTCTTGCCCATGATGTCGATCTCGCCCCGGAGCTCGACCCCGTCCAGGGCGACGTGGAAGCCACCGCGGGCGGACTCGATGCTGCCGGTGCCGTTGCCGTTCGGGTTGTTCTGCGTCGCGGGAACGGACGCGGTGAGCGCCTCGGCGAGGTCGAGCTCGCCGCTGCCCTGTGCCTTCGTCTGCTGGCCCGGAAGGCTGTCGGCCGTGCTCTTGAGTACTGCCTTCACCTGGTCGGGGGACAGGTTCGGGCGGGCCTGGAGCAGGCAGGCCACCGCGCCGCTGACCACGGCCGCGGCCTGGGAGGTGCCGCTGCCCTTGATGAAGCCGTTGCCGACACGCGCGCTCGAGTTGGCGGCGTAGACGTTCGAGTTGACGACACCGGGAGCGACGATGCTGACGCCGGGGGCGACGATGTCCGGCGCCCGGGTGCCCCAGTTGCCGCCCTGCTTCGCGGAGAAGCCGGGGACGACGTCGTCGGTCTTGGCGTCGGTGCCCTTGGTGTCGGCCGCGCCGACCGCGAGGATCCACGGGTTGTACGCCGGGTTCGACAGGCCGGGCTGGTTGTCACCCTCGTTGCCGGCGGAGGCGACGACGACGATGCCCTTCTTCCAGGCCACCTCGGCGGCCCAGGACAGCGGGTCGGCCTCGGGGCTCTGCGGGCTGGCGCTGCCGTAGGAGAGGTTGAGGACCTTGATGTTGAGGCCGTACAGGTTCTTGCTCTGCACCACCCAGTCGATCGCCGCGACGACCTGGGAGACGTCGACGGCGCCCTGGTTGTCGGCGACCTTGAGGCTGATCAGGCGGGAGTCCGGCGCCATGCCGTAGAAGTTGCCGGTGTCGCTGGCGTAGGACGAACCGCTGCCCTTGGCGACCTCACGACCGGCGATGATGCCGGCCATGTGGGTGCCGTGACCGTAGGAGTCGAGGAAGGTCAGGTTGGGGTCCTGGGACTCGAAGGAGAGGTCCGGACCGACGACGACCTTGGTGGCGTTGTTCAGCGCCGCGACCGGGGAGACCCCGGTGTCGATGAGGGCGACGTCGACGCCGTCACCGGTGTAGCCGCCCTGCCAGGCAGTGTTCGCTCCGACGACCCGGGTGACGTTGGTCATCGCCCCGGGGTAGGAGCTGGGGTTGAAGCCGAGGGACTGCGCCTGGAGGACGCCGTCCTCGGTGACGGCGACGACTCCGGGCAGCGCCTCGACGGCGGCCGCGATCTCGGGGCTCGTCTCGACGACGACCGTGCCGAGTGCCTGCTGGACTCCGATGACGCGACCGGAGCCGGTGATCGCCCGGGCGATCGAGCCGACGTTGGCGCCCTCACCCAGCCGGATGATGTAGCGCTGCAGGTCCCCGTTCTCCGCTCTGGCGATCTTCCCCCTCGCGTTGCCTCCATGGTCCGCGGCCGACGCGGACATCGCGGGGGCGACGCCCAGGGCGACGAGGGTCGCAGACGCCACGAGAGCTGTTGCTGTCAACCTGAAACGACGAGGTGTCATGGGATGCTCCGTGAGCAGCGGTTGGGGACACCCCATGGTCATCGCTGAGAGTGACGCGCCGGTAGCTCACAGTGGTGGTACCACCCCTGGCGGCACCCGTTCACCCTGAGGGTGCAAGCACCCCGTCAACGGCGTGTGACAAAACCGCAGGTCGTCGTGATCACTGGATGCCTGGGACCCCGTCGACTGCGCCGTTCGGGTCCCGGCGCCTGCCGGGCCGGCTCCGGAGCTCCCCCCGACCGAGACCCAGTAACGCCGTCACCGACAGGGCTGCCCGGGGCTCGGAACCACCCGCACCACCCGTACCGGACGTCTTGCCTCCGAGGTCACCGGAGATGATGCCGCCGGGGTCACCGCCCCAGGACTGCCCGTCCCGGAGTCGTCGGTCAGGGACGGCGCGCGAAGGGGCCACCGGGACGACGGGCCAGCCGGCCGAGGAGGCGCAACGGGAGGTGCCGGAGGAGGGCCACCGTGAGCCGGTACCGCCGGGACGGGATGCTCATCACCCGGCCCCGGGCGACGTCCGCCAGGCAGTCGGCCACCACCCGGTCGGCGTCCAGCCACACCCCGCGGGGAGTGAAGGACATGTCCAGCTGCGCCCGCTGGTGGAACTCGGTACGGACCAGGCCCGGACACAGGGCGGTGGCGGTGACCCCCGTCCCGGCGAGGTCGATGGCGAGCCCCCAGGTGAAGGCGGAGACCCAGGACTTCGCGGCGTTGTAGGTCCCGCCGGGCGTGAAGGCGGCCACGGAGGACACGTTGACGACGGCACCGCGACCACGGGCCACCATGCCCGGGACCGCCGCGTGGGAGAGGACGAGGACGGCGCGGACCAGGACGTCGAGCATCCGGGTCTCCTCGGCCAGCCCGGCCTCCGCGATGGCGTGGTTGTGCCCGAACCCGGCGTTGTTGACCAGCAGGTCCACCGGGCGGTCCGGGTCGGCCAGCCGGGCCGCCACCCGGGCCAGCGCCTCGGGATCGGCGAGGTCCGCGGGCAGCACCTCGACCTCCACCCGCCGCTCGGTGCCCGTCGCTGTCCCGCTCTGGGCGCCTCGCAGCTCGGCCGCGACCCGTTCCAGTCGCTCCGCGTCCCGGGCGACGAGGACGAGGCTCTCCCCCCGCGCGGCCAGTGCCCTGGCGAAAGCGTTCCCGATGCCCGCCGTCGCCCCCGTGATCAGCGCAGTACCCATCTGTGCACCCTATCCACCGGGATCAGTCACGGCAGCCGTAGTTTGTGATGTTCCGGACATCACTGCAGGTGGCGGGCATGTCGGGTGGCATGCGGGACGGCCGTCGTGATCACGATGAACTGTGACGAAACACCCTGACACGACGACCGTCG
>JAAYAH010000267.1 GCA_012719445.1 Actinomycetales bacterium | reverse complement strand
CGAGCCCATCGGCCAGCCCGAGTTCATAGGCCGACTCGAGCCCATCGGCCAGCCCGAGCCCTCCGGCCAGGGAGCGGCGCGCTCGACGTCCGCCCGGGATCCGGGATCCAGGGCGGTGCAGCCGACCGGGGATTCGAACACCTGTCCAGGGTAGGACTCACCCCCGACAATCAGGACCGCATCAGCGGCAAGTGGGGCAGCGGGTGCAGACCAGTGCGACCAGGGCACAGGGACGCTCTCCCACTCCCGGCCTCGAACCAGGTCGGGACCAGGGCTGTGTCCTGCGATGAGCCGGGCGCCGGCCTGCGGTGAGACGGGTGCCGGTTACCGGGAGACAAGCGGTGGACTGTGGTGAGCGGGGGGCCCATCGGTGAGATGTGTGGCACGCTCCACCCGTGATCGAGCCTCCTCCCGTCCCGTTCGTCGTCGGCGCCGCGCTCGTCGACGACCTCGACACGCCGTCGTGGCTGCTCGCCGCCCGGCGCACGGAACCCCCGTGTCTCGCCGGCGGGTGGGAGCTGCCCGGCGGCAAGGTCGAGCCGGGCGAGGACCCTGTGGACGCGCTGCACCGGGAGCTGGTGGAGGAGCTCGGCGTGACGGTCGAGCTGGGAGCCGAGCTGTCCCCGCCCGACGGCAGCCAGGGCTGGCCCATCCCGCCCGCGCACCGGCTGCGGGTCTGGCTGGCCAGGGTGGTCACCGGCGAGCCGCGGCCCCTGGAGGATCACGACGTGGTGCGCTGGCTGGGTCCCGGTCGCTGGCTGGACGTCGGGTGGCTGCCCGCCGACGTCCCGGTGGTGCGTACCCTGATCGACCGGATCCGGGTGACCGAGGGCCCACCGCCGCGATCCCGGTGACCGGTACCGGCGCACCCGGCATCACCAGGCGGAACCCGTCACAGGCGGGCATCTACCATGGGGGCTCGTGCCCGGCGCGAGCCTGCCGGCCACCGGGCCCCCCACCCCCGTCCCTGCGTCGAGAGACCCTCGCATGCCCCTGTGCACCCGCGACGACCTGCGCAACATCGCCATCGTGGCCCATGTCGACCACGGCAAGACGACCCTCGTCGACGCCATGCTCTGGCAGACCGGGGCCTTCGGGGCGCACCAGCACGTCGACGAGCGGGCGATGGACTCCGGTGACCTCGAACGGGAGAAGGGCATCACCATCCTCGCCAAGAACACCGCCGTCCGCTGGACGGGCGTCGGTGCCGGTGAGGACGGGATCACCCTCAACATCGTGGACACACCGGGGCACGCGGACTTCGGCGGCGAGGTCGAGCGCGGGCTGAGCATGGTCGACGGGATCGCCCTGTTGGTCGACGCCTCCGAGGGCCCGCTGCCACAGACCCGGTTCGTGCTGCGCAAGGCGCTCACCGCCCGGCTCCCGGTCATCCTTGTGATCAACAAGGTGGACCGGCCGGACGCCCGTATCGCCGAGGTCCTCGACGAGACCTACGAGCTGCTCATGGACCTCGCCGACGGCACCGGCATGGACGTCTCCACGGCCCTGGACGTCCCCGTGGTGTACGCCTCGGCCAAGACCGGCCGGGCCTCGCTGAACCAGCCCGAGGACGGCGGCCAGCCGGACAGCCCCGACCTGGAGCCGCTGTTCCGCACCATCGTGGAGACCGTCCCGCCGCCGGTCTACGACGACGAGCTGCCGCTCCAGGCGCACGTGACCAACCTCGATGCCTCACCGTTCCTCGGCCGGCTCGCGCTGTGCCGGGTGTACTCGGGAACCATCCGCAAGGGTCAGCAGGCGGCGTGGTGCCGCAGGGACGGCTCCCAGCAGCGGGTGAAGGTGACCGAGCTGCTGATGACCGAGGCCCTGGACCGGGTGCCGGCCGCCGAGGCCGGACCGGGCGACATCATCGCCGTCGCCGGGATCGAGGAAATCACCATCGGGGAGACCCTCGCCGATCCGGACGACCCGCGCCCGCTGCCGCTGATCACCGTGGACGAGCCGGCGATCTCGATGACCATCGGAGCCAACACGTCACCGCTGGCCGGCCGGGTGAAGGGCAGCAAGGTCACCTCCCGGCTGGTCAAGGACCGGCTGGACCGGGAGCTCGTGGGCAATGTCTCGATCCGGGTGTTCCCGACCGAGCGGCCCGACGCGTGGGAGGTACAGGGTCGCGGCGAGCTGGCCCTGGCCATCCTCGTGGAGACCATGCGCCGGGAGGGCTTCGAGCTCACCGTGGGGAAGCCGCAGGTGGTCACCCGGATCGTGGACGGCACCCTGTGCGAGCCGTTCGAGCACCTCACCGTCGACTGCCCGGAGGAGTACCTGGGAGCGGTCACCCAACTGCTCGCCGTCCGCAAGGGGCGGATGGAGCAGATGGTCAACCACGGCACCGGCTGGGTGCGGATGGAGTTCAAGGTCCCTGCCCGCGGCCTGATCGGGTTCCGCACCGAGTTCCTCACCGAGACGCGGGGCACCGGGATCGCCCACCACGTGTTCGAGGCCTACCAGCCGTGGGCCGGTGAGCTGCGGACCCGGCCGACCGGCTCGATGGTGGCCGACCGGTCCGGGTCGGCGACGTCCTACGCCATGTTCAACCTGCAGGAGCGGGGCACCCTCTTCGTCGAGCCGATGACCGAGGTGTACGAGGGGATGATCGTCGGGGAGAACTCCCGGCCGGACGACCTCGACGTGAACATCACCAAGGAGAAGAAGCTCACCAACATGCGTTCCTCGACCGCGGAGGAGCTGGAGCGGCTCGTCCCGCCGCGGCGGCTGTCGCTGGAGCAGAGCCTGGAGTACTGCCGGGACGACGAGTGCGTCGAGGTCACCCCGGACGCCGTGCGGCTGCGCAAGGTCGTCCTGCCTGCTGTCGACCGCGAGAAGGCCCGGGCCCGCGCCCGGCGCTGACGCCGGGGACGGATCGGTCCGGGCAGGCCGGGGGACGGGCAGGTGGGTCAGGGCGGCGCGGGGTGCGTCGTGATCCCTCCCGGCCGGGCGGTTCGGGATCGTCGGGCAGCCCACGGGGCGCCTCCATCCTCGTCGCGAGGTCGGCGAGGAAGATCCGCAGTTGCGCCTCGCCGTGCTGGGTGCCGACGAAGTCGTCGACCGCACCGTCCCCCCCACACCCCTCTCACCGGCACGTGGTCCCGATGAGGTGACCGGTGACCAGCGGAATCCGGCCCGGCGGATCCGGGATCCGGCGGCAGGGACGGCACACCCTCGAGGTGACGGGTGAATGGTGTCGGTGCGGGAACTGCCTTCCGGGCGGACCGTCACTCGCGGCCTCGCACCGCTCCCGGACCGGCCGTCCCCGGGAGTTGCAGGTCGCGCCGTCGGTCACGTTGTCGGATCTCACCCTTGCCCGGGGGCCGGGCACGGGGCGAGGATTCCCTGTCGGCGGGCAGCCAGGCTGCGGTGACGGGGACGGCGCGACCGGGAGGGGTTGTGGTGGTCAGGGGTGAGATCTCGTTCTACCGTTCCCGGTGGCGATTGGTCACGCCGGGCTGTGTGCTCGTCCTCGTGTCGCTGCTCGCGGTGGGCTCGTCGGATCCCCAGCTCGCCAGAGGGGTGCTGGTCGTCACCGCGGTCCTGTTCGTGCTGTTCGCCGGCGAGACGCTCGTCCGACCGGTCGTCGTGCTGGACCGATCGGCGTTGCACGTCCGCTCGCTCCGGTGGCGTCGCATCCCGTGGACGGCGATCGAGGCGGTCACCCTCGACTGGCTCGGCATGGAGCCGGCGGTGTGCCTCGTGGTGGCCGGTCGGCGGGTGCGGCTCCCGGCACCGTCCACGTACTTCGGGCTGGGCCGGAGACGTTGCGAGGAGGGACATCACGTGATCGAGCGTTGGTGGCTGGCGAACCGCGCCTCGTCCTGAGCACTGGTCCGCCCCCGAGGGCACGACCCCCGAGCGTCGGGTGCACACCCAGGGGATCGCGGTCACTCGATGACCCGGAGCGCGGCCGGGATGTCCATCCGGTGCAGCCGCCGCACCGTGAGCAGCGGGGCCGTCGCCACGGCGAGGACGCCGAGGGCCAGCGCGACCAGCAGGGTGGCGGCCGCGACGGTCGGTCGGACGTCGAGCTCGGGCATGGTCCCGGTGACCAGGTTGACCACCGCCCAGTGGGTGCCGATGGCGCCGAGGCCGACGCCGAGCCCGGTCCCGAGCAGGCCGACGAGCAGGCTCTCCACCATGGCCATCGCCGTGACGGTGCCGGTGCGCAGCCCGAAGGCGAACATGGTCGCGTGCTCCCTGGTCCGCTCGTCCGCGCTGATCCTGGCCGCGTTGACGGCGATGAGCAGGGCCAGCAGCAGGACGAGCACACCGACGACGGTGAGCATCCGGACGAACTCCCGCACGGCGTCGCGCAGGGCGTCCGCAGCCTCGGACGCCGACCTCACGGACGCGACCGCGGGGGTGGCCAGCAGGGCCCGGCGCAGCTCGTCCTCGTCGACACCCGGCGCCGGGCTGACCCGTAGTTGGTTCGTCAGCCCGGCGACGCCGAGGGCGCTCGCCGCCGAGGTGTCGAGGAACGCGAGGGAGCGCACCGGGTGGGGGTGGACGGCGGCGACGGTGAAGGCCGTCGTCACCGTGGTCACGGCCCCGTCGCCGCGCCAGCTCGGGTGTTCCAGCCGGATCTCGTCACCGGGGCCGACGCCGAGGTCGGTCGCTGCCTTCCTGGCCAGGACGATCCCTCTGGGCGGGCCCGGGGCCACGGCGTCCTCGATGGTCGGTGCCCACAGCGCGGTGTCGAGGTCGAGCACCTCGACCGCCAGGTCGAGAGGCTCGGCTCCGGCGTCGGCCCCCGCCCCCGATCCCGGCCTGGCGACAGCACCCACCAGCAGGGTCGGCTGGACGGCGGTGACCTGCGGGAGCCCGGCGATCGAGCGGACCTCCCCCGCGGTCACCGGGTGCACGGAGTCCAGGGCGACCGTCGTCGTCGCCGGGCCGCGGTCGGTCTCGGCGATCCCGCGGTCCGCCGCGGCAGCGAAGGAGTCCATCAACCCCGAGGTGACCACGAGCACGGCGATGGCGGCTCCGATCCCGGCCGAGGTGATCAGCGTCCGGCCGGGGGCGCGGAGCACGTGGCGGACCGGGAGGCGGGCGATGCTGCTGCCGGGGAGCGGGACGGCGCGCAGCCACCCCGCGAACCGGCCGCCCCGGGAGACGGTGGTCCCGCCGGTCGCCCGCGAGGTGGCGATGGCGTCCATCGGGGAGAGCCGCATCGCTCGCAGGACCGGGTGGACGACGCCGACCAGCGGCACCGCGATCCCGAGCAGGGCAGCCCTGACGTAGTCCCCCGGTTGGAAGGGGGAGAGCCAGACCGGCAACGGGATCATGTCGGCCAGGATCCCGGTGATGATCCGGCCGAGCAGGATGCCGACCCCGACCCCGGCGAGTGCCCCCATCAGGGCGATCTGGAGGGCGAAGAGCGTGGGGCGGATGGCGAGGGCCGGGGCCCGGAGGCCGAGGGCGAGCCCGATCCCCATCTCGCGGCGTTGCGCCGTGACCACCCGGGTGGTGAGGCTGAACGTCGCGAGCGCGGCCCCCAGGAGGATCATCAGCGACAGGACGTTCCACAGTCTCTGGTCGGTGTCGATGTCGTCGTAGAGCATCCGGAACGCGGGGTCCTCGTCACCGCGGGCGATGGCGACCGGGGAACCGGGGAGCCGCGTGGCCAGGGTGGTCTCCAGCTCGGTCCGGAGGAGGTCCGCGTCGGTGCCCGGAGCGAGGCGGAGGGCAACCCTGTCGATTCGTCCCGGTGCCCCGGCGAGGCGCTGGACCAGGGGCAGGGGTGCGTACAGCACGGTCCGCTCCACCTGCCCGAACCACCCGCTCGCGTCGGACATCAGGTGTTCGGCGGAGCGCACCGAGCCGACGTAGGGCAGCCGGGTCCCGCCGGCGATCCGGACCGTGCCGGTTCCGGGGAGGCCGGCGCTCTCCGCACTGGTGGCGTCCAGCACGGCGACGGTCCCGGCGGCGTCGTCGGCTCGCAGCCCCCGGCCGCTGGTCACGAGCAGGCGGTCGATCAGCGGGCCGCCTCCGTCGAGGGGGACGCCGACGACCAGGCCGGGGAGGGTGTCCTGGCCGGTTCCCGCGGTGGTCGGGACCTCGATCTGGGCGGGCAGGTCGAGCCCGACCTCCATCCGGTCGACCGCGGTGGCGTGTGGGACGGAGCGCACGGCCGCCAGGACGTCCACCGCCTCGGGGCGGCTCTCCTCGAAGGTCAGCAGCAGGTCGTGCAGGGCGAACCGCGCGTAGGACGCGTCGTTGGACAGTCGGCGCCAGGCGGACATGCTGCTGAGGGCGGCCGAGGCTCCGGTGCCGATGGCGATGACGAGCGCGAGGGCCGTCACCGTGACCCACTGTCTGCGGAGGTCCCGCCAGGACCACAGCAGCCACAGGGAGCTGGTGCGGTGCCGGGAGGTGCGGCGGGTGCTGCTCATGATCGGTCTCCTCTCGGATGCCGGCGGCTCACCAGTGCAGGTCGGTGACGGCGGCGCGTCCGCCGCGCGGAGGGCCGTCCCGGACGATGCGTCCGCTGGAGAGCTCGACCACCCGGTCGGCGATGCGGGAGATCTCCCGGTTGTGGGTCACCACGACGACGGTCCGCCCGGCCTCGGCCTGCTGCTGGAGCAGCCCGAGGATCTGCACCCCGGTGGTGAAGTCGAGTTCGCCGGTCGGCTCGTCCGCGAGCAGGATCGGGTTGCCGGTGGCCAGGGCCCGGGCGATGGCGACGCGCTGCTGCTCCCCGCCGGAGAGCTGGTGCGGGAAGTGGTGCAGGCGGTCACCGAGGCCGACCCGGTCGAGGACGTCGCCGGGGTCGGGTGCCGTCCGGGTCCCGTCGCCGGACCGCCGGGCCACGTCGGCTCCGAACCGCACGTTCTCCAGCGCGGTGAGCGCGGGGAACAGGTTGAAGCTCTGGAACACGAAGCTGGTGAGCTCGCGCCGGGCCCGGGCCCGCTGGGCGCGGGAGGCGGTGGTGAGGTCGACCCCGCCGAGCCGCACCCGGCCCTCGGTGGGGGTGTCCAGGGCGCCGACGAGGTTGAGCAGGGTGGTCTTGCCGCTCCCCGAGGGGCCGAGGACGACGACGAACTCGCCCTCGTCCAGGTGCAGGTCGACGGAGTCCAGCGCGACGACCTCGTTCCCCGCGGTCCGGTAGCGGCGGCCGACCCCGTCCAGGTCGACGCGCGGCACGGAACGGGGGACGGTGCCGTCCGCCGCCTGGTCGGTGACGGCTGGTGCTGTCCTGGCGATCACGGTGACGCTCCCTCCGGTGGCGGCCTGGGACCAGGGAACCGCGCCGGAGAACCAAAGTCAATGACTTGCGCAAATATGAAACTGATCAGCCCCGGGTACCCTGGCCGTCGGAAGGGAAGGATCAGCCCATGGCGTCTGAGGCACGTTCCGTGACGGAGGGCTGCGACGGCGGGTGCGGGCCCGGGGAGCCGACCGCCGCCCAGTTGCACGCGGCCGCGGAGACCTTCGCCCTCCTCGCCACGCCGACCCGGCTGCACCTGGTGTGGCTGCTGGCCCAGCAGGACGCCGATGTCGGCAGCCTCGCGCAGCGGGTCGGGTCCTCGGTGGCGGCGGTGAGCCAGCACCTGGCGAAGCTGCGGCTGGCCGGCCTGGTCAGCGCGCACCGCCACGGTCGGCGCCAGGTGTACTCCGTCGAGGACCCGCACGTGGTGGCGCTCGTCGATCAGATCTTCCGGCACATCGCCCCGGACGGGTCGCTCGCCCCCGACCCGCCGCCGGCCTCCGGCGGGGCACCGGTGTGATCGACGAGGCCACGGGTGCGGGGTCCGGTGGGACGCCCCGGGGACAGGACGGCCGGCGGCTGCTCCTCGTGCACGCCCACCCCGACGACGAGACGATCACCACCGGCGCCACGATGGCGCTCTACGCGGCGGCGGGTGCCGCCGTCACCCTGGTCACCTGCACCCGGGGCGAGCACGGCGAGATCATCCCCGAAGAGCTGGCCGCTCTCGCCGCGGACCGCGACGACACCCTCGGGGCCCACCGCGCGGGCGAGCTCGCCGCCGCCATGGCGGCCCTCGACGTCCGTGACCACCGCTTCCTCGGTGAGGGCAGGAGGGTCTACCGCGACTCGGGGATGGCCTACGCCCCGGACGGGCGGGTCGTCCCGGTGCCGGATCCCCGGCCCGAGGCGTTCGCCCTGGCTCCCGTCGGGGAACCGGCGGCCGACCTGGCGGAGGTGGTCCGTGAGCTGAGGCCGCACGTCGTGATCACCTACGAGCCGGGTGGCGGGTACGGGCACCCGGACCACGTCCGGGCCCACGAGGTGACCATGCTGGCGGTCGAGCAGGCCGAGCGGTCGGGAGCCGGGGGAGAGGGCTGGCAGGTCCCCAAGGTCTACTGGATCGTGCTGCCCGAGTCGATCGCGCGCGACGCCCTCGGCACGGACCGGGCGGCGAACCCCTTCCTGCCGGTCGACCCGTCCGTGCCGGTGCCGAGCATGGTGGTCCCCGATCGCGAGGTCACCACCCGGATCGACGGCTCCCCCCGGCTCGCGGCCAAGACCGCGGCCCTGGGCGCCCACGCCACCCAGGTGCAGGTGCGGGACGGGTACTTCGCCCTGACCAACGGGATCGGCCAGCCCCTGTTCGGCGTCGAGTACTTCCGGCTGGTCCGGGGTCGGCCCGCGGGGCCGTTCGACTCCTCCGGGTACGAGACCGACCTCTTCGCCGGGATCGCCTGAACCGCCCCCGCCGCTCCTCGGGTGGTTGCTCACCGTGAGGGCATTACTGCGTTCAGTGGCCAGCTGGCTGTTCCTCTCGGGTGAAACCATCGGGCGGACGGTGCATCCGCGTGACGATCGGCTGCGTCGCGTCGTCCGGACGGGAGAGGTTGCCGCCAGGGACGTGAGCGAGGAGGCGACGCGTGGGCGCGCGGACGAGCAGCTGGACCGGCCACCGGAGCGGTCGGAACCGACCCCACCGGGCGGGATCGGACGTCGGAGCTGCCAGGGAACGGCGTCGCCAGTGGAGGCTCTTCTGGCTGGCGGCCGTCCTCGGGGTCGTCGCCGCGGTGATGTGGACCCGGGTCCTGTCCGGGCAGTCCGCCGTCGGCCGGCTCTCCGTCGGGTACATCGAGCCGATGTACCTCATCGCGGGCCTGTTCTTCCTGGTGCTCATCGTCGTCGTGCTGGCCCCCCTCCTGGTCGCCGGGCGGTCACCGCACGTCCTCTACCGCCCGGAGCAGCTCGCGGTCCGGATGGACGACGTCAAGGGGCTGGCCCCGGTCGCCGAGGACGTCAACCGCTCGCTGGAGCTGTTCCTCGCCGGCCGGACGTTCCGCCAGGAGATGGGCGGGACGCCGCGCCGCGGCCTGCTCTTCGAGGGGCCTCCTGGGACCGGCAAGACCCTCATGGCCAAGGCGATGGCGGCCGAGGCCGGGGTGCCGTTCCTGTTCGTGTCCGGGACGTCCTTCCAGTCCATGTACTACGGCGCCACCGCCAGGAAGATCCGCGCGTACTTCAAGAAGCTGCGCAAGGCTGCCCGGACGGAGGGCGCGGCGATCGGCTTCATCGAGGAGATCGACGCCATCGCCACCACCAGGTCGGGCATGCCGGCGGTCGCCGCCCCAGACGGTCTCGCCCCCGCCGGCGGGTACCGGCTCGGTCACCTCGCGGGTGCCGGGCAGCCGGGCGGGCTCGTCGTCACCCCCGCGATCAGCGAGGGCGTCGGCGGGGTGGTCAACGAGCTGCTCGTCCAGCTGCAGTCCTTCGACCAGCCCACCGGGTGGCAGCGGGTCCAGTCCTGGGGGGTCGACCTCGCGAACCTGCTCCTCCCGTCGGACCGGCAGCTGCCCCGGCCCCGGCCCGAGCCGGCCGACGTCCTGGTCATCGCGGCAACCAACCGGGCGGACAACCTGGATCCCGCGCTGCTGCGTCCCGGCCGCTTCGACCGCCGACTCGTCTTCGACCTGCCGGACAAGGCCGGACGCCGTGAGCTCGTCGACCACTTCCTCGCCCGCAAGGCCCATGAGCCGGACCTCGACGACGACGAGCGCCGGGACGCCCTCGCCGGGGTGACCCAGGGGTACAGCCCCGCCATGATCGAGAACCTGCTCGACGAGGCCCTGGTCAACGCGGTCCGGCGCGAGGCGGCGGGGATGTCGTGGCGCGACGTCGAACACGCCCGCCTGATCACCGAGGTGGGTCTGGGGAAGCCGGTCGGCTACACCGCGCACGAGAAGCGGCTCATCGCCACCCACGAGGCAGGGCACACCGTCATGGCCTGGCTGGTGGCACCGCAGCGCCGGCTGGAGATCCTCACCATCGTCAAGCGGGCCAACGCGCTCGGCCTGCTCGCCCACGGCGACCGGGACGACGTCTACACCAGGTCCCGCAGGGAGCTCGAGGCCCTGATCCAGATCGCCTTCGGCGGTCAGGCGGCGGAGGAGCTCTTCTTCGGGGACATCTCCACGGGTCCCGGCAGCGACCTCCAGTACGCCACCAACATCGCGGTCCAGATGGTCGGCCAGGCGGGGATGGCGGGGACCCTGGTGTCCTACGCCGCCATCCAGGGCGGCGCGCTGTCCCGGGACAACCTGGCCGGTCGGGTGCTCGGCGACACCGAGGGACGGCGCATGGTCGAGGAGATCCTGGAGCGGCAGCGTGACCGGGCCCGTGTCCTCCTGAAGGCCAACAGGCACCTGGTGACCGCCCTGCGCGACGCCCTCCTGGAGCGCCACGAGCTCATCGGGCACGAGATCACCGACGTCCTCGAACGTGCCATGGCCGAGGGACCCGGCGCGGACCCCGGAGATCAGGTCGTCGACCTCAGGGAGCCCGCCCCGGCGCCGGACGAGAGCGACGGCCCCGACGCGGACCCCGTCGACCGGGTCGTCGACCTCAGGGAGCCCGCCCCGGCGCGGGGTGAACGGGACGACCTCGACGCGTAGGCTGACCGCTGCGACGAGGACGAGAGGTGCGAGTGGTGCCATGACGGACATCGTGTCGCCGGACGGACCGCGATCGAGCGACGTCGGGATTCGGCCGTTCACCGGCCTGCTGCCCTCGGTGGTCTCCCGCCCACCGGACCAGACGGTGTTCCGGGCCGCCGCCGGGATGTTCGCCGGCGGGGTCTGCGTGGTGAGCACCGTCCACCTCGGGGTCGATCATGCGATGACGGTGAGCGCCTTCACCGCCGTCTCGCTCGACCCTCCGTTGGTGCTCGTCTGCGTCGCCCGCGAGGCACGGTTCCACGAGGCCGTCATCGGGTCGGGGACCTGGGCTGTCAGCGTCCTCGACACGACGGCGGAGGGCGTCGCGGACTGGCTGTCCAGCAGGGGCAGGCCGCTGGTCGGGCAGCTCGACCGGGTGCCGTACCGCCGGGGTGAGCTCACCGGTGCCGCCCTCCCGCACCAGGCGGTCGCGTGGTTCGAGTGCCGGACCCATGCCGTGCATCCCGCTGGCGATCACAGCATCCTGGTCGGCGAGGTGGTCGGGGTCGAGACCGGGTCCGGGGAGATCGGGGTGCTGCTGCGCCACCGGGGCGCCTACCGACACGTCCGCTGAGCCCCTCCGGTCCGATCGGGCACGGAAGTCCGGTAACGGAGGTGGACATCGGGCGCCGTCCCTACTATGTGTCCGCCGGCCGTCGAGGCCGTCGTGACCTGCATTGGAGGCTCCAATGTCCGGGGACGTGACTCGAGCCGACCCCGATCCCGGGTCGGCGGCGAGGTCGCATGCCGCCTCGGGGGGGTATTCACGGCGAGAACAGCATGGACGACACGAGCAGCCCGAACGGGACGAACGCCGCGAGGACGCCCGGGGTGCGGACCGACCCGGCGCGGAGCGGGCACCGGTCCCGGACTGGGTGTCACCCGCGGACCGGCGGACACCGCCGCCGGCCGGGCCGGTCCGGGCCGACGACTGGTTCGCGGCTCCCGAGCGGCCGGGGCACACCGCTCCCGAGGCCGTTCGCGAGCAGGTCCGGGAGACCGACGCGCAGGCCCCCCTTCCCGGCTGGGGACGGCCCGCCGAGCGCTCCCGGCCCGTCGACCCCGCACCGACCAGGTGGGCACCCGCCCCGGACCCGGAGCCGACAGGGTGGGCCAACGCGCCTGGGCTGGCCCCGGCCCCGGCGCCTGAGCCGGAGCCGACCGGGTGGGCACAACCCCCTGCCCGGGGAACGTGGGAGGGGCAGCCGCCGCGGTCCGGACCGCTGTCCGGACCGTTCTCCGGCCGGTCGTCGCCGCCCGGGCCCGGCTCCCGACTGACCCCGCTGACCAGGGCGGCTGCGGTAGTCGGCGAGACGGTCCGCCGGGTCCCGCCGCGGATCGCGCTCGCCGTCCTCGGCGTGCTCGTCGTCGGGTACGTCGGGACGGCGTGGGTCGTCACCCGCAGCGTTCCCGACGGGACGTCCGTCGCGGGCGTCCAGATCGGAGGGCTCGGCGAGGACGAGGCCCTGGCCAGGGTGCGGGCAGCGGTCGGTGACGCGGGGTCCTCCGCCATCCCCCTGCGGGTCGGCGACAAGACCGCGGAGCTCGATCCGACGGCTGCCGGACTGACCTTCGACCCGATCCGGGTCGTGGACCGGCTGGCGGGGTTCACCCTCGACCCGCGGGCGGTGCTGCGTCACCTGGGCGGGGGCGGGGCGGTGGACACCGGGATCGACGAGAACGCCCTGCGGGCGGCGCTGGACACGGTCGCGGGGAGCACCGAGGTGAAGGCACGTGACGCGACGGTCGCGTTCCGGCGGGCCGAACCCGTGCTCGTCGCGGCGGTGGAGGGGCGACGGCTGGACGTCCCGGCGGCGAGCGCCCTGCTCGGCGACGCCTGGCTGACCCGCACCCGCCCGGTCGAGCTGCCCGTGGTGAGCACCCGTCCCCGGGTCGGGACCGAGACCGCGCGGAAAGCCCTCGACGAGACGGCGACGCCCGCCGTCGCCGGGCCGTTGACCCTCGCCGTGGAGACCCGGACTGTGGTCCTGGAGCCGCAGCAGTTCGCGCCCGCACTGTCGATGAAGCCGACCGGGGACACCCTCGGGCTGTCGGTCGACGCCAGGACGCTGCGGAAGGCGGCGCTCGGCGTCGACGAGGACATCGAGGTCCCGGCGAAGGACGCCCGGATCGTGCTTCGCGACGGCGCACCGGTGGTGCTGCCCTCGGCGGCGGGGGAGCGGATGGACCTGACCAAGCTCCCCAAGGCGGTCGTCACGGCTCTCGCGGCCGGGGGCGACCGGAAGGCCGTCGTCCCCTCCGTCGCGGCCCAGCCGAAGCTCAGCACGGCGAAGGCCGAGGCGCTCGGGGTGAGGACCAGGGTGTCCACCTTCGCCACGAACCTCAACGACAACGCGGGCCGGACGGAGAACCTGCGGATCGCCGCGGCGACGGTCAACGGGACCCTGGTGCTCCCGGGGGAGACCTTCAGCCTCAACGAGGTGCTCGGCGAGCGGACCCCCGAGAAGGGCTACAACGAGGCTCCCGTCATCAACAAGGGCCGGCTGACCATCGGCTACGGCGGTGGCGTCTCGCAGATGGCGACGACGATCTTCAACAACGTGTTCTTCGCCGGGCTGCAGGACGTCTACCACAAGCCGCACTCGTTCTACATCTCCCGATACCCCGAGGGGCGGGAGGCGACGGTCAACTACCCGACCGTCGACCTCAAGTGGAAGAACGACTCCCGGTACGGCGTCCTCGTCCAGGCCTGGGTGGACAGCCAGGTGCACGTGAGCTTCTGGAGCACCAAGGTCTGGGACATCAAGTCGATCAAGAGCGAGCGGACCAACCCCCGCGAGCCCGAGACCATCTACGACGAGAGCGAGGACTGCGTCGAGCAGGCACCGAACCCCGGCTTCGACGTGACCGTGACCCGGGTGTTCCTGAAGAACGGCGCCGAGGTCAAGCGGCAGGCGTTCCACACCACGTACATCCCCGAGGACGAGGTCATCTGCGGTCCGGATCCGTCGAAGACCCCCGGGGCCACGCCGCGGCCGAACGGCGGGTGACCGGAGACGGGATCGCCGTCCCGTCTCCGGCCACCGTTCGTCGTCGCCGGGTCAGCCGGCCGTGCAGGTGACCGTGGGAGCGGTGTTGCCGCCGCTCCACGTCCCCGTGAACCCGAAGGTCGTCGAGCCCGACGGGGCGAGGGAGCCGTTCCACGCCGCGTTGGCGACCCTGACCGAGGCCCCGCTCGTGGTCAGGGTCCCGCTCCACAGTTGGTTGATGGTCTGACCGTTCGCGAACGTCCACTCGACCGTCCAGCCGTCGAGGGCCACGTCACCGGTGTTCCGCACCGTGACGTCGGCCTGGAAGCCGCTCGGCCACTGGCCGGCGACGGTGTACGTCGCCGCGCAGGACCTGCCCGAACCGCTCGTGGTGGTCGTGGTGGTTCTCGTGGTGGTCGGCTGCGTGGTGGTCGTGGTCGGCTGCGTGGTTGTGGTGGTCGGCCGGGTCGTGGTGGTCGTCGTCGGCCGCGTGGTGGTGCTCGTCGTGGTCGTCGTCGTGGTGG
>JAAYAH010000266.1 GCA_012719445.1 Actinomycetales bacterium | reverse complement strand
GCACCCCGGCCGGCGGGCTGTCGGATGCGGTGGCTGAGGCGCGACCCGCGTTGCAGGTTCACCTGTTGCCGGCGATGCGGGCCAAGGCTACCCAGCTCGGGGTCGGCGGGCGCGTGCTGGGGCAGATCGACACGGTTATCGTCCGGTCCCGGGAGGCCGCGCTTGAGGGCGCGGTCGAGGGTGTGAATCGGGCGATCGCCGCATTGGGTGGAGCGGCGGTGCCCAGGTTGGGGTTGGTGCTGGACTGGACCGCGCGCGGGTTCCGCGCGGTGCGGCAGGGGCGGCAGGAGCGTGGCCTGGAGCAGGCCGAGATCAGTTTCGGGGGTTTGGCCGAGCAGTCTCGGCGGTCGCTGGCCGAGGAGTTCGCAGACCTGGTCCTGGCAACGGTGCATCCGCAGGTGCCTGCCGTGGTGGTGGTGGAGGACGCCCACCTGATCGACGCCAGCGTGCGGGAGTTCCTGGAGCAGGTCTCCGCACGGGTCGCCGACCGGCCGGTGCTGGTGCTGGCCGCTGCCTGGCCGGGTGGGCAGCGCAGCAACCCCGCCTACCGGGACTGGCGGGCCTGGGCTAGCCAGCACGGGAACCTGGAGGTGTGGCAGGTCCCCGACCTGACGCCGGACAGTCTGACCGTGTTGCTCCGCCGGGCAGCACCCGCCACCACTGAGCCTGACGCGAACACCATCGTCAGTCGGTACCCGAACCCGCTGACCTTGAAGCTGTTCCTCGGCCTGAAACCGGTACGGCGCGTCATCGACCGCAACGACGGCGCCCTGTCCGTCGCCGACCTGGACCTCTCCGTGCTGCCGGTGACCATCAAGGGCCTGTACGCACAGCGGATCGCGGAACTGCCACCCCACGTGCGGGACGCGGTGACCGCGGCCGAAGGGACCCTCCCGGCCGGGTCGCCCACCGGGCCCTACACCCCCGAGGTCGTTGGCGCTGCGGCAGAGCAGGCGCTCGACGTCGCGGAGGAGGAGACCGTGACCGGATTGGGTCACGCAGTCGAGGACGGGCTCGTTACCACTTCGGGCATGTGGCATTCATTCCGCGAGACGCTGCTTGCCGAGGTGCTCGCCGAACACCTCGATCCCCTCGACAGGGCCGAACTCCAAGAAGCCACCTTGAACGTGCTGCGAGAACACATCGCCGCCGCCCGGGCAGACAGCTACTCCCTAGACCTCATGTCGACGCGTGATGTGCAGGTGGCGTGGTGGCTCACTCAGCTCCTCGACCGAAACCCCCAGACCATCAATGACGCCGTCGCTGCGGCCACCACCGCCCGGACACTTCTCGACACCCACCAGTTCGCGCTAGCCGCCGCACTCTACGAACACGCACTCCCCCATCTGCCCCCGGACCACCCGGACACCCTGGCCTCACGGAACAACCTCGCCGGCGCGTACGCGTCGGCCGGTGACCTGGCCCGGGCGGTGCGGCTGTACGAGCAGACCCTGGCCGACCTGACCCGGGTGCTGGGCCCGGACCACCCGTCCACCCTGACCTCGCGGAACAACCTCGCCTACGCGTACGCGTCGGCGGGTGACCTGGGCCGGGCGGTGCCGCTGTATGAGCAGACCCTGGCCGACCTGACCCGGGTGCTGGGCCCGGACCACCCGGACACCCTGACCTCGCGGAACAACCTCGCCTACGCGTACGCGTCGGCGGG
>JAAYAH010000265.1 GCA_012719445.1 Actinomycetales bacterium | reverse complement strand
GCGGCGTTCTCCCCCACGGAGTCGGCGACGAAGTCCAGGGTCGGGGTCAGCCGCACCCCGGTGCGCCGTCCCACCTCGGAGCGCAGCACGCCCTTGGCGCTCTCCAGTGCCGCAGCCGACGCCTGCTGCTCCGCTGCGTCCCCGAGCACCGTGTAGAAGACCGTCGCGTGCTGCAGGTCGTTCGTCACCCGGGCGTCGGTGACGGTCACGAACCCCAGCCGCGGGTCCTTGATCCGCCGCTCGAGCATCTCGGCAACCACCTCGCGGACCCGGTCCGCGAGCTTGCGTGCGCGGGCGCTGTCGGTCATGGCGTCGTCCCTGTCTCGTCGTCCGGTCGGGGATCCGACCGCCGGTCTCCCGGCCGTACCCGGCCGGGCCGTTCTCCACTCACTCGTCGGAGTCGTCCCAGATCCGCTGCCTCGCCGAGAGCAGCTCCAGCTCCGGTCGGCCGGCGACCAGCCGCTCGCAGGCGTCGAGCACCTCCCTGCAGTGGCCCATGTCGGCCGCGACCAACGACACCCCGATCTCGGCCCGCCGGTGCAGGTCGTGGTCACCGGTCTCCGCCGCACTCACCTCGAACCGCCTGCGCAGCTCAGCGACGACCGGGCGGACGACCGACCGCTTCCCCTTCAGCGAGTGGACGTCCCCGAGCAGGACGTCCAGGCGCAGCGAACCCACGTACATACGGAATCGGACACCTGCCTCGCGGGTGCGACCCGACGATGGCCTCGCCCGGCCGCGCCCCGCCGTCGTACGGACGATCGACGGTCGGGGTGGTGCCCGGTGCCCCGGGCACCACCCCGCCATGGGTCAGACGCGAGGCTTCTCGCGCATCTCGAAGGTCTCGATCACGTCGTCGACCTTGATGTCGTTGAAGGAGCCGAGCCCGATACCGCACTCGTACCCGTCGCGGACCTCGGTGATGTCGTCCTTGAACCGGCGCAACGACTCGATCGCGAGGTGGTCCGAGACCACGACCCCGTCGCGGACCAGGCGGGCCTTGGCGTTGCGGCGGATCTCCCCCGAGCGCACGAGGCAGCCGGCGATGTTGCCGAACTTGCTCGACCGGAAGACCTCCCGCACCTCGGCGGACCCGAGCTGGACCTCCTCGAACTCCGGCTTGAGCATGCCCTTGAGGGCCGCCTCGACCTCCTCGATCGCCTGGTAGATGACCGAGTAGTGCCGGATGTCGACGCCCTCGCGCTCGGCCAGGTCGCCGACCTTCTCGGCAGGCCGCACGTTGAAGCCGACGATGATCGCGTTGGACGCGACGGCGAGGTTGACGTTGTTCATCGTGATCGCGCCGACACCCCGGTCGATGACCTGGAGCTCGACCTCGTCGCCCACGTCGATCTGCAGCAGGGCGTCCTCCAGGGCCTCGACCGAACCGGCCACGTCGCCCTTGAGGATGAGGTTGAGGGTCTGCACCTTGCCCTGCTCCAGGGCCTTGGTGAAGTCCTCCAGGCTGATCCGCTTGCGCCGCTTGGCCAGCACCGCCGCCCGCTCGACGGCCTCGCGCTTCTCGGCGATCTGCCGTGCGGTGCGGTCGTCCGGGGCCACCAGGAAGGTGTCACCGGCCCTCGGCACGGAGGTCAGCCCGAGCACCTGCACCGGCCGCGACGGCGGCGCGCTGTCCAGTGCCCCGCCGTTCTCGTCGAGCATCGCCCTGACCCGGCCGTACGCCGTCCCGGCGACGATCGCGTCACCGACGTGCAGGGTGCCCGACTGCACGAGCACCGTCGCCACCGGACCTCGACCGCGGTCGAGGTTGGCCTCGATCGCGATACCCCGCGCGTTCTTGTCGGGGTTCGCGGTCAGCTCGAGGGCGGCGTCCGCGGTGAGCAGGACCGCCTCCAGCACGGCGTCGATGTTGATCCGCTGCTTCGCCGAGATGTCGACGAACATGGTGTCGCCGCCGTACTCCTCGGCCACCAGGTTGTACTCGGTGAGCTGCTGCCGGATCTTCGACGGGTTCGCGCCCTCCTTGTCGATCTTATTGACCGCGACGACGACCGGGACGCCGGCCGCCTGGGCGTGGTTGAGCGCCTCGATCGTCTGCGGCATGACGCCGTCGTCGGCCGCGACCACCAGCACCGCGATGTCGGTGACCTTCGCGCCCCTTGCCCGCATGGCCGTGAAGGCCTCGTGACCGGGGGTGTCGATGAAGGTGATCGCCCGCTCGACGCCGTCGTGCTCGAAGTGCACCTGGTAGGCACCGATGTGCTGGGTGATGCCGCCCGCCTCGCCGGCGACCACGTTGGCGTGCCGGATGGCATCGAGCAGCTTGGTCTTGCCGTGGTCGACGTGACCCATGACGGTGACGACCGGAGGCCGGGCCTCCAGGTACTCCTCGTCCTGCTCGGCCTCGCCCTCGAGGTCGATGGAGAACGACTCCAGCAGCTCCCTGTCCTCGTCCTCCGGGGAGACCACCTGGATCTCGTACCCCAGCTCCGACCCGAGCAGCCGGAAGGTGTCCTCGTCCAGCGACTGGGTCGCGGTGGCCATCTCACCGAGGTGGAACAGCACGGTGACCAGGGCCGCGGGATTGGCGTTGATCTTCTCGGCGAAGTCGGTCAGCGACGAACCCCTGCGCAGGCGCACGGTCGACCCGGAGCCCCGGGGAACCTGCACGCCACCCGCCATGGGGGCCTGCATGTTGTCGAACTCCTGACGCCTCTGCTTCTTCGACTTCCGGCCCCGGACCGGGCGACCCCCCGCGCGCCCGAAGGCGCCCTGGGTGCCGCCGCGACCGCCGCGGCCCTTGCCGTAGCCACCGCCGCCTGCCGGACCTCCCGGCCCGCCGGGACCGCCGCCACCGGGACGGAACCCGCCACCGCCACCGGGACGACCGCCGCCACCGGGACGACCGCCGCCGCCGGGACGGCCGCCACCACCGGTGCCGGGCCTGCCCACCGTGGACCGGCCGGGCATCATCCCGGGGTTGGGCCGGGGTGGCATGCCCGACGGGCTGGGCCGCGGACCGCCGGGCCGCGGACCGCCGGGACGGTCGCCGCCGGAGCGCGCCGACGGACCACCGGGCCGCGGCATGCCCTGCGAGGGCGCGAACGGGTTGTTCCCCGGGCGGGGAGCGCCACCGGGCCGCTGACCGCCGCCGGAGCG
>JAAYAH010000264.1 GCA_012719445.1 Actinomycetales bacterium | reverse complement strand
GGACCGTGGAACCGGCGCCCACCCGAGCACATCGGGAATCTGGTCACGCCCACCCCACGCCGTAACGTCCCCGACAGCCCCTCCCGGAACCGATCAAGCCTCACCGCACCGGCGTGAAGCATCGAGGCAAGGGCCTGCTGCGCCTGGACGCCGCCGCCGTCGCGGCCGAGGCCAAACTCGACGGCAAGTACCTACTCAGGACCAGCGACCCCCACCTGAGCAGCGAAGACGTCGCGTTGGGCTACAAGCAGTTGCTGGAAGTCGAGCGCGGCTGGCGGGATATGAAGCAGATCCTGGACCTACGCCCGGTCTACCACCGCCTCGAGGACCGCATCCGCGCCCACATCACCCTCTGCTGGCTCGCCCTGCTGCTGGCCAGGATCGTCGAGACCCGGACCGACACGACCTGGACCCGAGCCCGCGCCGAACTGCAGCGCCTGCACGTGGGCACCTTCACCGGACCCGCCGGCACCTTCCGCCAGACCACCACCCCCACCCCAGCCATCCGGCGCCTGCACGACAGCCTCGGCATCGCCCTGCCGCCAGCGATCCTGCACCTGGACACCGAACCCGGCCCCGCCGACGGCACCCACCGCTGACCAGGCACGATCCACCGGCCTAGTGACACGCCGTGCCGCTAGGCCAGCACACGTTTGCCCAGCTCAAGCACCGAACCCGTGGCACTTCATGCGCAAGCTGCTGCGGAACCCAGGCCGCAGCCTGCTCGAGGCCGGCGGCTTCAGACCGCGACTACACCCTGGATTCTGAAGAGCCCGTTCACCGCGAGGTGTGTGGCGGCCGGGGTTCCGGTGATCACGGTGCACGCCACCCGGCACACCTGCGCTTCCCTACTCGTCGCTCTCGACGTCCACCCGCGGGTGGCGATGGCGATCCTGAGGCACAGCCAGATCGCCGTGACCATGAACATCTACAGCGAGGTGTCCTCGGCTGAGACCCGCGAGGCCCTCCGCCGCCTGGGGGAGACCCTCGGTGACAGCGCCGGGCAGTGACACCGTTGCAGTACTTCCGTGTAGTACGGGATTGCAAGAGGCCCTCCGGATGATCTCCGAAGGGCCTCTGACCTGGGTGGAGGCGAAGGGACTCGAACCCTCAACCCCCTGCTTGCAAACCGTTGTGATCGACGAGGACATGGCGGGTGAGCTGCGGTTCGGTCGGCCTAGTGTGGCCTGAAGCGGCCATGACCGTCCTGGGTTGAGGGCACGCGGAGGGCACGCCCCACAGACCAGGGAGGATCAGACTCCAGATGACCGCAGGGCGATTTCTTGGGCAAGTTGACACAACTAACCCCAAGAGTGATCGCATTCTTTTTTGCATTTAGTTATCGAGTTAAGTCAAGTAGAGACAGCGATGAGTCGATACCCCCTTCATGACTCCCACGGAAGAGCCTGACAAGGCTGACAATACCAATGGACCACAACAAGTACTTCCAAGCAATACACCGGAAATGAAAATTATCAACAAATCATCCACTTCCTGGCCTCAAATCATTATTATACTTATATTTGCGACACTTGTATACGCATTGGCGACTGATGGCAATAGTGTGGATGAGTTGTCGCCGAATAGTGGTGTCACACCCGCAAGCAATGGGAACTCAGAGGCGGAGTTGTTTTGTGCTGCATATCGAATCACTGTTTCTAGTGGTGGGTATGTAAGCGCCGCGGACGACGCGAGATACGCTAGAGAGTGCTAGGGTGTCCGATCCCAAGTGACTCCTGTACTGACACCCGGAGTATCGTTTGGCAACAACGGCAGAACATATGCACACCCTGACTGGACTGCCGTCTATTCATGTATTGCGTCCCAAGGCGTTGGACACTTGTCCCGAACTGAACGCTGAAACAAGGCACCTGATTTCCGATGTGAAACCTCAACCAAGCGAACCTTATAGAATCCCTTCGTTTCATAGTACCCATGAAGAGCTATGTTTGTTCGCCAGCAGTCGAGGCGAAGGTACTTTCGACCATCCATGGCCGCAGCCAGGGCGACACCGTCAAGGAGGGTGGCTCCAGCGCCGGTTCCATGGGTGTTCACCATAAGCCGAGCTATATACCATGCGGTGTGCAAGTCGTCGTCTTCGGTCCAGAAGTCCATGTCGGGACCGACGAGAGCACCAACGGCAAGGGTTCGATCCGCACCATCGCATAGGGCGACAAAGCGTCGTTCGTCGAGAAGCTTGTCAATCTGCGTGTGGGCGCGTGCCGACCAAACGCCTTGGTATTGTTCGACCCCTTTGGCGGCTAGCCACTCCTCGGACTTGCGCCGGAGATCGTGCAGGAGCTTCCGATCTCCCTCGTCGCATGTCCGGAGGTAGGTGTTCATGCTTCAACCTCGTACTTGACTTCCACACGGTCGGCTCCCATGCGAGTGACCATGTGCCGCACTGCTCGCCCTTCTGCGGTATAGCCAGTTCGATGGTGGATCAGGAGTGGGGTTCCTGAGGGAAGGCGTAGTTGTCGCGTCTCATCGGGAGTCGGCATCCGGGCTTCGATGCGGTCGGCGAGGCGGGCTTGTGGGAGGCCAACGCTGGAGAGGAGTCCGCCCGGCGCGGATTGGTCGCCGGGGGCGAGGAACACGGGGTGTTGCTGGGCGAGGTCGTAGGGGAAGTAGCTGTCGGCGAGCTGGTGGGGCTCGCCGTTGACATAGCGCACGCGGCGTCTCACAGCCACAGGCTGCCCCGGCTGGGTGCAGAGGGAGAGGGCAACCTCAGCTGAGGCGGGCTCGACCGACACGGTGACCTCCGTCCGTGGGCGGCCGCCCTGCTCGCGGATGGAGACGGCCCAGGCGTCCTCGGCGACGCCGTGGCTGCGTTCCCAGGTGTGCATGGGCCAGCACCAACGTCGGTCCCCTCGTACGCGGCGCTTCTGTCCCTGGGACGACGTGATGAGCCCTTCGGCCTCCAGTGCCTCGAAGGCCTTGCGGACGGTGCCTCTGCTGACGTTGTGCTCTTCACACAGGTCAGCCTCGCTCGGTAGCTCGCCCTCGATGCGACCTGCGGCGATGTCGTCGCGCAGGGTCCGGGCGAGGCTCTCCCACTTGGCTTCCACGACGAGTTCCTCTCAACGACTTGACATGAGTGTCCTCCTTGTCTGAACATGATGCACACCTGTACAGACAAGGGGTACAGGGCAGTCAAGTCGTTAGGGCTTCTGTTCATTCCCCTTCGCTGTCCGGGAGCGACAGGGAACAGCGTCTGACCTGGTCGGATGCCTGCCCGCAGAGGCTCAGCCCTCTTGGTACTTGAGAACTGCACAGTGACTACCAACTTTGGGGTCTGTCACCGCCCCGGGCATCAACGGTGACCGTGCACGGCTGGCCGTGCACCGGAGAGACCGGCCGGAATCCCGGTCCCTGTTCTCGCGGAGCCTCCCGGTTCTGCCTCCTGCCGACGTCTCGTGGTCCGCGACGTCGGCAGGGGGAGTGGACCGGGCTCTCTGGTTCACCTGCGGCGCGGCCCCGGTGCTCGCAACACCGGGGCCGCTTCGGGCCGCACTTCCCCTACTCGCACAGGAGTCACCGACCCATGTTCAGCATGCCCCACACCCCCCGCTGCGACCGCGAGCCAACGGTCGCCGACCTGGCCGCAATCCAGGCCGAGTGGCCGGTCATCGAGGCCGAACTTGCCGTCCTGGACGCCGAGATCGCCCTCATCACCACGACCCACCCGTCGGCCCTGGACTGGCGCAGGTTGCGTCGCGCGGAGGCCCGGCTCATCCGGGCCGCCATCGACCACACCACCACGACCCACATCGCCATGACCCACGGTTCCGGTCGCGGCCTGGCCGCCTGAGAAAGGAGTGATCACGAATGTGTCGCAGCACCGCTCAAGGGGGACGTCGTTGCCCCAGCACCACCCGCACCACCGGTCGTGGTCGCGCTGTTCCGGCGCCCACCCCGACCCCGACCCCCACCTCGACCCCGACCACTACCACCGCTGAGGCCGGTGACCACCGGGCTGCGGAGGCTGCCGCGTTGCGGGAGGCGGGGATGGTCAGCGAGTACCTGGCCGGGGCCCTGGCCCGCCAGACCCACCACGGCGAAACCGGTCACGACCCCCGTGACTATGACGAGCAGGTCACCGAGGCGATGGCCGTGCTGCGCAACGCCGCCGTCCAGCGAGGCGCCAGCCCCGAGCACGCCGAACGGCACGCAGCCCTGGTGCGGGCCGCGATCGAGCGCAGGCAGGCCGAACGATGAGCGCCGTCGTCGCCCTGGCCACCGCCGCCACCATCGCGGTGACCGCCCTCGCGGTACGCGCCGCACGCCGAGACGCCAGGTCCCGGGCGGCCCAGCACGCCGCCTACACCACCTGGCAGGCCACCGGCCACGGTTCCCGGGCCTGGTCCTGGCACTGGGTGTGGGCCGACACCACCCCCACCCCCGGCCATGACCTCACCACCGGAACCACCCCGGTGGAGAGATCGAGGGTCGTCGGCGTGGAGGTCAGCGACCTCGACGACTCCGACGAGCCGGAGGCCGACGCGCGTGGTGCCCGGGAGACCCGCTCTCCCGGGCACCCCGCCCTGGTCGTCGGGCGCACCGTGACCGGGGACGTCGTGACCGTCTTCGACCACCCCCACCACCGGCGGGGTCCGCTGGCCCTGGCCCGGGGCGTGCGGGTCACCCACCGGGTGTGCGGCTCTCCGGGCTGTACCAGGCGGGGCCGCTACACCTTCCCCTCCCTTGCCACCTGTCCCGGGTGCACCGGGCCGATGACAGCGGTACGGGGGTGGAACCAGTGACCACCCCGATGACGGCGGTGGAGTGCGCCGACGCCGCCGCCGAAGCGATCCGGGCCCTCAACCACGCCACGCTGTCCACCGCACCGGTAACTCCCGGGTACGTGTGGCCCTCCGACATAGACGCCACCGTGGGCAACCTCGGGAGGCTCGCCGCCTACCTGCACCAGGCACTCGCCCAGGCCGAGGAATGGCTCTACCGGGCCGTCAACGAGGGCAGGGTGGGCCACGACAGCGGGGGCGACCCCGGTCACGCCGTGGTCCGCGCGGCCGTGGAACTGGCCCAAGCCCAGGGCGCCGTCGTGCTGCTGCGCCGGTCCCTGGACGCCGCTCAAGCGGAGACCGCCCACCTCGGCGGCATCCTGCCTGACAACGACGGGGACCGGTCGTGACCCGGACCCGGCCCGGTGACGCAACCCCTTCAAGCCCGGGCACGGCAGGGCCGGCGGGCATCCCTCACACCCGACCTCACCCGGGGCTGGGTCCCGACGGACCCGGCCTGCCGACCGAGTACCGGGTCTACCGGTGGGGCTGGGCGCCGCACGGCCTGGCCACCCGCCGCCAGCTTCGCGCTGAGGGCTTGCGCCCGAACGGGCAGGAACCCCGCGCGGAGATCCGATGGCGCCGGGGACGGCGGGTGGCCTACCTCTACGCCGTCGCCGACGCTGCCCCGAAACGCATCGCCACTCCCGCGCAGCTGGTCGCGCTGGGCGAGGCGATGCGGGTCCGGCGCACCTGCCCCGTGTGCGGGCGGGACGTCGGCTACTGCCTGCCCCGTCGGTGGGGGACGTGCCTCGACTGCCACGACACCCCGTCGTGGAGGTCAGCCGCATGACCACCCCCATCACGTCCCCGACCGCTAACCCGACCGGCCGGATCCGGGTGCACCCGTGCCGCTTGCCTGCGCGGACCACGTGGTGGGCCTCAGTCGGTGGCACCGGCTACCTGCGCGATGACTACCCCACGCCCGAGGCCGCCCATGCGGCCGCTCTCGCCCACCTCAGCACCGCTGGGGACAGGAAGGACACGACGTGAGCACCCCCACTCTCACCGCGCCGTACCCGGCGCCCACACCACCCCTATCCGTCACGAGCCTGCCGGGTCGGCGTCGGTGGCCGCTGCTGGTCATCGGCGCCTCTGCCGGGACGGCCGTGTGGTCCGGGTGGGTCGGCCTCGGTGAACTCGTCGGCTTCGGCGTCGTCCACCCCCTCCCGGGGATCTGGGACGAGGTCACCCTCAACACCGCCATCACCCTCCCGGTCGGCGTCGAGGCCTACGCCATGTACGCCCTCTCGGTCGCGACCTCCACAGCGCCGATCACCCGCGCGGCGAGACGGTTCGCGTGGATCTCCTCGGTGGCCGCTCTGGCCCTGGGGATGGTCGGGCAGGTCGCCTACCACCTCATGGCAGCCGACCAGATGACCTCCGCCCCGTGGCCGATCGTCGCCGCCGTGTCCTGCCTGCCCGTCCTGGTCCTCGGCGTCGCCTCCGTCCTGTGGCACCTCGCCGGACAGACCGCCTCGCCCGCCTCCGACACCGCGACAGCGGACACAGCGACGGCGGGGACGGACACGACCGGGGACGACGGCACTGCCCCGGTTCAGCCCTCCACCACGACGACCAGGGAGACGACCGCCCCACCGCGTACAGCCCGGTCCCGCACCACCCGGCCGAAGACAACCGGCACCGCAGCCGCCATCGCCCGGCTGCGGACCCGGTACCCGGACTGGACCCACGCCCAGATCGCCCAGCGGGCGGGGGTGAGCGTCAAGACGGTCTCCCGCCACCTCAGCGCCGACGCGGTCAGCGGGGAGGTTCCTGCTGGCCCGGGTCCGACGGCACTACCGGAGGAGGTCCCGCAGGCTCGCGTCGCCTGAGGGACATGACCCACCCGAGGAACAGATAGAGCACGACGAACCCCGCCGCGACGACCAACGCCGCCAGCAGAGACGGCAAGAAGTCCCACACGCTGGCGGAGACCACCTGCCGGACCTCCCCGGCACCACCACCACGGAGAACACCCCGAGCACCCAGTCCCGAGGCGCCGAGCCCGACTCGCGCCCCGCCTGTTCGACCCGGGGCACGGCCGCCATGCCTGGCAGCTACCGGCCGCGCCCCGGTTCCCCTTCACCCATCAGATGAGAGGCACCGCCATCATGACGACGGCACGCATGCCGTTCCCCCGCGACCCGCGCGACCACAACAACGACAACGACCCCGACACCCCGCAGGACACCCGAGGCGACAGCCCGGCGGACACACGACCGGACACCGGGACGGACGCCGGGGGCGAGGTCGTGGCCTTCCCCACCGGACGCCGCACCGACACCCCGCAGGACACCCGACCGGACAACCGGCCGGACGCCAGGGTGGACACGATCCCGGACACCACCAGGGACACGAGACCCGACACCCAGCCGGACACCGACACCGACGACGCCGAGGGGCCGGTGGCGGTTCCGGAGCTGGTGGAGCCGGAGCGCCTTACCTGGTCGTGGGCGGTGGGGTGGCGGCACAAGGCCCGGCGGCTGTGGGTCTACCGGCGTCGTTACGCCTGGAACACGTTCATCGTCCTCGGGGCGTGGTCGGCGCGGACGGTCGGCTGGTGGTTCCGTGGCGCCTATCGGTCGGTGCGGGACTTCACCGGGTTCATCGACGACCGCCAGGCGCTAGCGGTGGCGAATCAGGCTGCCGGGGGCCTCGACGGCCGCGCCGATGTGGACGCGTGGTTGCGGGCGCGGGCGGAGCGGCACCGGGAGCTGCACGACCGCCGCAAGGTGGTCCGCTCCCGCCTCGCCCTCCCCCTGGTCCTGCTCGTGGCGGTGTGGGTGGCGGCGCGGTGGTTCGACCAGGTCGAGGTCGTCCGCGCCCTGACCGCACCCGCGCTGCTGGTGGGGTGGGTGGCGGTGGGGTGTTGGCTGGTCTACTACGGCCGCACCGTGACCGCGCCGTTCTGGCCCAGCTTCCGGGAACCCTCCCCGTTCCCGGCGGTGACCAACGACTCGGTGACCACGGCGCTACTGGCCACCGGGATCGGGCAGTTGAAGGAGCTGGCGAAGAACGGTCGGTCGCCGGTGGACGTGATCTACCGGGATGACGCGGCCGGGGGGAAGGTCGCCGAGACCATCCCCGTGCCCGGTGTCACCACCGAGATGCTCACCGCGAAGGCGGTGGTGATCGCGGGGGCGATGAAGCGGCCCCCGGCGATGGTCCACCTCTCCCAGGCCCCCACCGGTGTCCCGGGGCATGTGGAGATCCTGTTCCTGGACATCGACCCAGGGCGGACCAAGCCGCGTCGGTTCGCCTACCTCGGCAAGCCCGTGTGTGTGGGTAAGCCGTGCACCATCGGCTACGACGCCCGCAACAAGCCCGTCCGCTGGGCTCTGCCCGGGTCGAACGGGATCACCACCGGAACCCCCGGTAGTGGGAAGACCGCCTACCTCCTCCAACTGGCCTGCCTCGCCGCCCTGGACGCCGAGGGTGCGCAGTTGTGGTTGGCGGACTTCAAGGGCATGGGCGACTACGACGAACTCGAACGCGTCGCGCACTTCTACGCCGCCGACCCCGACACCACCGACACCGCCCGCCGCCTCCGTGACGCCCTACTCGCGACCAAGAAGGAGGTCGCCCGCCGCCGGGTCACCCTCACCCGGTTGAAGCGGGAGGGCTCGGCCCTGTTGGACAACAACGCCGCCGCCCTCACCGACCGCCTCGCCCGAGACCGCAGGTACTCCATGCCGTGGGTGCTGTTCATCATCGACGAGGTCCACGAGGCCCTCGCCGACCCGATCTACGGCAAGGAGATCACCGAACTCCTCCGCGACCTCATGAAGATCGGCCGGGCGTGCGGCCTGCACGTCGAGATCGCCTCCCAGCGCACCGACGCCGACTCCATCCCCACCGCCATCTCCACCCTGCCGATCCTGCGGGTCGCGTTCCACCAGAACGGCCAGCCCGGCAACGACGCCATCCTCGGCACCGGCGCCTACAAGCGCGGCATCGACGCCACGGCCTTCCGCCGTGGTGCTGAGGGATCGGCTGCGGATGACCGGGGATCGTGTTGGTTCATCGGCTCCGAAGGCGGCCAGCCGGTGCGGGTTCGCACCACGTTCGTGCTCCCCGACGTCAAGCGGCTCATCACCACCGCCCACGACCGCCGGACGAAGGCCGGGACGCTCACCGGCGCCGCTGTGGGCCTGATCGAGCAACCGGAGCAGGCACCCGCCCACTCGGCACTCGATGACGTGCGCACGGTGTTCGTCCACGACGAGATCGCCCTCCACGGCGACGTCATCTACCGGCGCGTGGCCACCCGCCACCCCGGCCGCTGGAAGTCCCAAGCCGCCCTCATGGCCGCACTCAAGGCCGAAGCACCCGGATGGAAGAGCCCCACCGTGGACGTCTCCCAGGTCCGACCCGCCGACGCCCCCAACGACGCGGGCATCGAACGCACCCGCAAGGGCATCCGCCTCGCCCACCTCCAGGACGCCATCACCGAGCGTGACCAGCGGAACGGGTGACCCGGACGCCCCGGACACCCCCTCTGGGGGTTGTCGACACCGTGTGATCGGGCGCTAGGCCTAGCGGCTACCCCCGCTAGGCCTAGCGGCCCCGCTACCCACCCCAACCGAGGCGCCACCAGGGACCTCGCCCCTAGCGGCGCCCCGGCCCCTGCACGCCCAAAACCCCAGGAGAACCCGTCTTGAACACCCCTCGCCGTGAGCCGCAAGGCTCCCTCCCCGCCGTCATCGTGGCGCTGTTCCTGCTGTGGATCCGCGTCAGCCCCAGCCTCGTCCTCATCACCCTCGGTAGCGGCCTCGCGATCCTCGACCGCCCCTGGTGGGGCGCCCTGGTCGCCCTGTTCGGGGCGTTCGTCTACTCCGAACAGTGCTACCGCACCCCCTACACCCCCTGCCGACGCTGCCACGGCATCGGCTGGCGACCCCGCCGCCTGTCCCACCGGCTCAAGGCCTGCCGCGCCTGCCGAGGCAGAGGCGTCCGCATGCGCTGGGGACGACGGGCCATGAACACCTACCGCCGCGCCACCCACACCCCACCCGTCCCCACCGAAGCCCTCCCGGCACGCCCCGCCAGGCGCCCCGGACCCGTCGACACCCGCGACACCCTCCGCCGCCGCCTCACCGGCCACTGAGCAAGGAAACCCATGGCGGGGCGCAGCACTAACCCTGAGTATTCACGGCGATCTTGAACGGGAGTGATCAAATACGAGAAAAGTGCCCTCTGACCTGGGAGAATGAGGTTGTCGAAGCCATCATCCAGACCAGAACAGGGGGCACTTTCCAGGTGCACGAGCTTACCGGGTGGTCCAAGGACCTGACCGTCGAAGTCGCTGGCCGCGGGGTCGTGGCGCACACCGGGTCGGTCGCGTTGCGCGTACTGGCCGACCGGATGGGCCTGAGTGCCGCGATGTCCTCGGCGTTGGCCCGCAGGGACGTCGTCCCGGTGCACGACCGGGGCCGGGTCCTGGCCGATGCCGCCGTGATGATCGCCGACGGAGGGCGGGTGATGTCGGACCTGGCCGTGCTGCGCGACCAGGGCGAGCTGTTCGGACCGGTGGCCTCCGACCCCACGCTGTGGCGGACCCTGGACGCCGTCGACGCCCGTACCCGGGACCGGCTGGCCGCTGCCCGTGCCAGGACCCGCCGTCACGTGTGGTCCCAGATCACCGCCCGACACGGCGCGATCCCCGCCTCGAAGGTGGCCGACCGGGACCTCGGCAGGACGATCGTGGTCCGCCTGGACGCCACCTTGGTGATCGCCCACTCCGAGAAAGACCTGGCAGCAGGCACTTTCAAGGGAACCTGGGGCCATCACCCGCTGACCGCCTGGTGCGACAACACCGGTGAGAGCCTTGCGGTCAAGCTGCGTACGGGGTCGGCGGGCAGCAACACCGTGGCCGACCACCTCGAGGTCCTCACCGCCGCCCTGACCCAGATCCCGGGTTCGTTCCGGCGGGACCTGCTGATCACCTGCGACGGCGCCGGGGCCACCAAGGACCTCCTGGCCCACATCACCACGCTGAACGCCGCACCGGGACGGCGGGTGGGCTACTCGGTCGGGTTCGACCTGGACGAACGCTGCCGCACCGCCATCGGTCGAGTCCCGGAAGCGTTGTGGGAGAACGTCATCAGCCACGACGGCAGCCCCCGCGACCTGGACGACGCCGGTGTGGTCGAGCTGACCGGGCTGCTCCGCGAGTCCGTCGGCGCACACGGTCGCAACGACGGGCGGACCATCGACCAGCTGAAGACCTGGCCGAAGGACATGCGTGTCATCGTCCGCCGCGAACGGCCCCACCCCGGCGCCCAGCTGTCGCTTTTCGAGGAAGTCGACGGCTGGCGCTACCAGGTCTTCGCCACCAACACCCCGACCAGCATCCGCGGCACGCTCGGGCAGCTGGCCTACCTGGAAGCCCGCCACCGCGCCCACGCCCGGGTCGAGGACTGCATCCGCAACGCCAAGAACACCGGCCTGGGACACCTGCCGTCCAAGCACTACAAGATCAACCAGGTCTGGTGCATCGCCGCCGCGATCGCCTGCGACCTACTCGCCTGGCTACGCCTGCTCTGCCTGACCGGGCCCCTGGCCAAGGCCGAACCCAAGACCCTTCGCTACCGGCTCCTGCACACCGCCGCCCGCCTCATCCGCGGCCAACGACGACGAAAGATCCGCATCCCCGAAACCTGGCCCTGGGCCACCGAACTCGCCTCCGCCATCACCGCCGCGCTCACGCTCTCACTGCCCGCCTGAACCCGCTGTCGCCCGCTCAACCCGAGGAACCAGCCGGCCCGTGGAACCGGCGCCCTCCCCGCGCGACAGCCGGGGCTATCCACACGTCACGAACCACCAGCACAGGAGGTGAAGATCCACATGACTCACCACGCAGGCGTGCTCACTTCACGCGCGAATGATCAGGGCTAGTTGGAGACGCGTTGGCGTAGCGGATGAGCCCGGCCCACGAGTTAGGGGCATAGCTCGAGTCTGCAAGGGTAAGGCGCACCCATGCGGTCTTGCAGTACGTGCTGTAGCGGTGCTCTATCTTGCCGACGTAAACATCAGTGTAGGCGCCTGGATACATCTGGTATCGCCTATACATGTTCCTCGTCGCCACCGTCGTCGAGGTATTGTTGCAGTAGTGCCCCTGCGGATCTACGTTGTCGTTGGTTGCGGCGTTTGTGGGGATTACCGCGAGGCAACCAACGATCGTGGCCGTCGCAGTGCCGATCAATCCAAGCCGTATGAGATGTTTCACAGGTTGACTCCTTCGGGTCATCGAGTTCGCTACTACCCAGGCACCGCGTGGAGGCTGGCGGAGGACTTAGGTTTCGCAGGGCGCCCCGTCTCCTGATCTGGTATGGCAACAATGAATGTCGACGGCATCGAGATCTACCGGGAAGCCCACTCCGGGTTTCGTGTCTCTGCCTAGATGATCTATTCCAAGGGGTGCGCCTGCGGCGTGGCGTGAGGCACGAATAGTCGAGAGTGTCCAGGATCGGCGTTGCTGACCCAACCGCCGGACTCGAAGGCCCTGCTGATGGACGCCGACCTGGACACTCTCGCGACCGCACTCTATGTGAAGGTCGACGACCTGTTGACCGACTCACCGCAGTACGCACCGTGGCGACCGGCGGTGGGTCTGGCGCCGCGGATCAGTGACGCTGAACTGGTCACGCTGTGCGTGATGCAGGCGTTGCTGTCCTTCACCAGCGAGGCGCGGTGGCTGCGCCACGCCCATGCTCACCTGCGGCACCTGTTCCCCTACCTGCCCCAACAGCCCGGCTACAACAAGCGGCTGCGCAAGCTCGCGGTCACGGTGAACTGGCTGATCCGCCGGCTGGCCGCCGACACCAGCCTGTGGTCTGACGACGTGTGGGTCGTGGACTCCACCCCGATCGAGTGCGCCCGCTCCCGTGACGTCGTGCGCACCAGCGACCTGGCCGGGTGGGCCGAGTACGGCTACTGCGCCAGCCACTCCCGCTACTTCTGGGGCCTGCGCCTGCACCTGATCGCCACCCTGCACGGCCTGCCCATCGCCTTCGCCGTCACCGGCGCCAAGGCCGACGAACGCCAGGTGCTGCTCGACGTCCTGGGCGCCGACCCTGACCTGATCACCGCCCGACCAGGCCAGACCCTGATCGCCGACAAGCACTACTACGGCCGCGACTTCGAAGCCACCCTCACCAGCGCCGGGCTGCGCCTGCTGCGACCAGCCCGCCGAGGCGAACCCCAACGAGATGACCAGCACTTCTTCAAACCACTCCGCCAGACCATCGAATCGATCTTCGACACCGGTAAGGGACAACTCGACCTCGAACGCCACGGCGGCCACACCCCCACCGGGGTCCTGGTCCGCATCCTGCAACGCCTGCTCGCACTGACCGCCGCGATCTGGCACAACGACCAGCTCGGTCTACCCGTCAAACGCTCCCTGATCGCCTACGACCACTGACCCCTTGGAATAGATCATCTAGAGGCCGAAGCCCTATTCAGCGTCGTTCTGCCTATCCGATGTCGTGGCTACAGTGCAGGACCATCCGCAGCGTCGTACTAGCCGGTAACCATGACCGCCTGTGTGATCAGCCCCCATGTCAAGGCATCGAGGTCACCGATGCTACCCTCTGGTCCAGATGATCTGGTCGATCTGGCAGCGTTAGCGGCGGCGGTCACCCCGCTAACTGTCTTGTGTTGGCGGAATCCCGAGCATGGAAGGTCTCGATGGATCTGCGACACATCGACGGCATACAGGCAGCTCTCGTCTCGCTCTCGTATCGAGTGATCGCCACCCTCCGCACGCCGGGTTGGGAAGACCGGTCGCCGAACCACCGTGGCCATCGCTGGGGATCTCCGAGCGATGACACCTGAAGGATACTAAGGAGTTCGGAAGTAGGTCGACTTCGATCATGTTTTGTGGGATAATGGGGCATGCGCGACAATGATGGCCGGAAGCTTGATCACCAGACTCTCGAGGTGTTGCGGTTCCGGGCTGTGGATCAGGTTGAAGCGGGTGCTCATCCGGAGGATGTGGCCCGGGCGTTGGGGTTGCATGCCAAGACGGTCTACGGGTGGGTGGCGAAGGTTCGTGAGGGTGGTCGGGAGGCGTTGCGGGCCCGGCCGGTGCCGGGTCGTCCACCGAAGATCTCCGCCGAGCAGTTGCGTCGCCTGTACACGTTGATCGTGGGGACCGATCCGCGGCAGTTGGAGTTCGACTTCGGGCTGTGGACTCGGGAGATGGTCCGCACGTTGATCCGTCGGGAGTTCGGTGTGGCGTTGAGCGTGGTCAGTGTGGGCCGGTTGCTGCGTCGGCTGGGGTTGTCGCCGCAGCGTCCGTTGCACCGGGCCTACCAGCAGGACCCGCAGGCGGTGGAGGCGTGGAAGCGGGAGGTGTTCCCGGGTATCCGCGCCCAGGCCCAGACCTGCGGTGCGACGATCTACTTCGCCGACGAGGCCGGGATCCGCAGTGACTACCACTCGGGCACGACGTGGGCGCCGGTCGGGGTGACCCCGGTGGTGGCCAACACCGGGTCCCGGTACTCCATCAACATGATCTCCGCGATCACCGCCCAGGGCGCCTTGCGGTTCGCCGTCTACGAGGGCACCACGACCGCCGCGACGTTCATCGACTTCTGCAAGCGGCTGGTCCACGACGCTCCTGGCCCGGTGTTCCTGGTCGTCGACGGGCACCCCGCGCACCGAGCCACCGCGGTCAAGGAGTACGCGCGCTCCACCGACGGACGCCTGAAGATCTTCCAGCTGCCCGGGTACTCACCCGAACTGAACCCCGACGAATGGGTGTGGAAGAACGTCAAGCACGACCGGATCGGCAAGATGGGTGTGACCAGCGCCGAGGACCTCAAGTCCAAGGCCATCGGCGCTCTACGGCGCCTGCAGAAACGCCCCGCCCTCGTCCGGGCATTCTTCGCCGACCGGCACCTGGCCTACATCACCGCGTGATCACCAGATAGTCGACATACTTCCGACCCCTTTAGTAGGTACACCGTCTTAACCAGAAGCTAACAGAATCTTGGAGTCCTCGTCCCCGTCAGGTTCCCGGCCCAGACGTGGGGGCAACCTCATGATGGTGTCCGCGCCGTCACCGTCACCCTCTCGCATCCCAGTGGCTGTCGAACCATCACAGAGGTAGAGCCGGACGGCCCTCGAAGCTCCATCCTCGCGGTCGAAATCATCGGTGGCTTCGCAACCAGTGTTGCTATCGCTCACAAGGGGGAGCTGGCTGTCGGCAAGGCTATCCGGCTCATCGCAGTTCCGGTGGGGGGAGTAGACCGCCGGCGACCAGGAGCATCCTGAGCCGGTAGTTGGTGGGGTTGCGGTAGCCGCGGGCGATGCGTCGATGGAGTTCGATGATGCCGTTGACGGCTTCTGTGCCGCCGTTGTTCGCCCCGTCGGTGGTGAAGTAGCCCAGGTACTGGCGCTTCCATTGGCGCAGGGTCTTGCCCAAGCGGGCGATCTCGGTGATCGGGCAGGTCGGGAAGGTGACCACGATGTGCTCGGCGATCTGTGTGCCGTCGGCGGGCTTCTCGGGCAGACGGTGGATCCCCGGAACTTTTACCGGGCGTTCACCGGCTCTTCGCAGTTGAGGGTGTAGCGGCGGGGTCGGGGGGTGTGGTCGGGTAGGGGTCGAGGTCTTCCGATGATGGGGGTTCCTACACGCCCCGTCTGGAAGACCTCGACGTGTCCGACGTTACCTTCACCAGTCCTGATCGGACGACGTTCGCTCGGCTGGACGAGCTCGGTCTCGTCGTGGTGGGACAGCATCTGGAGCCTGATCGTGCGGTGCTGGCGTGCCGGGTCGCGGACTCGGTTGATGACGCCGACCGGTGGTGTCGTCGCTGCGGATGCCTGGGCGGCGCGCGGGACAGCGTCATCCGTCGGCTGGCGCACGAGCCGTTCGGGTGGCGCCCTACGACGCTGCTGGTCGCGATCCGCCGCTACCGGTGTACCGGCTGCGGGCACGTGTGGCGCCAGGACACCAG
>JAAYAH010000263.1 GCA_012719445.1 Actinomycetales bacterium | reverse complement strand
TCCTCGTCCACCAGAACAAGATCTCGGCGGTGTCGGAGCTGCTCCCGCTGCTGGAGAAGGTGCTCCAGACGAACAAGCCGCTGTTCGTGGTGGCCGAGGACGTGGACGGCGAGGCCCTGTCCACCCTCGTCGTCAACAAGATCCGTGGCACCTTCAACGCGGCCGCGGTCAAGGCACCGGGCTTCGGCGATCGTCGCAAGGCGATGCTGCAGGACCTGGCCGTGCTCACCGGGGCGCAGGTCATCTCGCCCGAGGTCGGGCTCAAGCTCGACCAGGTCGGCCTCGAGGTGCTGGGCCAGGCCCGGCGCATCGTGGTCACCAAGGACGACACGACGATCGTCGACGGCATCGGCTCGGCGGCCGACGTCGAGGCCCGGATCGCCCAGATCCGCGGTGAGATCGAGCGCACCGACTCCGACTGGGACCGGGAGAAGCTCCAGGAGCGGCTGGCCAAGCTCGCCGGCGGGGTGTGCGTGATCAAGGTGGGGGCGCACACCGAGGTCGAGCTCAAGGAGAAGAAGCACCGGATCGAGGACGCCGTCTCGGCCACCAGGGCCGCCATCGAGGAGGGCATCGTCGCGGGCGGCGGCACGGCACTGGCGCACGCGAGCACCGTCCTGGACGGCGACCTCGGCCGGGACGGTGACGAGGCGACCGGTGTCGCCATCGTCCGCAAGGCGACCGTCGAGCCGCTGCGCTGGATCGCCGAGAACGCCGGCTGGGAGGGGTACGTCGTCGTCGAGAAGGTCCGCTCGCTCCCTGTGGGGCAGGGACTGGACGCCGCAGCGGGGGACTACGCCGACCTCGTCGCCCGCGGGGTCATCGACCCGGTGAAGGTCACCCGGTCCGCCCTCCGCAACGCCGCCTCGATCGCGTCCATGGTGCTGACCACGGACACCCTGGTGGTGGAGAAGAAGAAGGAGGAGCCCGCCGCGGCCGGTCACGGGCACGGTCACGGCCACGGGCACTGAGAGCGGTCGCGAGCCGCGAACCAGACCGAAGCGGTCGCGAGCCGCGAACGAGACGGTTCGACGGAACGACGACGGAGGGCCGGTCCCCACGGGGACCGGCCCTCCGTCGTCGATGTCCGTTCAGCCGGCACCACGCATCCCGTCAGCAGGCAACACGCATGGCCGTGCGCATCGGTTCAGCTGGCGACGCGCATCCCGCGGCGCCGCTCGGTGGCGTAGATGGCCTCGCGGTCGTCCTCGCTCAGCCCACCCCAGACCCCGTAGGGCTCGCGGACGGCCAGAGCGTGCTCGCGGCACTGCTCGATCACGGGGCAGGTGGCACAGATCGCCTTGGCGGCGGCGTCACGGTTGCGACGCGCCGGTCCCCGCTCGCCCTCGGGATGGAAGAACAGCGTGGGTTCCGCGTCCCGACAGGCGCCGAGGAGCTGCCACTCCCACAGGTCGGCCACAGGGCCGGGAAGCCGGGAGATCTCAGCCATCTCGCCGTCACCGCCTTGTCAAGGGTCTTGAGTCCTGGATCTCTGTCTGTTGCGCCTGCGGTGACCCTATCAACCGCTTCGCAAGTTATTCAAGGAGACCGCTTCAAACCTTCTTCAACTGTCGCGTTCGATCACCCCAGCGCTGCTCGGCGGCCCGGCTATTCCCCGATCCGGCCGCGAATCGCGCCAGCTCCGGGTCACGAACCGTCCGCGGGGCCCTGGGGTGGTCGGTGGGGGGCGGCACTGCCCCCCACCGAGCGGTTCCCGGAGCGTTCCGGGAGCAGGACGTTCGTCACGGACCAGCCTGCACCCCCCGTGTTACGGCCAGATGTCGGCCGCGCGTCGGCGGTGTACCGCGCAGGTGGCAGCCGAACAGTTACCCAACGACACTGGGTCCATGCCGAGCACTCGCGGGGACGAGGCGGACGCGCGGGACGTCCTCGAACCGGACGTCCCCGAGCCGACCTTCACCGTCGCCGCGGTGGCGCGGAGGCTGGGGGTCGCGCCGTCGACGTTGCGCACCTGGGACCGGCGGTACGGCCTGGGGCCGACGGAGCACGAGGCCGGGGCGCACCGGAGGTACTCCGCCGCCGACGTCGGCCGCCTGGTCGTCATGCGTCGTCTCACCATGGACGGCGTCCCTCCCGCCGAGGCGGCCCGGATCGCGGTGCGGGCCGACCCCGAGCAGGTCGTCGACCTCCAGCAGTCCCCGGTCGACCTGCTGACAGGTGCGGTCCGCCTCGAACAGCCCTCGAGCCAGGTGCCGCCGCCCTCCGGGGCGCTGACCGGCCGGGTGGTCAGCCGGGTCGGACCGATGCCGGTGCTCGGCCGTGAGCTCGCGCCCGACGCCCCGCGGGACGCCGAGGTCCAGGGCGAGTCCGGCGCCGGCCCGGGACTGGTGCCGCGGCCGTGGGGCACCGAGCGTCAGGCCGTCCAGGGCGGCGGGCGGGTCGTCGCCATGCCGGACTGCTCGCCCGCGGCACGTGGGCTCGCCAGGGCGACGATGACCCTGGACACCCCCGAGGTGACCCGTCTGATCCGGGAGACCATGCGGACGCAGGGCATCGTGCACACCTGGGACCTGCTCGTCCTCCCGGTGCTCAGGGCACTCGGCGAGCGCTGGCGGGCGACCGGTGAGGGGATCGAGGTCGAGCACGCCTTCACGGAGGTGCTGCTCAGCGTGTTCCGGGGCAGGATGTCCAGCCTGCACCGTCCGCGCAACGGTCGCCCGGTGCTGCTCTGCGTCCCCGAGGGGGACCGGCACAGTCTCCCGCTGTACGCGCTGGCCGCCGCGCTCGCCGAGGAGAGCATCGGGTCGCGGATGTTCGGCTCGGGCATGCCCGCGGCCAGCCTGCTCGCGGCCGTCCGTCGCTGTGGACCGTCGGTGGTCTTCCTCTACGCCCGGCTTCCGGTCGACGACGTCCGGGCCCTCGAGGAGATCCCCCGGCAGCGGCCGATGCCGAGGGTCGTCGTCGGGGGTCGGGGCTGGGACCCGGACGTCCTGCCGCGCTGCGCCCGGCTGGTCGGCAGCCTCGGCGAGGCCGTCGACGAGGTCGCCGCCGCCGTCGGTCCCTGAGGACCGCGGCCGGTTCCCGGGGACCGGGGAACCGGGGTCTGTTCCCGGCCGTCACTCTCACGTAGCGTGCCTCCGGGGCCAACGGTGCGTCCCGGGCATCCTGTGCCCGGGGCTCTCACCGGTCCCGGCAACTGACTCAGGTTCACCCGTACACCTGTCGACATCAACCGCGTCGGGCACCAACTTCTCCGGGTGGGAGGGGCCGCGGAAAGGACGTTCCGACGCGAGACAGGCAACGGGAGAGAGGAAGTCCGCGGTGGCGACCGTGCTTGTGTGCGACGACTCCGCGCTGGTGCGCGAGACCCTCCATCGCGCTCTCGCGAGCGTTCCGGGGATCACCCGCGTCGTGGACGCGTGCTCCGGCGAGGAGGCACTGGCGCGCTGGCCGGTGGAGCGACCGTCCCTGGTGCTCATGGACGTGCGGATGCCGGGCATCGGCGGTGTCGAGGCGGCCAGGAGACTGCTGGCTAGGCACCCCGAGGCCATCGTCATCATGGTCACGGTCGCCGAGGACGCCGAGGGCGTCGCGAGGGCGATCGCCGGTGGCGCCCGGGGTTACCTTGTGAAGGACGCGACGAGGGAGGAGATGGCGGCCACCGTGGTGCATGCACTCACCGACGCGGTGTGGCGCCGTCCCGTCCCGGCACCCCGCGGGGTGGAGGGCGCCGTCTCCGCTCCTCCGCTCACCGAGCGTGAGATGCAGGTGCTCACCGGGATGAGCCGCGGCAGGAGCAACGCCGAGATCGGCAAGGAGCTGTTCCTCTCGGAGGACACCGTGAAGACCCATGCACGCCGTCTCTTCCGTAAGCTCAGCGCGGCGGACCGCGCACAGGCCGTTGCCGTTGGATTCCGGTGGGGACTGGTGCGGTGAGTACGTGACGACCGTGGACGGGTGAACGCTTGACCTCAGGGAACGACGGCCGGGGTCAGGGGGATGTAACGCAGACGTCCCCCCGGCCGATGGTGTCTATGGAAGGACGGCCGTCCGAGGTCCAGAGGCACCTGGTCGGAGCTGTAGCGGGAGACGCGAAGGCGACCGAGGGACTCCTGGCGGCTGTGCACCGCATGGTGTACCGCTACTGCCGCGCACGCCTGGCTCGCGTGTCGGGTGCTGAGCATGCCGCGGAGGACGCGGCTCAGGAGGTTTGTGTGGCCGTGCTCACCGCCCTACCCCGGTATCGGGAGGAGGGCAAGCCGTTCGAGGCGTTCGTGTACCGCGTCGCGTCGAACAAGGCCGCGGACGTCCTGCGGGTCGTGTCCCGGTCCGCCGTTCCCACCGACGACATCCCCGACACCCCGTCGGCGGAGGCCGGACCGGAGGAATTGGCGGTTCTGGGTGACGACGCCCGGCGGGCTCGTATGCTGTTGGAACAGTTGCCGGAACAACTCCGGGAATTGATCTTCTTGCGCGTGGCGGTGGGGCTGAGCGCCGAGGAGACCGGGCGCGCCCTCGACATGACCGCAGGCGCCGTCCGGGTCGCCCAGCACCGCGCCGTCCAACGTCTGCGCACTCTGGCAACACAACCCGTGAGGAGGTCGTCGTGAACAACGAGCAGCACGGCGCCGACTCCCGGATCGACATCCTCGAGCTCCAGGCGACGGACGCCCTGCTCGACCGGCTGGCGGCCCGCGCGACCACGACGGAGGACCGGCTGGACGACGCCGTCGCCCTGCTGGTCTCGCTCACCGACGAGGTCGACGCCGGACACCCCGTCGTGCCGACCGTCGCCCAGTTGCGGTCCGCGGCCGACGAGGGCCGGGACGACCCGGCCGGGACGCCGCCGGCCCCCGCGCTCCGGTCCGGCAGGCGTCGGGCCGAGGGCAGGGCGATCACGGTGTTCACCACCCCCCGCGGCCGTACCGAGCGCGGGACGGGCAGGCCCCGGGTCGTCACCGATCCCCGGTCGATACGACTCAGCACGGTGGCGGCGGTCGCCGCGACCGCGGCCATGGTGCTCACCCTCGGCTCGCTGTCCCTCGGCGCCACCCCGCTCGACTCCGTCGGCGGGATCATCGCCCACCTCACCCACGGCGAGAAGCAGCTCCAGGTCGAGCAGGCGGAGGAGCTCCTCGCCCAGGCCCAGGCGGCCATGGACGCCGGGCGCAGCGAGGAGGCCGCCGTGCTCCTGGCACAGGCCCGCGCGCAGCTCGCGGGGGTCGACCAGGACGTCGCGGCCGACGTGCTCGACGGGATCAATCTCGTGCAGTCGCAGATCGGGCCGGTGAACACCCCTCCGGGCACCCCGGCCGGCGGCGAGCAGACCACCACGACCACCGTGAAGAGCCAGGGCTCCCAGGCGTCGTCGACGCCGAGCACGACACCGACGACCACGACGGTGTCCACGCCGACGCCGACGACCACGACGCCCACCGTGGAGTCGACCACCTCCGTCGAGGCGACGACCCCTGCCGCCGGCGCGGCAGCCGGGGACGCCTGATCCCCTACCGGAGCCGGCCGGGGTGATCCCCTGCCGGGGCCGTGGGAGCCACCGTCCTCGACGGACGGCCAGGCCCGGGCGGGGGACGGTCCGTGACGGCGGCTAGCATCGAGCGATCCGGACACCCCGAGCGATAGCGTCGAGGACGCGGAGGGCGGCGTTTCGTGGTTGATCACTCCGAGGGAACGAACGCGGCGGCGACGAGGGCCGGGACGGTGCCCGATCTGCCGGTCGAACCGAAGGGGGCGTTCGACTACCTCGGGCTGACCTTCGATGACGTCCTCCTCCTCCCCGGGGAGAGCGACGTCGTCCCGAGCGAGGTCGACACCACCTCGCACATCTCCCGTCGGATCAGTGTCCGGGTGCCGCTGATGTCGGCGGCGATGGACACGGTGACCGAGGCCCGGATGGCGATCGCCATGGCCCGGCACGGCGGACTCGGCATCCTGCACCGCAACCTCTCCATCGAGGACCAGGCGCAGCAGGTCGACCTCGTCAAGCGCTCCGAGGCCGGCATGGTCACCCACCCGGTGACGACGTCCCCCGAGGCCACCCTCGCCGAGGTCGACGCCACCTGTGCCCGGTACCGCATCTCCGGCCTGCCCGTCATCGACGACGACGGGCGGCTGCTCGGCATCGTCACCAACCGCGACCTCCGGTTCGAGACCGACATGTCACGCCGGGTGGCCGAGGTGATGACCAGGATGCCCCTGGTCACCGGGCCGGTGGGCATCTCCCCCGACGACGCGATGGCCCTGCTGGCCAAGAACAAGGTCGAGAAGCTGCCGCTGGTCGACGACGTCGGCAGGCTGCGCGGTCTGATCACGGTCAAGGACTACACGAAGAGCGAGCAGTACCCGCTGGCGACGAAGGACGACTCGGGCCGGCTGCGGGTCGGCGCGGCCGTCGGCTTCCACGGGGACGCGTGGAAGCGGGCCATGGCGCTGGTGGAGACCGGGGTCGACGTCCTCGTCGTGGACACCGCCCACGGGCACTCGCGCGGCGTCACCGACATGATCCGTGCCATCCGCCGGGAGCGGGCGGCCGACGGCGTCGACGTCATCGGCGGCAACGTCGCCACCCGGGCCGGGGCGCAGGCGCTCGTCGACGCCGGCGCGGACGGCGTGAAGGTCGGGGTCGGCCCGGGGTCGATCTGCACCACCCGGGTCATCTCCGGGGTCGGGGTGCCCCAGGTGAGCGCCATCAACGAGGCGGCGCAGGTCTGCGGTCCCTCCGGGGTCCCGGTGATCGGGGACGGCGGTCTGCAGTACTCGGGGGACATCGCCAAGGCGATCGTGGCCGGCGCCGACGTCGTCATGCTCGGCTCGCTGCTGGCCGGCTGCGAGGAGAGCCCCGGTGACCTCGTCTTCATCAACGGCAAGCAGTTCAAGTCCTACCGGGGCATGGGGTCGCTCGGCGCGGCACAGGGCAGGGGCAGGGGGACGTCCTACTCCAAGGACCGCTACTTCCAGGCCGACGTCAGCGACGACAAGTTCGTCCCCGAGGGGGTCGAGGGCCAGGTGCCCTACCGGGGGCCGCTCGGGGCGGTGGCCTACCAGCTCACCGGGGGCCTGCGGCAGTCCATGTTCTACGTGGGGGCCAGGACCATCCCCGAGCTCAAGGACCGGGGCCGGTTCGTCCGGATCACCGCGGCGGGGCTCAAGGAGAGCCATCCGCACGACATCCAGATGACCGTCGAGGCCCCGAACTACACCTCGCGCTGAGTCCGGCCCGTGGGGCAGGCCGTCCAGCTCGCCGGGTCCCTGCTCGTCCTGGCGGCGTTCGTGCTGTCCCAGCGCGGGATCCTCGGCCCGAGGTCGGTCCGCTACCTGCTGCTCAACCTCGTCGGCGCGGCGATCCTCGCGGTGCAGGCCCTGCTGCTCCGGCAGTGGGGCTTCCTGCTGCTGGAGGGGGTCTGGGCCGTTGTCGCGGCGGCCGGTCTCGCCGGGGTGCTCCGGGCGGCCCGATCCCGCGAAGAGACGGGCTGACGGCGGCTCCGGCCTGCCCGGTTACGCTGGCCCGGTGAACGAGATCGAGATCGGCCGCGGCAAGCGCGGTCGGCGCGCCTACTCCTTCGACGACATCGCGATCGTGCCGAGCCGGCGCACCCGCGACCCGGAGGAGGTCTCCGTCGCCTGGCAGATCGACGCCTACCGGTTCGACCTGCCCGTCGTCGCCGCCCCGATGGACTCGGTGGTCTCCCCGGCCGCTGCCGTCGCGGTGGGGGCCCTGGGCGGCCTCGGCGTGCTCGACCTCGAAGGACTGTGGACCCGGTACGAGGATCCCGAGCCGCTCTACGCCGAGATCGCGTCCCTCGACGCCGCCGCCTGCACCCGGCGGATGCAGGAGATCTACGCCGAGGAGATCAAGCCCGACCTGGTCGCGGCCCGGGTCAAGGAGATCCGCGACTCCGGGATGACCGTCGCCGGCGCGCTCAGCCCGCAGCGCACCCAGCAGCTGTGGAAGACCGTCATCGACGCCGGGGTCGACATCTTCGTGATCCGCGGCACGACGGTCTCGGCCGAGCACGTGTCCGGCCGGGCCGAGCCGCTCAACCTCAAGCGCTTCATCTACGAGCTCGACGTCCCGGTGATCGTGGGCGGCTGTGCCACCTACACCGCGGCCCTGCACCTCATGCGGACCGGGGCCGCCGGGGTGCTGGTGGGGTTCGGCGGCGGCGCGACGCACACCACCAGGTCGACCCTGGGCATCCAGGCGCCGATGGCCACCGCCATCGCCGACGTCGCGGCGGCCCGGCGGGACTACATGGACGAGTCCGGCGGGCGCTACGTCCACGTCATCGCCGACGGCGGCATGGGCCGGTCCGGTGACATCGTCAAGGCGGTGGCGTGCGGGGCCGACGCCGTGATGCTCGGCGCCGCGCTGGCGAGGGCCGAGGAGGCGCCGGGCCGCGGCTTCCACTGGGGGTCGGAGGCGCACCACCCGCTGGTGCCGCGTGGCGAGCGGGTGCGGGTCGGCTCCGTCGGCACCCTCCGGGAGATCCTGCTCGGGCCCGGCCGCTCCGCGGACGGCACCACCAACCTCATCGGTGCGCTGCGCCGGTCCATGGCCACGACGGGGTACTCCGACCTCAAGGAGTTCCAGCGGGTCGAGGTCGTCGTCTCGCCGCACCAGCCGAGCTGACGACCGGGCGGCGCGCCGCACCTGCCCGACGGGTCGGCGTCGAGGGGTATGCCCCGTCGGTCACTCTCCGTCGCATGGCTTCGCGATGCGGGCGGTTGTTGCGCTTCCGGTGACGGTCCGTGGTGCTGAGCCGGGTGGTGGGGCATGTCCGTAACCGGTGGCTCGACGGAGCGTGGGGACCTAGCCTGCGGGCATGTCCCTCGACCCCCCTGGTGGCGGGTGCCGCCCCACCGCCGGGATCGCCGCACCCCCCGCACCGAGACCCGGGTGCACACCGGGGCTGGACCGGGTGGCCGCCCTCGCCCGGCGGCTGCCGCCCCTGGTCGCCGCCGGCCCCGGAGCGGCCACGATCACCGCCCGTGCGCCCTTCACCGGCGTCGCTCTCGCCGAGGTCCCGGTGTCCACCCCCGCGGACGTCGACCGGGTCGTCCGTCGGGCCCGCGAGGCGCAGCCCGTCTGGGCGGCGAGGCAGGCAGAAGACCGGGCCGCCGTCCTGCTCCGGGTGCACGACCTGGTGCTCCAGCGGCAGTCGGAAGCCATGGACCTGGTGCAGGCGGAGGCGGGGAAGGCCCGGCTGCACGCCTATGAGGAGGTCGTCGACGTCGCGATCGCGGCCCGGTTCAGTGCTCGCAGGGGTCCTGGGATCATCGCCGACCGCCGTCACCCCGGACTGGTCCCCGGGCTGACCCGGGTGACCGAGGTGCACCACCCCCGGGGGGTGGTCGGGATCGTCGCGCCGTGGAACTACCCGCTGGCGCTGGTCGCCTCCGACGCCCTGCCCGCTCTGCTCGCGGGCAACGCCGTCGTGCTGCGGCCGGATCCGCTCACCACGCTGACCGCCGCATGGGTGGTGGAGGTGCTCGTCGAGGCCGGGGTGCCCGAGGAACTCGTTGCGCTGGTGACCGGTGACGGACCGGTGACCGGAGCCGCCCTCGTCGACGCCGCGGACTACGTCTGCTTCACCGGGTCGACGGCCACCGGACGCCGGGTGGCGGAGCAGGCGGCCCGCCGGCTCGTCGGGACCTCGCTGGAACTCGGTGGCAAGAACAGTCTCTACGTCGCCGAGGACGCCGACCTCGACCGGGCGGCCGAGGCCGCGGTCAGGGACTGCTTCACCAGCGCAGGGCAGTTGTGCGTCGCCGCCGAGCGACTGGTGCTCCACGAGCGGGTCGCGGACGAGTTCCTCCGCCGTTTCCTGGACCGGGTCGGCCGGCTGCGCATGGGCGTCGCGCTCGACTTCTCGGTCGACCTCGGGTGCCTGGTCTCGTCGGCCCACCTGGACCGGGTCTCCCGGCACGTCACCGACGCCGTCGAGCGTGGGGCCGTCGTGCTGGCCGGCGGCAGGGCCCGGCCCGATCTCGGTCCGCTGTTCTTCGAGCCGACGGTGCTGGACCGGGTCCCGGCCACTGCGGCCTGCCACCACGAGGAGACCTTCGGGCCCGTGGTCACGGTGCACCGGGTGTCCTCCGACGCCGAGGCCGTCGCCGTCGCCAACGACACCGAGTACGGGCTCACCGCCACGGTGTGGACGAGGGACCGGCGCCGGGGCGAGGTGCTCGCCCGGCGGCTCCGGTGCGGCACGGTGAACATCAACGAGTCCTACATCGCGGCGTGGGGCAGTGCCGCCGCGCCCATGGGCGGCCGGAAGGCCTCCGGGCTCGGCCGCCGCCACGGGGTCGAGGGGCTGCTCCGCTTCACCGAGAGCCAGACCATCGCCGTCCAGCGCGGTCCCGGCCTCGGCTGGCTGTACGGGCAGGGCGGGCGGCGGATGTCAGCGGCGTTGAGCACCGCGCTGCGCGCGACCCGGCGCACGCACCTTCCGTGGCCCTGATCGGCCGGGTGAGACCACGGTCCGGCGAGGTCGGCGACCGGGGTGCGGGATCACCGGGTGACGTGGAGCACGTCGGGATGGTGCGTGTCCGGTGCCGGTGACCGGAGAGGATGACCGGGTGATCGAACAGTGGAGCCCGGCGTGCCTGCCCGACCTGTCCGGAACCGTCGCCCTTGTCACCGGAGCGAACTCGGGGCTGGGCCTGTACACGGCGCTCGGGCTCGCGCGCAGGGGCGCGTACGTCGTCATGGCCTGCCGCGACGCCGAGCGGGGGAGGGCTGCCGTCGCCTGGGTGCGGGAGCGGCACCGGGAAGCCGCCGTGGAGCTGCGCTCGCTCGACCTCGCCGACCTGGACGCGGTCCGCGCGTTCGCCGAGCCCTTCCGACGGGCCGGCAGCCCTGACCGGGTGGACCTGCTGGTCAACAACGCCGGGGTGATGGCGATCCCCCGGCGGTCCAGCCCGGACGGCTTCGAGCTGCAGCTCGCCACGAACCACCTGGGGCACTTCGCCCTCACCGGGCTGCTCCTGCCCGCCCTGCTGCGCGGATCGGTCCTCGGCGGGCCGCCGCGGGTGGTCACCGTCTCCAGCTTCGTGCACCGGATCGGCCGGATCCACACCCACGACCTCATGCTGGAGCGGGCCTACTCGCCGTACCGCGCCTACGCGCAGTCCAAGCTCGCGAACCTCCACTTCATGCGGGAGCTGCAGCGCCGGGCGGACGCCGCGGGGCTGCGGCTGGCCAGTCTCGGCGCCCACCCCGGCTGGGCCTCCACCGGGCTCCACGTCGTCGGGCCGCAGATGTCCGGCAGCGTGCTGCTGGGACGCTTCCTGAGCCTCGCGCACCGGTGCGCCCAGTCGGCGGAGCAGGGGGCGTGGCCGACCCTCCGCGCCGCGGCGGACCCCCAGGCCCGCGGCGGCGAGTTCTTCGGCCCTGCGGGGTTCTGCGAGCTGCGCGGGGTGCCGCGCCGGGTGGGCACCAGCCGCAGGGCCGCCGATCCCGGGGACGCCGCCTGGTTGTGGGAGCGCTCCACCGCGCTCACCGGAGTCCGCTACGAGGAGCTCGCGTGAAGGCCGTCACCCTGCACGGGCCGTTCGACGTCCGGTGCTCGACCGTCCCCGACCCCGCCGTGCTGGCCCCGACGGACGCCGTGGTGCGAGTCGTCGCTGCCTGCGTCTGCGGGTCGGACCTGTGGCCGTACCGCGGTGACGCCGAGGCCGGGGTCGAGTGGCGGATGGGCCACGAGTTCGTCGGGGTGGTCGAGGAGGTCGGCTCCGCCGTGGCGGCGGTGTCCGCCGGGGACTTCGTCATCTCACCGTTCTCCTGGTCGGACGGCACCTGCGCGATGTGCCGCCGTGGCGTCACCACCTCCTGTCTCGGCGGGGGATGGTGGGGCGGGCGGGACCGCGAGGGACGTCCGGTCGACGGCGGCCAGGGCGAGTACGTGCGGGTTCCGCAGGCCGACGGGACCCTGGTCCCCGTGCCGGACGGCCGGGCCGCGGCGACGGAGGAGCTGCTCCCGTCGCTGCTCACGCTCTCGGACGTGATGTGCACCGGGCACCACGCGGCGGTGTCCGCCCGGGTCACCCCGGGATGCACCGTCGCGGTGGTCGGCGACGGTGCGGTGGGGCTGTGCGGCGTCCTCGCGGCCCGCCGGCTCGGCGCGGAGAGGATCGTCGCGATGAGCCGGTATCCCGACCGGCAGGCGATCGCCGTGGACTTCGGCGCGACGGACGTCGTCGGGGCGAGGGGCGCTGACGGCGCGCGCGAGGTCGGCGAGCTGCTCTCCGGCGGGGCCGACGCGGTGCTGGAGTGCGTCGGGACCGGGGAGTCCATGCGTCAGGCCCTGGCCGCGGCCCGGCCGGGCGGGACGGTGGGCTTCGTCGGCATCCCGCACGACGTGGAGCTGCCGGTCTCCGACATGTTCCAGCGGAACGTCGGGGTCGCCGGCGGCGTCGCCCCGGCCAGGATCTACCTGCCGGAGCTGCTCGACGACGTGCTGGCCCGGCGGATCGCCCCGGGCCGGGTCTTCGACCGGGAGCTGCCCCTCGGCGACGCCCCGGAGGCCTACGACGCCATGCACTCCCGCAAGGCCGTCAAGGTGCTGCTCCGGCCCTGACCGGACGGGTCCCTCGGCGGGGGAGCCGGGAGGGCCTGCCCGCAGCCGGTGATCACCCGGGGGACGATCACCCGGGGAAGAGGTCGGAGCGCACCGCGTCCGACGCGACGAGGACCCCACCCTGGATCACGACGTTGCCGGACACCGTGCTCGGCCTGACCTCCGTCCGCAGCGGTGAGAGCCCGGTGAGTTCCTCGGCGACCCGCTCCGCGAGCTCCGCCCCGCCCGCCCGCCCGATGTCCCCGCCGAGGACGACGCAGCCCGGGTCGAGGACGACGCAGACGGCGGAGACCCCGAGCGCGATCCTCCTGGCGAAGGCGTCGAGGAAGGCCGAGGCGTCCCGGGTCCCCGACCGGACGGTTCCGGCGACGAGGGTCGCGGCGTCCTCCGCCGGGCTCCCGGGCCGCGCCGGGTCCGCGGGGACCAGGTCGTACCGGGCGGCGAGCTCGAGGACGGCGGAACCGGACACCAGACTGTGGAAGCCTCCACTGCACCCGCCGGCCGAGGGAAGGGTCGAGGTGCCCGGCACCGGGAGGAACCCGAGCTCCCCCGCGCCGCCGGAGACCCCGCGCCGCAGCCGCCCGTCGAGGACGGTGGCCGCCCCGACGCCCTGGCCCAGCCACAGCAGGACGAAGGAGTCCCGGTCACGGGCGGATCCGAGTCGCTGCTCCGCGACGCCGGCGAGGTTGACCTCGTTCTCGAGCAGGAGGCTGTGCCCGCGACCGCGCAGCTCGGCCGCGAGGACCGGGGGCCACGAGGGATGCCCCGGCGGCGGCGCGAGCACCCCGGTCAGGGGATCCACCAGCCCGGGGGCGCCGACCGCGACGGTGTGCAGCTCCGTCGCGCCGGAGCCGCGCACCGTCTCGTCGAGGACGGCGAGGGCGCGGGACACGACGGCGTCGGCATCGGTGTCGCGCTCGGCGGTGGTCAGGTCGGTGGTGCTCAGGTCGGCGGTGCTCAGGTCGGCGGTGCTCAGGTCGGCGGTGGCGACGACCCGCCCGGTCAGGTCGGCGACGGCGACCGTGATCCCGTCCATGCGGACGTCGAGGGCTGCGAGGTGCGCCCGGGAGGCGGCAAGGCCGTACATCCGGGCGTTGGGGCCGCGCCGGACGGCGCCGGACTCGCCGACCACGGCGATCAGCTCGGCGTGCAGCAGCCGCCGGATGAGCTCGGCGACCGTCGGCCGGGACAGCCCGGTGAGTCCCGCGAGCTGGGTCGCGGTCAGCGGGCCGTGCTCCAGCAGCAGCTCGAGTGCCAGCCGGTCGTTGAGCGTGCGCGCGGTGGCCGGGCCGGCCGCGCGGTGACCAGCGGAGAGCCTCATGGGCACATCCTCCCGTACCCCGGAAAGGCAGTTACTATAAGGATTCCTTACTGATAGATTCCGCCCGTGTCCAGATCCCCGTACCTGCCGGCCGACCTGCCGTGGACGTCGGTCCGGCTGGCGCGCACCGCGTCCCGCGTTCCGCTGTCTGCGGGCGTCATCACCCAAGATGTGGGCATGCAGATCCTCATGCCGTTCCCGGTGCCACCGGTCCCCGCACCGCTCGCCGTCCGGCGCCGGTTCACCGCGCGGCAGGTCACGCGATGAGCCCCCGGGACATCCCGGGGCGGCAGAGCCCGGTGGACCGGACCTCCGGCGACGGGCTCCTCGCCTTCCCCGACGGGTTCCGATGGGGTGCGGCCACCTCGGCGTACCAGATCGAGGGCGCGGCCGACGAGGACGGACGCGGTGCGTCGATCTGGGACACCTTCAGCCGGACGCCCGGCCGCACCAGCGGCGGCGACACCGGCGACGTCGCCTGCGACCACTACCACCGCTACGTCGAGGACCTCGATCTCATGGTGTCCCTCGGCCTGCAGAGCTACCGCTTCTCGATCTCGTGGCCGCGCGTCCAGCCGGACGGCAGGGGAGCCGTGAATCCCCGCGGGCTGGACTTCTACCGCCGGCTCGTCGACGGCCTCCGCGACCGCGGCATCTCCCCGATGGCCACGCTCTACCACTGGGATCTCCCCCAGCGGCTCCAGGACGAGGGGGGATGGGAGAACCGGGACTGCACCGCCTGGTTCGCCGACTACGCGGAGATCATGTTCCGGACGCTCGGCGACGGGGTGGACGCCTGGCTCACCGTCAACGAGCCGAAGACGGTGGTCCAGGCGGGGTACCTGCACGGCATCCACCCGCCGGGGCTGCGGGACCTCAGGGCGTCGTCGGTCGTGGCGCACCACCTGCTGCTCGGGCACGGTCGCGCGGTCCAGGCGTTCCGGGCGTCGTGTCCCTCCGACCGGGCCGGGCACCGGTACCGGATCGGGCCGGCGTTCAACCTGGCCCCCGTCTACCCGGCGGACGCCTCCGGGGAGACCACGACCGACGCCTCGGCCTTCTCGACGTCGGAGCCGGACGGCTTCGTCGGGGCGGCGGCGACCGGCGGGACCGGCCCGGCGGGTGACGGTTCCGACGGGTACCCCGCCTCCCTCGCCGACGCGGTCCGGCTCGCCGACCTCTGGGAGAACCGGCTCTACCTGGACCCGGTGCTCGCCGGCCGGTACCCGGAGGACCTGGCCGAGGCCCTCGACGGCGGCTCGTCCCTGCCCGAGGTGGTCCGGGACGGCGACCTGGCCGTCATCTCGTCCCCGGTCGACCTGCTCGGGGTCCAGTACTACAACCCGGTCTACGTCGACGCCCGGGGCAACCACGTGCGGATGCGTCCGACGTCGCCGGCCGGCTGGCAGCAGATCCACCCGGAGGGGCTGTACGACCTCCTGGTCCGGATCCGGCGCGACTACGGCGACATCCCACTGTCGATCACCGAGAACGGGCTGCCGGACGAGGCCCGTCCCGTCGACGACCGCGTCGACGACGCCGTCCGGATCGCCTTCCTCACCGACCACCTGGCCGCGGCGCACCGGGCGATCCGGGCGGGGGTGCCGTTGGAGAGCTACCACCTGTGGTCGCTGCTGGACAACTTCGAGTGGTCCGCCGGGTACAGCCAGCGGTGGGGCATCGTCCACGTCGACCGGGAGACCGGGCGACGCCTGCCGAAGGACAGCGCGCACTGGTACCGGCAGGTCATCGCCGAGAACGGGGTCCGGAACGGCGTGGGTGCGGCCGTGGCACCGGCCTGACGGCGAGTGCCGCGGATGCCGCCCCACCCCTACCGTGGGTGGGTCCGCCGTCCACCGGCCGCCCCCGTGGGAGGGGAGGGCCGTCGTCGAGAGGAGCACGGTGACCCGACCCGCCGCCTCCGGTCCCGGTCACCGGGACGGCGCCGTCCCGGTGGCACCCCGGATGCTCGACGAGCTCGCCGGGCACGAGCTGCCGCGCGACGACCTCGTCGACGAGGCCGAGCTGACCGGTCTCGGCTACGAGGGTGCCGACCTGTCCGGCCGGGACGTGGCGAGTGCCGTGGTGCGGCGGAGCAGGTTCCGCGGCTGCACCCTCGGCCCCGGCACGTTCGGGCGGGTGTCCCTGGTGGACTGCGAGCTCCAGGGATGCGACCTCGCCAACCTGCAGGCCCGCAGCTCCTCGCTGACCAGGGTCGCCGTCACCGGCTGCCGGTTGACCGGCCTGTCCTGGGCCGGCGGCTGGTGCCGGGACGTGCGCTGGGACTCCTGTCGCGCCGACCTGGTCTCCTTCCGGTTCACCCGGTTCCTCGCCGCCGCGTTCGTCGAGTGCGACCTGCGTCAGGCGGACTTCCAGGAGGCGGACCTGAGCGGGATCACGTTCACCGACTGCGACCTGTCCGGTGCCCAGTTCTCCGGCGCGACCACGACCGGCACCCGCTTCTCCGGCTGCACGCTGATCGGGATCTCCGGGGTGCAGTCCCTGCGTGGGGCCGTCGTCGACTCCCGCGACATCGTCGACCTCGGGTACAGCCTCGCCTGCGCTCTCGGCATCCTGGTCGAGGAGTGACACCCGCCCGACCCGCTCGACCCGCCCGACCCGCTGACCGGTGGCCAATGGGGCTCATTCTCGCGAGATGAGCCCCATTGGCCACCGGTGGGCGGGGGGCTCGCGCTCGGAGGGCGGAGCGACCATGGCCGGGTTACCGTGACGGCGTGCTCCGCACGGCTCTGCGTCCACGCTGGGTGGCGTTGCTCGTCGTGGTGCTCCTCGCCTCCTCGGTGATGGCCTGGCTCGGCGGCTGGCAGCTCGACCGGGCCAGGGAGCAGGGGCTGGCCGCAGCGCAGCGACGGCTGGCGGCGCCTCCGGCGCAGCTGTCCGACCTCCTCGGGGCGCGGGAGCCGTTCACCGGCGAGCTCGTCGACCGGCCGGTCGTCGCGACCGGGACCTGGGACGGTGAGCGCCGGCTGCTCGTGCCCGACCGTCGCCTAGCCGGCGTGAACGGCCTGTGGGTGCTCACCCCGTTGCGGCTGGCGGACGGGTCCGCGGTCGCCGTCGTCCGCGGCTGGGTCCCGTCGTCCGCAGACCCCGCGACGGCGCCCTTCGCGACGGGCGAGGCGACGGCGGGTGAGGTGACGACGGGCGAGGTCGCCGTCACCGGGATCCTGCGTCCGGCGGAACCGCCGCCGGACCGCCTGCCCGGCCGGGCCGACGTGCTGCCGCCGGAGCAGATCGAGCGGGTCGACCTGACCCAGCTCGTCCAGCGCTGGCCGTACCCCCTGCTCACCGGGTACGTCCTGGCCCAGCGTGAGGAGCCGGCCCCGGTGGGACCGTCTCCGCGCGTCGTCCCGCCGGACCCGGCCGGCACCGGGCTCGGCCTGAGGAACCTGTCGTACGCCGTCCAGTGGTGGGTGTTCGCGGGCTTCGGTCTGTTCCTGTGGTGGCGCCTGGTGCGCGACGACCATCGCGGCGGGCCGGACCGGACGACCCCTGCGGCGGACCCGCCGGAGCGCAGGAGAACCCCCGAGTCCTCGGGGGCGAGAGGAGCGATGGCATGAACGACGTGAGCGCGGGGGCGGGCGACGGCCGGAGGGCCGGGACGGCGGGCACTCTCGGCGAGCCGGGGCCCGTGGCCGGGGGCGACCGCGACGGGCCGGGGCCCGCGCTGACCCGCTTCCGCGTGCTCGCCTACGTCACCGGGGTCTTCCTGCTGCTGCTCACCCTCAACATGGTGCTCAAGTACGGGCTCGACCGGGAGGGCCTCGGTGACTGGATCGCCGTCGGCCACGGCTGGTTGTACCTCGCCTACGTCCTGGTGGCCGTCGACCTCTGGCTGAGGACACGCCTGCCCGCGTCGCGGATGATCCTGGTCGTGCTCGCCGGGACCGTCCCCGCCATGTCGTTCGTCGCCGAACGGTGGGTGTCCCACCGGCTGGCCGACCGTTCGGGGGATGCCTGAGCCGTCCGGTCGGGTCGTCCCGGGTGCCTGTCCGGACGACGGTGGAACCTGCGGTTGCGTTCCGGCCCGGCCCCCGCGAGGCTTCTCGACATCACTTCATTCCGTATCTAAATGAACACGCACTGTTGACATGGCACCGGATCTCGCACATCGTGGTTCGCAGTCGCACCCGGTCGGATCTCCGGTGTCCCACCGGAGCCGCCACTGGGGTCGGCCGGATCCGGGGAGGGGATCGGCGATGGGACCGCGGTCGCGGACGGGCGGAACTCCTACGGGCACAACGGCGCAGCACGTCGCGGACCGGCCTGTCCTGGTCGAGACGCCGGAACCGGCCGTGGGCGTCGAGCCGGTCGTGACCGTCGACCCGGCTGCGGCCGTCCGACCTGCCGTGAGTGTCGAGCCCGGGGTGAGTGTCGAGCCGGCCGCGAGTGTTCAGTCCGGTGTGACCGTCGAGCCGGCCGTGAGCGTCGAACCCGGTGTGACCGTCCGCCCCGGGGGGACCGTCGAACCGGCCGTCGACGGGTCGGCTGACCCGGTGGCCCGGGACCTGCCGCAGGCGACGGACGGCGCGCGCGCCGCCGAGGGGCCGGTCCGGCTCGGGGTCCCCCCGGCACCGGCGGCAGCGTTCCAGCCGAGAGCCGCTCTCCGCGACCAGGTCTCGGCCGGTTGGGACGTCGGGGAACCGGTCGTGCTCGTCCAGGCGGGGGAGCCGGGGCAGGAGCTCGGGTACGGCGGGCTGGGCGCGACCCAACTGGCCGCGGCCCTCGCCGTCGAGGCGACGCACGCCGGGACCGAGCTCGTCGTCTGGGTCGACGCGTCCTCCCGGCCGTCGGTGCTGGCGACCTACGCGACGGCCTGGCGCAGGATCCGTCCCGGTGCGGTGCCCGGGGAGAACGCCCGGTGGGCGGTGGACGACCTCCTCTCCTGGCTGGCCTCCACCGAGCGGTCGTGGCTCGTCGTGCTGGACGACGTCACCGACCCCGAGGACCTCGACGGGCTGTGGCCGGGTGGGCCGGCGGGCCGGGTACTGGTCACCACCCGTTGCCGGGCCGCCGGTCCCCCCGGGGCACGGCGCGTTCCGGTGGACGCGTTCACCCGCGACGAGGCCCTGGCCTACCTGCGCCACCGGCTCTCCGCCCCGCCGGGCAGCGGAGCGCACCCGCGCGCCACCGAGGGGGCCGAGCGGCTGGCGGCTGACCTCGGGCACCTCCCGGTCGCGCTGGCCCAGGCCGCGGCAGTGATCCTCGACGAGGGAATCACCTGCGAGGCGTACCGGATGCGGTTCGTCGACCGGTCGGAGCGCCTCGGCCGGCTGTTCCCGCGGGGGGTGCCAGCCGACGAGCACCTGGCGACGGTCGCCGTCACCTGGTCGCTGTCCCTGGAACGGGCCGACCGGCTGCGCGACGGCAGCCTGGCGGGGGCCGTCCTCGAGGTCGCCGCCGTGCTCGATCCCGCCGGTGCGCCGGACACGCTCTGGGAGACCCGGGCCGTCCGCGACTACCTGGGCAGGCACCGCGTCCGCGATCACGGGGTCCCCGCGGTCGCGCCGGTCCGGCTCACCGAGGTGCGGTCGGCCCTGCGCGCCCTGCACCGGCTCGACCTGGTGAGTCGCAGCCCCGGTGGCAGGCCGGCGTCCGTCCGGGTGCATCCCCTCGTCCAGCGGGTCGTCCTCGAACCCCTCTCGCGGCGGCGGCGGCGGGAACTCGTCCGCACCGTCGCGGACGCCCTCGTCGAGGTCTGGCCCCGGCTGGAGGACCGGCCGGACCTGCCGAGGATCCTGCGGCAGAACGCCGCAGCCCTCGCCGCCCGGCCCGGCGAGGCCCTCTGGTCCCCCGACGTCCATCCCGTGCTCTTCGAGGCCGGGCGGAGCCTCGGCGCGGACGGGCTCGTCGACCAGGCGATCGCTCACTGGGCGCGACTCGTGGAGACCGTGACCGGGCGGCGGGGACCGGACAACGACGACGCGATCACCGCCAGGGCGGAACTCGCCTACTGGCAGGGGGTGTCCGGGGACGCCGCCGGGGCCGCTGCGGTGCTGTCGGGGCTGCTGCCGGACGTGACGGAGGTGCTCGGACACGACCACCCGAGGACGCTGTCGGTCCGGCAGGAGCTCGCCAGGTGGCGCGGCGAGGCGGCGGACCCGCAGCGAGCGGCGGAGGATCTCGCCGGGCTGCTGCCGGACGTCGTCCGGGTGTTCGGCGCCGACCACCCGCACACCCTCACCACCCGGCACGAGCTCGCCTACTGGCGGGGGGCGGCAGGGGACGCCGCAGGCGCCGTCGCCGCGCTCGAGGAGCTGCGGGACACCGAGACGCGGGTCCTCGGCCCCGACCATCCCGGGCACCTCGCGACCCGGCACAACCTCGCCCGGTGGCGCGGCGAGGCCGGGGACGCCGAAGGGGCAGCCGCGGCGCTGGCCGAGCTGCTGCCCGACGTCGAGCGGGTCCTCGGCCCGGACCACCGGGGGACCCTGGCGACCCGGCACCACCTGGCCCGGTGGCGGGGAACGGCAGGCGAGGTCGGGACGGCCGTGACGGAGCTGGAGGGCGTCGTCGCAGACCGGGCGCGGGTCCTCGGTCCCGACCACCCGCACACCCTGCTCACCCGGGCGCACCTGGCCTACTGGCGAGGGATCGCCGGGGACCTCACCGGCGCCGTCGCCGAGCTGGAGGGGGTGCACGCCGACCGGCTCCGGCTGCTCGGAGCCGACCACCCACTGGTGGAGGTGACCAGGGCCAACCTCGCCACCTGGCAGGAGCGGATCGCGACCGGCGGCACCCTGGCCGGCATCGACGAGTCCGGGACGGCGCTCGAGGAGAGCAGGACGGCGAGCTGAGCCGGCCCACGGCCCCGACCAGGCCCCGACTACCCTGCTAGGAGTGAGTGAACCCACCTCCCGGCCCGGATCCGTCGGCCGCAGACCGGTGCTCGTCGTCGACTACGGCGCCCAGTACGCCCAGCTCATCGCGCGCCGGGTGCGCGAGGCCGGCGTGTACTCCGAGATCGTCCCCAACACCCTGCCGCTGGCCGACCTGCTGGCGCGCAACCCCGCCGCGGTGATCCTCTCCGGCGGACCGTCCAGCGTCTACGCCGACGGCGCACCCCGGATCGACCCGGGCCTGTTCGACGCCGGGGTCCCGGTGCTCGGGATCTGCTACGGCTTCCACGCCATGGCCCTGGCGCTCGGCGGCAAGGTCGCCCAGACCGGGTTGCGCGAGTTCGGGGACACGGCCCTGGACGCGCGGCCGGAGTCCTCGACCCTGCTCGCGGGGACGCCCGAGCGGCAGCCGGTGTGGATGAGCCACGGCGACGCCGTGCACGTCGCCCCGTTCGGGTTCACCGTGGTCGCCGAGAGCGGCGGATCGCCGGTGGCGGCGTTCGAGGACGACGCGCGACGGCTGTACGGGATCCAGTGGCATCCGGAGGTCCGGCACACCCAGTACGGGCAGCAGGTGCTGGAGAACTTCCTGTTCCGCGGGGCGCGGTTGGCCGGGGACTGGACGACCGGGAGCGTCATCGAGGAACAGGTCGCGATCATCAGGGAACGGATCGGCGACGCCAGGGCGATCTGCGGGCTGTCCGGCGGGGTGGACTCCGCCGTCTCGGCCGCGCTCGTCCAGCGGGCCATCGGTGACGCCCTGACCTGCGTGTTCGTCGATCACGGGCTGCTGAGGGCCGGTGAGGTGGAGCAGGTCGAGCGGGACTTCGTCGCCGCGACCGGGGTCAGGCTCAAGGTCGTCGATGCCCGGGACCGTTTCCTCGACGCGCTCGCCGGGATCACCGACCCCGAGACGAAGCGGAAGACCGTCGGCAGGGAGTTCATCCGGGTCTTCGAGCAGGCCGCCCGCGAGGTCGTCGCCGAGGCGCGGCAGGCGGAGCGGGACTCCGGCGGGGACGCCGGTCGAGAGGGCACCGGCGGCACCGAGGGCGGCGGTGAGGTGCGGTTCCTGGTGCAGGGCACGTTGTACCCGGACGTCGTCGAGTCCGGTGAGGGCGAGGGCGCCGCCAACATCAAGAGCCACCACAACGTCGGCGGGTTGCCGGACGACCTCGACTTCGAGCTCGTCGAGCCGCTGCGCGCCCTGTTCAAGGACGAGGTCCGTGCGGTCGGTGAGCAGCTCGGCCTCCCCCCGGAGATCGTGCACCGGCAGCCCTTCCCCGGGCCGGGCCTGGCCATCCGGGTCGTCGGCGAGGTGACCCGGGAGCGGTTGACGGTGCTGCGGGCCGCCGACGCGATCGTGCGCGAGGAGCTGACCGCTGCGGGGCTCGACCGCGACATCTGGCAGTGCCCGGTGGTGCTGCTGGCCGACATCCGCTCGGTCGGGGTGCAGGGTGACGGGCGTACCTACGGGCACCCGGTGGTGCTCCGCCCGGTGAACAGCGAGGACGCGATGACCGCCGACTGGGCCCGGTTGCCGTTCGACCTGCTCGCCCGCATCTCCAACCGGATCACCAACGAGGTTCCCGAGGTGAACCGCGTGGTGCTCGACGTGACGAGCAAGCCACCGGGCACCATCGAGTGGGAGTGAGCACGCCGGGGTGAGCGTGTCCGGGTGAGCACCGTGGTCACCCGGGCGGTCGCCGTGGCGGTCGTCGCCGGGGTGGCTGCGGGTCCGTCGCCACCGTCCGGCCGGGCGTCGGGGGGAGTCGTGGACGGAGCGGGAGAGGCACGCCGTGGGGTCGACCGAGGCGTGCGCGGGGCCGCGACCGCGCCTGCGTGCGGTGGCACGGCGACGGCACCGTGCGGCGAGCACCCGGCGACGGCGCAGGCACGGGATCGCGCGACGATCGGGCCGGACGCCGTGCTGGTCCGCAAGCACTCCTCGATCAGGGAACTCGTGGCGGCGCTGACGCGGGAGTTCGACGAGCTCGCGGTCCGGGACGAGTGGGACGCCGACCAGTACGCCGTCGGGTTCGCCCGCAGCGGCAGGATCCTGCCGCTGCTGTACGTGTCCACCTGGCGCCGTCCCCCGGGGCGGTACTTCGTCACCGTGGAGACCCTCGACGTGGACGGTGACGCGGGCAGGGGACTGGTCGTCCCCGCGTCGGTCACGGTGGAGGACTGCGACCTGCCCCGGGTGGCGGAGCTCGTCAGGACGCACCTGCTGGCGGAGCGCCCCGCCGGGGGCGCGGTCACCTGAGCCGTCGTCCGGACCCGGTGGCCGACCGGGTGCGGACAGCCGCCCGCCCGCTCGTGTCGGTGACCGGGCGAGCGCTGACGAGACCGGCGTCGAGCTCCGCCCAGACCCGCTTGCCGCCGGGGAGGTCCTGGGTGCCCCACCGGCGGGACAGCGAGTCCACCAGGTGGACGCCGCGGCCGCGCTCCGACAGGGGGTCGGCCGCAGCCTGCCGGGGCCGACCGGGGGCCGCGTCCGTCACGCTGACCCGCACCAGGTCCCCGTCCAGTTCGAGGTCGAGCCGCAGCGGGGTACCGGCGTGCTGCACGGCGTTGGTCACCATCTCGCTGACGATGAGGGTCACCGAGTCCATGGCCGCGCCGCGACCCCAGGTGGCCAGCGCTCGCCTGGCCAACCGGCGGGCGTCCCCCGCCGACTGCGGCTGGGGATCAAGGACCCGGCTCAACCGGGGGTGGTCGTCCTCCGCCCCGGTGCCGGCGGCGGGAGCCCTGCGGGCCGGCAGGTCGGTGGTCGAGGCGGGTGCGGAGACCCCGTACCTGTCCGGGCTCCACGCCCCCCGGTACAGGGAGACGACGCAGACGTCGTCGAGCGACCCGGACGGACCGAGCAGTTCGGCGAGCAGGTCGTCGACGAAGACCTGGTAGGTGAGCCGGTCACCGGTGCCGTGCCGGGCGGCGTGCCGGGCCCGCACCACCGTGGATTCCAGCCGGTGCAGCCCGACGGAGATGGACTCGGTCCGCCGCTCCACCAGCCCGTCGGTGTACAGCAGCAGGCCCTCGCCGTCGGCGACGGAGAAGGTCCGCTCCCGCAGCGGGTGGGTGCGGAGGCAGCCGAGAGGGGGGTCGACGTCCGTAGTGTCGTCGATCCGGATCCCGTCGGTCCTGGCCCAGAGCAGCGGCGGGTGCCCCGCGGACGCCCATCGGCCGGTGCCGGTGACCGGGTCCAGCTCCAGGTACACCGCGGTCGCCATCGCCTCGGGATCGAGGGTGTAGAGCATCCGGTCGAGGCGGCCGAGGACGGCGCCGGGCCCCTCGCCGAGCAGGGCGTAGGCGCGCAGCGCGTTGCGGAGGCTGCTCATCACCCTGGCGGCGAGCAGCCCGTGCCCCGCCGCGTCGCCGACGACCAGCCCCAGCCGGTCCGCGGACACCCAGAACGCGTCGTACCAGTCGCCGCAGACCTCCACCCCGCTGGTCGCCGGGACGTAGCGGGCCGCGAGCTCCCAGCCGGGTAGCGACGGCAGCCGGTCGGGGAGGACGGCGTTCTGCAGCGCGGAGGCGACGGTGTGCTGCTGCTCGTACCGCATGGCCCGGTGCAGCGCCTGGGCGCAGTGTCCCGCGATGGTGACGAGGAAGTCGCGCTCCTCGCTGCTCATCGGGTGCGACTCGGCCCAGGACAGGACGAGTGCGCCGAGCACTTCACCGTCGGCGGCGACGAGGGGGAGGTGGGCGCAGGCTGCCGCGCCGGTCTTCGCCATCCAGGCCGCCGCCTCGTCCAGGTCGGTCGCGGCGTCCTCGACCCGCTCGTGGAACAGCGGGCGGCTGCTGCGGGCGACCGCCTCCAGCAGCTCCGCCTCCGGATGGGAGACGTCGTGGAATCCCGGCCGGACCGGGTCGTCCCCCTCGATCCCGGTGCTGCGCAGCCTGCCGCCGTCGACGAGCGCGATCCCGGCCCGGGTGACGTCCAGGGACCTGTGCAGCCGCGCGGTCACGGTCGTGGCGACCTCGTCCGGGGTCATCGAGGTCTCGAGGGACTGGGTGAGCTCGAGGAGCTGGCGGCCCCGGGTCAGCGCGTGCTCGAGACGACGCATGATCGCCATCCGCTCGCGCTCCTCGCCCCGGGTGGTCGCCACCGCGTGCAGGTACAGGGCCAGGCCGTCGTCGGTGGGGAGGACCCGGACCCCGACCCGGCCAGGAACCGGCATCAGGTCGGTCTCGAAGGACACCGGGCGCCGTCGCTCCACGGCCAGCCGGCAGTTGAGCCCGAAGGCGGTGTCGATGCCGGGGACGGCATCCCAGAGGACGCTGCCGCGCAGCCTGTCCTGGTCGACGGCGAGGAGGTCGCAGGCGATCCGGTCCCCGTGGACGACCGTCCACTCCTGGTCGAGGAGCAGGACACCCGCCCTGGTCCGGTGGGCCGGGTCGCGGCCTCCTTCGGCGCGCGCCGGCAGCGAGGTGCTGTCGCCGGCCAGGCCGACGACCTGCACCGGCCGGCCGGCGCGGTCCCGGACCACGGCGCCGCGGACCCGGACCCAGCGGATCGTGCCCCCGGGCAGGCGCACCCGGAACTCCTCGATCAGCGGTGAGCCCTCCCTGCCGGCGAGCTCGAAGGCCGCCAGCAGCACCGCCCGGTCCTCGGACACCACGTGGGTGACGAACGCCGGGAGCGAGGTGGACATCCCCGTCCGGCCGTGGCCGAGGAGATCGCTCGCCAGTGCGTCGCAGCTGACCGTCCCGCCGGCGACGTCCCACTCCCAGCGGCCCATCCCGGTGAGTTCGAGCACGGACGGCGTCGGCGTCCACCGCGGCTCCACCCGATCATCCTCGGGGACGGGAGGCACTCCTGTCACCCCGATCCGGTACTCGTCGTGCATGGACCGTCACTGGGTGTGACTCGTCTCCCGCGCGCACGGCGTCGACGAGCTGCTCCTCCGGGCCGACCCACGCGCCGTCCCAGACGACGCACCGCTCGATCCGGCCGAGCACCCGGGCCCCCGCACCGACGACGCTGTCCCCTCCCGAGGCGTGCAGGTTCGCGGTGAGGTAGTCGCCGGGGGTGCCGCAGTCGACGGCGACGGCACCGGCCGGCAGCGGGACGAGGTCCAGCTCACCACGCTCCCTCGCGGCCCGCCACAGCACCTCGTACAACCCGGTGGGTCGGGCCCGGAGGCCGAGCACGGCGGTCCACGGCAGCAGGCAGGCCCCGACGTAGCGCAGCCCGTCGAAGTCACCGCGACCCGGGACCCGGAGGCAGAGCAGGCGGCTGCGCACGCCGTCCCACCCGTCGGCGAGGGTGGCGAGCCCGCCGGGGAGGTAGGCGTCCCCGTTGGTCACCAGCACGTCGCGGCCGTCGATCCAGGGCCGCAGCGCGGCGACGGCTCCCGCGGTGCCGAGGGGCTCCGGCTGCTCGACCGAGACCGTCGCCCGTCCGGCGACGTGGGCGAGGACCTGGTCGGCGCCGTGGTGGGCGTTGACCGCGAGGTGGTCCGGCCCGGCGCCGGTCACGGGGGCGAGTCGGTCGAGGGCGTGGTCGAGCAGCGGGCGCCCGCCGACCGGGCACAGCACCTTCGGCCTGAGGTCGGTGAGCGGTCGGAGCCGGGTGCCGGCTCCCGCGGCGAGGACGACCCCGGCCAGCCCTCGGCCGGTCGCGTCGGCCGTGCATCCCCTCTCCCGAGGTCCCCCCTCGGCCGTGGCACCGGTCACCGCTCGGGACTCCCGGGGGAGAGCACCCGGCCGGTCCGGGACGGATGCGCGAGCGCGTCGGCGAACGCCGCGAAGGCCTTGCGGGTCGGCTCGTCGACGGGCCCGCACTCCTCGGGCCTCAGCCACGCAGCACCGGTCGCCTCGCTGCCCGGCGTCACCGCCGGCTCCTGCGGCACGGGGACGTGGAACAGGATGTCGATCCGGCGCGACGACGGCTCGACGATCACCGTGAGCGGCAGCCCCACCTCGACCCGCAGGCCGGTCTCCTCCTCGACCTCCCTGACCACGGCCACCTCGGCGGTCTCACCGCGGTGCATCAGGCCGCCGGGCAGTGACCAGCCGTTGCGGTGCCGCTGGCGCAGCAGCAGCAGCCGGCCGTCGCAGTCCAGCAGGCACAGCGCTCCCGAGGTGTACCCGGGTGTGACCAGGCGGACCACCCGCAGCCGGACCGGTCTCGGTAGATGGCGGAAAAGGGTCAGAGCCCGGGCGTAGGCCCAGGTGGACAACCGTCCCGAAGGCATCCGAAAAGTCTAGTGGCGCGGTCGTCACCCCGGCCGGGACGAGAGGGGCCCATCGGGCGGACCCGGACCGGGCGACACCCGGTGACCGGGTGGGAAGGGCTGAGAGAAGGTAGCGAGAGGGCCTGCGAGAGGGCCTGCGGAGGGTGACTGTCCCTGCGGAGTCGCTGATCTACGGTCACGGAACGGACAGTCTGGAGTACCGTCTGGCACCGTGCCCGTTCCCCCCATCACGTCCCAGGACCGTTCGCGCGGTGTCCGCCGGGTGCAGCGGGTCGGCGCCTACGGGTTGCTGCGCTCCGCGGACGGCGCGGTGCTGCTCGTCCGTGCCTCCCGACGGTCCGACTTCGCCGGGCACTGGTTCCTGCCCGGCGGAGGGGTGCGGCACGGGGAGGACCCGCAGGAGACCGTCGTCCGCGAGGTTGCGGAGGAGACCGGGATAGGGCTGGAGGTCGCCGGGCTGCGCGGCGTGGAGGCCGACGTCCTGGACATCCCGCACCGCGGCGTCCGGCTGCACACCGTCCGGCTGCTGTACGACCTGCGCCCCCACCCCGGCTCGCGGTGGCTCGACGAGGCGGTGGGGGTCGCCGCCGACGTGCTGGCCTCGGCGCTGCGACCGGAGACCGACGGCACCAGCGACGCGGCGGCACTGGTCCCGGAGGCCGAGTGCGCCCGGCTGCCGCTGATGCCCTTCGTGTCCAGGGCGCTCGGCCTGCCGGAGACCGAGCCGGTGGCGGTCCCGCCCGCCCGCCCGGTCGCCAGGGCGGAGACGAGCGGTGAGGACGTCGCCGCGGCCGGGGACACCGGTCTCGTCGACGGGACCCACGCCGAGCCGCCCGAGGCCGCGGCCGCCGCGGGGGAACCAGCACCCGTCGCCGCTCCCCGGGTGCAGCGCTCGGCCGCCTACGCCCTGGTCACCGACCAGGGCCGGGTGCTGCTGACCCGGTTGGCGCACGCCGAGGGCGTGTGGACCCTCCCCGGCGGCGGGATCCGGTTCGGCGAGCAGCCGGTGGACGCCGCGATCCGCGAGGTGCACGAGGAGGCCGGGCTGCCGCTGACCGTCGGTGAGCTGATCGACGTCGACAGCAGGCACTTCACCGGGCACGCGCCCGACGGGGTGCTGGAGGACTTCCACGGGATCCGGGTGCTCTACCGGGGTGAGGTGCCCGCCGGTTCCGTCCCGCGGGTCGTGGAGATCGGCGGGACGACGGACGCCGTGGAGTGGGTCCGCCTCGACCGGCTCAGCGGCCTGCCGCTCACCGCGTTGGCGGCGAAGGCGTTGAGACACCTTCCGGCACAGGCGTGAGGCCTCCGGGCGGATGACCGGCAGGAACGGGCCACGACAGCCCGCCGGGCGGGACCATGAGCCGGCCGCGACCACCCTCGCGATCGCCCTCGCGCTCGTCGGGGAGGCTGCCGGACGGGTCCGGGACGGGGTCCCCGCGGACGTCCACGCCGCGCACCGCTGGCGGGACGTCGCGGTGACCGAGGCGGTGCGGACGGCCGCGCTGACCGGGGACCGGGACGGGGTGCGCGCCCTCGCCGCGGCCTACGACCGGCTGGTGCTGTTCGTGCCGGCCGCCGACGGCGCAGCCCCCGGCACCGTCGTCCCCGCCAGGACGGCCACGTCCACCGTCCCCGCCGCGACGACCACCTCCACCGGGGCCGTCGCCACGGCTGTCGGTGCTGCCACCGGCGTCGGGACCCCGGGGGTCACCCTGGTCCCGGTCGGCTCCGGCGAGCGCAGGGCGAGGGGCGCGTTCTCCACCCCGCCCGAACTGGCCGCGGTGATGGCCGAGCGGGCACTGCGGGGAGTGACGGCCGGGACCACGGTGCCCCGGGTCGTCGACCCCGCCTGCGGGGCGGGGTCCCTGCTCCGCGCCGTCCTGGCCCGGCTGCTCGCGCTCGGGGTTCCTGCGGCGGGCATCGCGGACCGCCTGTACGGGGTGGACCTCGACCCGGTCGCGGTCGCGGTGTGCCGGGCCGCGCTCGCCGGCGACCTCACCGACGCGGGGCACCCGTGCCGGCCGGAGGACCTCGCCCACCGGATCGTGCCGGGGGACGCCCTGCTCGGCCCGGTCCCGACGGCCGGTCCCGGCCAGGAACCCGGCCCGGAACCAGGCCAGGACTCCGGCCCGAACCCCGGCCAGGATCCCGGCCAGGATCCCGGCCGGGGCGGGCCGGTGGTGTGGCACGCGGCGTTCCCTGAGGTCCTCGCCGTCGGGAGTGCGCCACCCGAACCGGTCACCGGCTGGCGGGGCGGCTTCGACGTGGTGGTGGCCAACCCGCCATGGGAGCGACTCAAGGTCACCGCCAAGGACTGGGCGGGGGCTCCCCCCGAGAGGCTCCGCGTGACGCGGGCAGCTGCCGCCCGGGCCGTCCGGGACGGAGGGCGGCACCCGCTCACCGGCCGCGGCGAGCTCAACGCCTACCTGCCGTTCATGGAGACCTGCTGGCGGCTGCTGTCCCCGGCGGGCCGGGCGTGCATCGTCGTACCCGCCGGGATCGCCTCCGACCGGTCGGCCGCGCCGCTGCTGCGGGCGCTGATGGAGACCGACCGGCTGGACCGGCTGCACGTCCTCGACCCGGCGGGGCCGATCTTCGACGGGGTCAGCCAGCGGGTCAGCGTGGCGCTCGTCGACCTCAGGGGCGGCCCGCCGCCCGACGGGAACGGGACGGCGAACCGGTCCGGGGCGGAGGTCGCCGTCGGGATCCGGGATCCCGCCGCCGTTCCGCCGGACCGGGTCTGGCGGCTGGACGCCGGGATCCCCGCCCTGGTCAACCCCAACACCGGCACCCCACCGCTGTGCTGCGGGCCGAGGGACGTCCGGCTGCTCGTCGCGGCTCACCACCGGTGGCCGGTGCTGCGCCGGCGCGATCCGGGAGGAGCCGTCGTCGACGACCCGTGGCAGCTTCGCCTGGTGACCCCCCTGCACATGACCCGGGACGCGCGCTGGTTCTCGTCCGCTCCGGGTGAGGGCCTGCTCCCGTTGTGGGAGGCGAAGCACGCCGGGCTGCTCGACCACCGGGGCGGCGTCCGCGCCGACCCGCGGTACTGGGTCCCGGAGAGCCTGGTCATGGACCGGTTCGGCGACCTGTGCGCGCGGGGATGGCTGGCCGGCTACCGGAACGTCACCACGGCGGCCGCGGTGCGGACCCTGCTGCCCTGCGCGCTGCCGGTCGTCGGGGTGGGCAACTCGCTGCCGCTGCTCTCGGCCCCACGGCTGCCCCTGCTGCTGGCGGCCCTGGCCAGCCTGCCCGTCGACTACCTGACCCGGCAGAAGCACGCCGGGGCGAACCTCAACTTCTTCAAGCTGGAGCAGGTGCCGCTGCCGTGCCCGGAGGACTACGACCGGGCGGCGCCGTGGGACGCCGCGACGACTGCGGGTGCCTGGCTGCTGGAGCGGCTCGCCGCGGCCGTCGCCTGGCGACCGGGGCTGGAGGGACTGGCCGGCGAACTGGTCTCCCTCGGCGTCGGAGCCGAGCCGGGCGACGGCGGCATCCGGCGCGGTCCCGCTGCGGTGGTGGCGATGGGCGGTGAGGACGACGGTCACCGGGAGGTGGACCGGAGGGCGTCCGCGCTCGCCGACCTGGACGCGGCGCACGCCGTCCTGCTCGGCTGGGACCGGGACGATCTCTCCCACGCCCTGGCGAGCTTCACCGCGCTGCGCGGGCGCGAGGTGAAGGCGAGCGGGCGGTTCGTCACCGCCGAACGGGTCCTGGACGCGTTCGACCGGCTCGCCGCGGCGGGTTGACCGGCCTCCCGGCCGGAGACGGGTCGGGCCGGGCCGTCCCTGGTGCGGACGGCCCGGCCTATGGACTTCCCGGAGGCGGCGGCGTCAGCGGCGACGCTCCCTCGCCAGGGACGAGGCGGCCCCGGCGAGCAGGAGGACTCCGGCGCCGAGCACCGCGGAGATGGCGACGGCACCGGCGTCCACCTCGACCTCGGTGGCGTCGCCGACGACCACCGTCGCCGCGACCAGGGCGAGCAGCAGCCCGAGGATCACCGTGCGCATCCGGACCGTCCTTCCGTCACGGCCGAGCGGACCGGGAGTCGGATCCTCGCGGGGATCGGGACCGGCGGTCGAGACCGGAGGGCTGTACGCCGCTGCGGCAGCACCCGTCGCGGAGGCCGGGGAACCGGAGCCGGAGGAGCCGGTGAAGCCGGAGGCGGGGGAGTCGGCAGGGCGGGAGGCGGGGGAGTCGGCAGGGCCGGGGGAGCGCCGTCCGGGCGTCTCGTCGTTCGGCAGGTGTCGCGTGTCGTCGCTCATCAGTCCATCACGTCCCACGTCTCGTCGACGATCTCGACCTGGCCGAGCCCGACCTTGGCCCGCACGATGATCTCCGGCGGGGAACTCCCGTAGCGGAGGGTCGAGCGGTGGGACGGGTCGGCGTTGTCGCTGACGGTGCCGGCAACGGGGGTCGGGCCGTTCCCGGTGGAGACGTCACCGGCTCCGACCTCGGCCTCGACCTCGACGGCCGCTCCGCTGGGGACGAGCACCCTGAGCTGCCCGATCCCGATGTTCGCCGAGATGTGCACGGGGTCGGTCGGGGTCGCCTGGGCCAGGAGCCGGGGATCGCTCAGGTCCACGAGCGCTCCGCCGATCCCGATCGAGCGGTTGGTGTCGGGGTCGTTCCGGGAGGTGACCTTCCAGGTCCGCTCGTCGATGAGCCGGAGCTGACCGTTGGCGGGGACCACGCTGACCACCAGCAGCACCAGGGCGAGCAGAACCCCGATCGGTGCCAGGCCACCGGCCCGACGGCCGAACAGCCCCGCGGTCACGATGCCCAGTGCCACGATCCCGAGGCTGACGGCGAGGGAGAAGACCGCGGCGTCGCCGGGGACGTCGACGAACGAGCGGTTGAGCATGGCCACCAGGCCGCCGCCGAGGAGGGCGAGCCCCAGCGTCGCGTAGGTCAGCGCGTGGGAGGGGGCCGTCAGGTCCCGCGGCGGCGGGAACAGCGGGCGGACGGCAGCCGGAGTGCCCGGGCGACCGCTCCCGGTGCCGGGGGACGTCGGACCGAAGGACGTCGGACCGTGGGACGGACCGAACGCCGTGGATCCGGGTCCGGTGCCGCCGACGGCGGAGGAGTGCCCCGACGGGCTGGTGGTCGAACCGGGGATCGTGGCGGTGCTGTGCATGTGCGGGGATCCGTAGCTCTCGGAGGACGAGGAGCCGGCCGGGGTTCCCGGGCCGGAGTACCAGGTGCCCGGCGCGCCCTGCCAGGTGCCCGGCGTCCCGGCGACCGGGTACCCGCCGGGGTGACGGTGACGACCGGAGGCGATCCACCAGATCAGCGCGACGAGGCCGAGCACCAGCAGCAGACCGCTGCCGCCCCAGGCCCATCCGCCGTCGGAGAAGACGTGCCGGAAGGCGAAGCCGGGGCCGACGTCCACCAGGACGCACAGCCCGGCGCCGACGGTCCCCGCGGTGATGTCGCCGCGGAGGAGCTGCTGGGCGTGGATGCGTCCGTCGTCCTGGGGGAGGAACGCCCAGGCGAGGCCGTAGAGCATCAGCCCGATGCCGGTGACGAGCACCAGCGCGACGATGATCGCGCGAGCGAGGAGCGGGTCGATCCCGTAGCGGCGGGCGAAGCCGGCACCGACGCCGGCGACCCAGCGGCCCTCGGCCGGGCGATAGATGCCGAAGGCGCGGATCCGGTCGAAGAACTCCCGCTCGCCGGAACGCTGCCCGCCGGACGGCGTTCCGCCGGGGGGCTGGACTTCGGGCGGAGGGGCGGGAGCGGCATCGGTCGGGCCGGTGCCGGGCGGGGTGGTGTCGGTGGGGGTGGTGTCGGTGGGGGCGGCACCGGGCGCGGTGTCGGGATGCTGTTGAGGTCCGTCCTCGGTCCCCGGTGGCTCCGAGGGGTGTGCGGGGTTGTCGTCCATACCGACGATCCTGTCCGGCCGGGCGCCATCCGGACATCGGGTGACACCCTGAGCGATCCCTGGGAGGACCCCGAGAGCGGTCGGGGGACGCCCTGACGGGAGTCCCCGGGGTCCTCGGTGTCCGGTCGGGGGTTCCGGGCGAGGTGAGTGATCTCGGTCACAGTGGTGAGCTGGTGGTGGTCTCGGGGCTTCGGGTGTCACCTGCGGTTGCTCACGGAGAGCGTCGAAAGTGTTACGAGTCCAGCGATGACGCGCTCCGTGGTGATTACGGCGACCGTCGGCGACATGTCCTGACCGGCTGGCATGCTTCGGCGCTGTTACCGGTGCGGTCAGGCGTCGGTGTGGTCCCAGGGGGGAGAGAACCTCGTGCGCGTTCGCGGTGCTGGGCTGTCCGTGGTGGTCGGGTTGGTGGGCTCCCTGCTGGTGGGGGTGGGGGTGTCGGGGGCGACCCAGGCTGCTGCCGTCGCGTCCTTGTCCGCGAAGACCGACGGCGGCTCTGCCGGTGAGGACGCGTCGGTGGGCGTCGAGGAGTCCGCCGTCGCCGAGGCGGTGAGGACCGGCCGCCGGGTGGAGGTGGAGGCGTTGCGGACGGAGACGTCGCAGACCTTCGCCGACCCGTCGGGGCGGTTGGTGCTGGAGCAGGGGCTGGTGCCGGAGCGGGTGCGCCGCGACGGTGCCTGGGTGTCGGTGGATCCCACCCTGGTGCGTGCGGGCGACGGGTCGGTCGTGCCGAGGGCGGTGGCGTTGGGGGTGCGGTTGTCCGGTGGGGGGAGTGCCCCGCTGTTCACCGTCAGGGCGCCGCGTGGGGACGCCGAGGTCGCTCTGGTGGCGCCGTTCGCGTTGCCGGCGCCGGTGCTGTCGGGCTCGACGGCCACCTACCCGGAGGTGCTCGCCGGGGTGGACCTGGTGGTGCGGGTGGGGGCGGAGTCGGTCTCGGAGGTGCTGGTGGTCAAGAGCGCCGAGGCGGCGCAGCAGTCGGCGTTGTCGGCGTTGCGGTTCGCCACCCGTACCTCGGGCGCGTCGTTGCGGGAGAGCTCCTCCGGCGGGGTGGAGCTGGTGGACACGCTGGGCAACGTCGTTCTGGACTCCCCTCAGCCGATGATGTGGGACTCCTCGGGGACGCCGGATGAGGTGGCGGTCTCGGGTGAGGCGACGTCGGTGGTGTCGGGCTCGTTCCTCGGGGCGTCCCTGGCGAGGAGCGCTCTCTCCCAGGACGCGGGCACGCTGTCGCTGAGCACCCGTGCGGTGAGCGAGGCGGGGTCGGCGGAGCCGGTTGTGGCGGGGGATGCGTCGGCGGAGCTCGCGGAGACCTCTGCGGAGTCGGTCGTCGAGGGTGCGGTGGGTCCGGACGAGGGTGACGTGGTGGCGGGGATGGGAGTCGAGGTGACGTCCTCGGCGTTGACGGTGGTCCCGGATCGGGAGTTGTTGCGGGGTGAGGACACCGTGTACCCGCTGTTCATCGACCCGGCGTTCGCGCCGAAGCGCAGTCTGTGGACGTATGTGAACAAGACCTACCCGAACGAGGAGTACGGGAAGTTCGACGACTCCAACGGTCAGGGGGCGGGATACAGCACCTGGGACGGGGTGAACACCAAGCGGATCTTCTACATGTTCCGGACCTCGTCGATGAACGGGAAGGTCGTCGAGAAGGCCACGTTGAACGCGTGGGCGACGCACTCCTACTCGTGCACGCCGGGGACCACGGCGGTGCACCGTACCGGGGACATCTCCAGCGCGACGAACTGGAACAACCAGCCGAAGTCCTACGGGGTCGTCGACACCGCGACCACGACCCGGCGTACCGGGTGCGGGAACGGCAAGGAACCGGGCTGGGTGACGTTCACCGTGACCAAGGCGGTCAGGACGACGACCGGTGCGGGTCGTACCTACACGACGTTGAGCCTGCGGGCGGGCAGCGAGTCCGACATCACCGACTGGAAGCGGTTCAGGCACACCGCGAAGCTGTCCATCACCTACAACACCCCGGTGAAGACGCCGACGAAGCTGACGATGACCGACCCGGAGACCGACTGCAGCGAACCGGTGGACGACCGGCCGCGGATCAGCGCCGCCGACCCACCGACGCTACGGGCCCGGGTCAGCGACGCCGACGGCTCCGACGGGCAGAACCTGGGGGCGGAGTTCGAGCTGTACAAGTGGAACGCCACGGCGCAGGAGTACCGGTTCGCCTACCGGCTGGTCACCGCGGACAAGGACGTCAAGCCCAACGACTACGGGGACTTCTCCTGGAACACCGAGAGCGTCCGTGCGGACAGGACCCTGCCGGAGGGCAGTTGGCGGTGGCGGGTCCGCGGGTACGACCCGTTCACCAAGAGCGCGTGGGCGGGGGCGAGCAGCGCGATGCGGTGGTGCTTCTTCCGCACCGACGCGACCCCGCCGTCGAAGCCGCCGACGGTCACCGCGGCGGAGGACAACGTCTACGAGGTGGGTCGGACGATCTCGCTGACCCTGGGTAACAACGGGATCTCCGACGTGGCGTCCTACCAGTGGTCGCTGAACGGGGGGACCTGGACCGGCACCGGCCCGGCACTGTCGCTGGCGCTGACCCACTTCGGTCCGAACCAACTGCGGTTGCGCAGCGTGGATCAGGCCGGGAACAAGAGCGTGGCCACGGCGCTGACCGTCGGTGAGGCACCGGGGCTGTTCCTGGTGGGCGGGCAGGCCCTGCCCCGGGACCGGTGGAAGCTCGACGAGGGCAGCGGGACCACGGCGGCCGACATGCGACCGACGACCCAGAACTACAGCGATCCGTGGACGACGGTCACCGCCAACGCGTTGACGCTGACCGGCGGGACGGCCTGGGGGGTAGGGCGACGTGACGACCTCGACGCCGGGGAGCACGTGCTGGTCTTCGACGGGGTCAACGACGCGGCGGCCACGACGGCCACCGGGGTGGTGGACGCGTCCAGGAACTGGTCGGTGGCGGCGTGGCTGAAGGTGGCGCCGCGCAGGGGCCGCCAGGTCGCCGTCAGTCTGGACTCCGGGACCCGCAGCGGGATGAGCCTGGGGGTGGAGTCCTTCGACACCCCCGACCCGGAGGACCCGGAGTCGGTGGAGCGCAACTACCGCTTCGTCGCCGAGGTCTGGGACCCCAAGGGCGGGGATGCCGGGACCGGGGCGTTCGTCACCCTGCGCGGCTCCGGTCTGGGCGGTGACCAACTCGCCGGCTGGTTCCACGTCACCGTGTCCTACACGGCCTCCTCGCGGCAGGTGAACCTGTGGGCGCATGAGTACCTCGCCTTCGAGGAGGTCGTCGAGAGCTGGGACGCCCTGGATTCTGACTCTGCCGAGTTGAGTGCCACGCCCTCTGCTTTCAGCGGGGTGCTGCGGCTCGGCCGGGAGACGGTGGCCGGTGCGACGGCGAGTCCGTGGGCGGGGCTGGTGGACGAGGTGCAGGTGTTCCGGGGTGCCTTCACCGAGGACTTCTCGGCTTCGACCTACTTCAAGCGGATGAGGGATCTGCGGTGAGCCAGGGCGGACGAGGGAACAGGCGGCTTGTGGTGACAACGGGACGGGGAACGGGTATGGCATCGCGTCGTCGGCTGGCTGTCGTCGCCACGGGCACCGCGCTCGCGGTGGCGCTGGGGTTGTTGGGTGCGGTACCCGCGTCGGGGGCCGGGAAGGGCTCCGGGAGCGGGGCGAAGGGCGAGGCACCCAAGATTCCCGGTACGACGGTGTACCCGGCGAGGAAGGTCGCCTCCCGGGCGGTCACGCCGCGGCGGCCGGCCGCTGATGTCCCGGCGGCGGCCTGGCCGAGGGCGGGTCGGGTGGAGGTCCCGGTGCGCACCGGGACCGCGGGGGCCTCCCGCAAGGCAGCCGCTGACCGAGCGGTGAGGGCTGGACAGGCCCCGGTGTGGGCGCGGGCGACGAAGACCACTGCGGCGGGCGGGACCCTCGACGTGGCGGTTCTCCCCAGGTCGGCTGCCGCGCAGGCGGGTACGACCGGGCTGGTGCTGCAGGTCTCGGCGGGAGAGGACACCGGGCAGGTCGCGGGGGAGAAGCTGCAGGTCGGTCTGGACTACTCGGCGTTCGCCGATGCCTTCGGTGGGGACTGGGCCACCCGGTTGCGGGTGGTCGCCCTGCCTGCCTGCGCGGTGACCACTCCGCAGCGGGCGGAGTGCCGTCGTCGCACCCCGGTGACCATGACCAACGATCCCGTCTCGGGTCAACTCGAGGCGACGATCACCGTGCCCCCGGCGGGTTCTGTCACGCCGGCCCCTGTCGGGGAGGCTTCCGCGCAGGTGTCACCGGCCACCGCTGCGGGGTCCGCGGGGATCTCGAATGCGGCGATGTCGTCGACGGTGGCGGCTTCCGGTGTCGTGAAGGCGGCTGCGGCGACCGGTCAGGCGGCTGCGGTGACGTTGGCGGTGGAGGCGGGGCCCTCCGGTGGGGCTGGGGACTACTCGGCGACGAGCCTGTCGCCGTCGGCGGCGTGGTCGGCGGGGGGCAACACCGGTGGGTTCAGTTGGAGTTATCCGTTGCGGGTGCCGCCGGCTCCTGGTGGCCCGAGTCCGGAGTTGGGTTTCTCCTACAGTTCGGAGTCGGTGGACGGGAAGACGTCCTCGACGAACAACCAGACCTCCTGGCTGGGGGAGGGCTTCGGCCTGGAGTCGGGGTTCGTGGAGCGCAAGTACGTCTCCTGCGCCGAGGACATGAAGGACGGGGCCAACAACACCGTCAAGTCCGGGGACCTGTGCTGGCGCACCGACAACGCGACTCTCGTGCTCGGTGACCGGTCCTCCGAACTGGTCCTGGACTCCGCCACGAAGAAGTGGAGGTTCGAGGAGGACGACGGGTCGAAGATCGAACGGTTCACCGGGATGACCAACGGGGACAACGACGGTGAGTACTGGCGGTTGACCACCCCTGACGGCACCCGGTACTACTTCGGGCGCGGCAAGCGGTATGCGGCCGACACCATCAACACCCAGTCCACGTTGACCGTGCCGGTGGCGGGTAACCACACCGGGGAGCCGGGGCACGCGACGGCGTTCAAGGACTCCTTCCTCACCCAGGCATGGCGGTGGAACGTCGACTACGTCGTGGACGTGCACGGCAACTCGATGACCTACCTGTACGGCAGGGAGACCAACCGGTACCGGCAGAGCGACGCGAAGAAGAGCGTCGCCTATCACCGGGCGGGGTATCTGAAGCAGATCGAGTACGGGGAGCGCAAGGGCAGCGAGGCGACCACGGATGCCCCGGCCCAGGTGACGTTCACCACCGCCGAGCGGTGCATCCCGACCTCTGACTTCGACTGCGCGGCCTCGAAGATGGTCGCCAATCCCTCGAAGTGGCCCGATACCCCGGTGGACCAGGTCTGCACGAACACGACCCAGTGCAAGCTGACCCAGGGCGGGCCGACGTTCTTCACCACCAAACGGCTGACCAGGGTCTATACCGAGATCCTGAACGCCGCTGACGGGTCCTATCCGGATGTGGACTCCTGGAAGTTGACCCAGTCGTTCCCCAGGACCGGGGACGGACTGAGCCCGGCGCTGTGGCTGGACACGATCACGCACACGGGTGCTGTCGGTACCTCCGTCGCCATGCCGCCGGTGACGATCACCGGTGATGAGCTGCCGAACCGGGTGGAGGGCACCGACGGCGGGCCGTTGCTGTACAAGCGGCGGGTGGGGTCGATCCTGACCGAGACCGGCGGGCAGATCAGCGTCAGCTACGCCAAGGCGGAGTGCACCGCTTCGGCGTTGCCCTCGCCGGCCTCCAACACCAAGCGTTGCTTCCCCTCCTACTGGACGCCTACCGACGGCTCGGTCTCCGGCGGGGAGTTGCTGGGCTGGTTCCACAAGTACCCGGTGACCCAGGTGGTGGAGTCCGACCTGGTGGCCGGCGGGGCCGACAAGGTCACCCGGTACGAGTACCTGGGTGGAGGGGCCTGGCACTACGACGACAACGAGTTGACCAAGCCCAGTCGCCGGACGTTCTCCGAGTGGCGGGGGTTCGCCAAGGTGCGGGTGCGCACCGGGGACTCCGCCACCCCGAACACGTTGAGTGAGAGCACCTTCCTGCGCGGGATGCACGGCGACGGCAAGCCCGGTGGGACCAAGAAGTCGGTGACGGTCACCGACTCCCAGGGCGGTGAGGTCGTCGACCGAGACCGGTGGAAGAGCTTCCTGCTGGAGTCGGTCACCTACGACGGCGTCAACGGGTCGAGTCCGGGCAAGGAGGTCGAGGCGACTATCAACGTGCCGTGGATCAGCGCGGCGACGGCCACCGATGGCACCCGGTCGGCCTACCTCATGGGAACCTCGGCGGTGAAGACCCGGACCCGGCTGGCGGATGGGACCTACCGCTCTACCCAGACCTCGACCACCTTCGACACCACCTACGGGATGGCCACCCAGACCGACGACTTCGGTGGCACCGACACCGCGGCGGACAATCGGTGCACCCGCTACACCTACAACCGCAACACCTCGTTGGGGATCATCGACAAGGTCGCCCGGACCGAGACCGTCGCGGTGAAGTGCTCGGCCACCCCGGATCGCTCCAAGGACGTCATCTCCGATGTCCGGTCCTACTTCGACGGCGCGACCTCCCTGACCACCGCACCCACCCGAGGGCTGGTGACCAGGACCGAGAGGCTGGCCACCCACGACGGCACCACGGCCACCTACGAGACGGTCGGGACCAGCACCTACGACTCCTCGGGACGGGTCACCTCGGTCACCGACGGCGCGGGGCGGGTCTCCAAGACCGCCTACGCCCCGGCGGCCCCGGCCCTGGTCACCACCGTGACCACGACCAACCCCAAGGGATTCGTGGCCACCTCGACCCTCAACCCGGCGTGGGGCCTGGCCACGGCAACCACCGACGCCAACGGCAACCTCACCGAACTGCGCTACGACGGCCTCGGTCGCCTAATCCGGGTCTATGACACCGACCGGTCCCGGGCCGACGGGGAGTCACCGACCACGAAGTACACCTACACCGTCTCCAGGACCGCACCGTCGGTGGTCAAGACCGAGACGCTCAACAACGGGCGGGAGTACACCGACAGCTACCTGATCTACGACGGGCTGCTGCGCACCCGGCAGGTCCAATCCCACGCTGCCAGTTCCTACTCCGACCGGGTCGTGAAGGAGACGGTCTACGACTCCCGCGGCCTGGTCGTCGACGAGCGCGGGCCGTTCGCGGTCGCCGGTGCCCCCAGCGGAACCCTCCTCGCTCCGCCGTCGCCGGTGCCGGTCCAGGCCCAGACCACCTATGACGGTGCCGGTCGGGCCGTCGCGGTGGTGACCAAGGTCGACGGAGTGGAGAAGTGGCGGACCACCACCAGCTACGGCGGGGACCGGGTCAGCACCGACCCACCCGAGGGTGAGACCCCGACCACATCCATCACCGACGCCCGCGGACAACTGGTGGAACTACGCCAGTACCACGGCAGCTCACCCACCGGCAGCTACGACAAGACCAGCTACACCTACACCCCCGCCGGCAAGCAGGCCACGATCACCGGGCCCCCGTCCCAGGCAGCCCCCGACGGCGCGGTCTGGTCCTACCGCTACGACCAGCGCGGACGGCTGGTCAAGACCGTGGACCCCGACGCCGGAACCAGCGAGATCACCGCCTACAACGGCGCAGACCAACCGGTGACCACCAAGAGTCCCCGCGGGGTGATCTGGCGTCAGTACGACGCGATGGGCCGCATCACCCAGACCCGCAAGGACTCCTCCACCGGAACCCTGCTCACCTCCTCGACCTACGACACCCTCACCGCAGGCAAGGGCCTGCTGACCTCGACCACCCGCTACACCAGCGGCCAGGCCTACACCACCTCGGTGAACGCCTACGACGAGAAGGGACGGGCCACCTCCTCCTCGATCACCATCCCGGCCGCCGAGGGCAAGCTGGCCGGGACCTACACCACAGCCAAGATCTTCGCTCTCGACGGCAACGTCGGAGAGCTCACCTACCCAGCGATCGGTGACCTGCCCAGAGAGTTCCTGCACCACGGGTACTCCCGGCTCGGCCTGCTCGGCGACCTCTCCAGCACCCAGACAGGGGCACTGGCCATGGTCACCCGCACCCCCTACGGGGAGGCCGCACAACTGGCGATGCTCCGTTCGGACGACGTCGCCTGGCAGACCTTCACCTACGAGGAAGGCACCCGGCGGCTGGAACGCATGCAACTGATCCGCCACCAGCAGACGACCACCGACGCCGACCTCGCCTACACCTACGACCCGGCCGGCAACATCACCCGCATCGCCGACACCCCCGGGCAGGGAACGGGCGAGACCCAGTGCTTCCGCTACGACCACCTACGACGCCTGACCGAGGCCTGGACAGCAGGCGACGCCTGCGCCTCCGCGCCGAAACGTCCCTCCGACGGAGGATCGGCCCTAGCCGGGCCCGCCCCCTACTGGAACACCTACAGCTACGACCCGGCCGGCAACCGCACCACCGAGACCGTGCACGGTACCGGCGGTGACACCACCCGCAGCTACGCCTACGGCAAGAGCGACGGAACCCAACCGGACACCCTGACCTCGGTCTCCCAGACCGGGACGGCCGGTGCCCGCACCGACACCTTCACCTACGACACCGCGGGATCGACCACCCAGAGGGTCGTCGCAGGCAAGACCCAGAACCTCACCTGGGACATCGAAGGCCACGTCGCCACGATCACCGAAGGATCGAAGACGACGTCGTTCGTCTACGACGCCAGCGGGAACCGACTGCTGCGCAAGGACCCCACCGCCACGACGCTGTACCTGGACGGCCAGGAACTCCGCCTCGACAAGACCACCGACACCCTCGCCGCCACCCGCTACTACGCCTTCGACGGCACCACCCTCGCAGTCCGCAACGCCGCCGGGTACAAGTACATCGTCGGCGACCAACAGGGCACCGGACAGTGGCAGATCGCCGAACAGACCCGCACCCTCACCCGACGGCGGACCACCCCCTTCGGAACCGACCGCGGAACCCCCACCGGCACCTGGACCGGGGAGAAAGGCTTCGTCGGCGGCACCATCGACGCCACCACCGGCCTGACCCACCTCGGAGCCCGCGAATACGACCCCGCCCTCGGACGGTTCATCTCCATCGACCCCGTCTTCGACCAGACCGACCCGAAGTCCTGGAACGGCTACGCCTACGCCGACTCCAACCCCGTCGTCTTCAGCGACCCCGACGGACTGAACTGCCACAGCGCCGAATCCTGCGCCGCCTACGAGAAGACCCGCAAGAAGACCGGCGAATGGGGCGCCGGAATCCACGGCTACGGCGAGACCCCCGGCCAACAGGCCCAACGCCACGCCTACAGTCAGGCCCGCACCCAGTTCACCGGCATGGGACCCGCCAAGGTCAGCGCCTGGAACCGCCTCAAAGGCGCCGCCAGCTCCGCCCACAAGAAGACCGTCACCTGGGTCAACGACCACCGAGGAACCCTGCAGACCGTCCAAGGCGTCGCCGCCGGAATCGGAACGATCGCCGAAGGCGTAGCCGTCGCCTGCGCAGCCAGCATCATCGGCAACCTCGGATGCTCCGAGGCGGCACTCGCCGTCTCCAACGCCACCAACGTCGTCTCCGTGGCCGCCGGCGCAGCCATCGCCTACGGCTCCTGCTCCACCGGAGCCCCCTCCTGCAAGACCGACATAGCCCTCGTCGCCGCCGACCTCGCCATAGGCGGCGGAGCCGCCGTCGCCTCGGCCAGGCTCTCTCAACGGGCAGCCGCTAGGGTTGCGCCGAACGTTGCGGGGACGGTGTCAAACGGAGCCATCGATGCCGTTTCGGCTTTGCGGAGCTCGGGTACCGTAGGTGCGAAACGAAACATCGCTGCAGCCGAGGTTTCCATTGAGGGGGGTGACTCGTACGTAGCAGCCTCGGTTAGTGGTGTCGCGGAAAGGATGGGAACAGTTTCTAATGTTGGAACGAAGGGCAACCCACAACGGTTCATCCCTACGGCCACGGGTGGCAATTCGCGATTCTATGACAGTGAGTATAAGCTGCTTAACCATGTGGCCAACCGTCTCGGTCCCTCATCAAGCAAGGTGACTGGCTCCATTAATCTTCACTCCGAGTTGCCGGTTTGTGCTTCCTGCAGTTCCGTTGTCGGTCAGTTCCAGCAGGCCTTCCCTGGTATACGGATTAACATCACCACTGGATAGAGGTATGAAGTGAACGACATGTCGCCCGCTCATCAGGCGGTGGAAGCTGAGGACTTAGTCACACTTCGACGGTTGCTGGACGAGGGCGCCGACGTTCATGAGGAGTACGACGGGCTTACTCTGCTCCATCATGCTATCGACGTGGAAATCGATGGACATGTTCAGAGCGGTGACGGATTGCATGTTGACACGACTGCGTACCTCTTGGCTCGAGGAGCTGACCCTGAGCGTCGTGGTGGAAACGGGGCCGGGATTACCGCTCGGCATCAGGCCTCGACGAGTGGGCACTGGTTAGCTGCTTGTCTGATCGAAGAGTGGGTGAGAATGCGCAGGTAACCGTGGGTGAGACGGCTCCCCGGGTTCTCGCTGCTGTACAGGCACCGGGTCATCATGGTGGGTGTGCCGAAATTGGAGGTCTTTGCAGTCTGGAGAGGCAAGAGGCGCACATTCAAGGTGCCCGAGGCCAAGCGGTCAATGTCACGGGTGGGACTAGGAAATTCCCACCGGAGTTGCATGGTACGGTGAAGCCGATGTGCCCCTCCTGTCAAAGGTTGTTCGGTTACCTTGAGGGAGGATCACTATGAAAGGTCGGACCTCCCTGGCAAGGCGGCTCTTCGTAGTTGCGCGTGATTTGGTGCGCTGAGGTGGGGGTTCACGCTGCGCTTCGGGCGGCGCTGGCCAGGAGGATACGTGCTCGGTAGTGGTTCTCGTTGCGGAAGCCTCGGCCGGTGCGTTTGATGTGCTTGATCGAGGTGTTCG
>JAAYAH010000262.1 GCA_012719445.1 Actinomycetales bacterium | reverse complement strand
TCAAATCCAGGAACAACCAACCAACCACAACAGGCCAGCCAGCCACCCCCAGAAAACGAGGAAAAACATTGGCATCAACCATCGACACACTGTTGAGTTCTCAAGGAACACACGCGCACCAGCATCAACGATGACCGCATCCGCGGGGGCAACTGTCTTACCTTACTCCTCGACCCGCCTCGCGGCGACCGGAATCTTACATCCGATCATCGTGGGGTGAGTCCTGGAGCCCCGGGCCGAGCTGTCCCCGGGTCTCGCGACCCGGCGCTCTCGTCCTGGGAGCTGCCCTGGGGACCGGCCACCTCGTCGGTGTCCGTTCCTCCCTGTCGGGGCAACGGGTAGAACCATAGAGATCCGGGTGACGCGGAGTCAAATCGACTGCTGACCTGGCCCGGGCGCCTGGCCCCGTCCGGCGGTACGGCTGTCCCGCCGGGCGGTGCCGAGCGGATACCGGTTGGGGGCCAAGGGGTTCGCGAGCGCTCGTCCTCGATCCGGATCGAACCGTGGACGAGTGCTGCGAGCCCGGACCTGCGGGTGGGCAGGGGCCCCGGTCAGGCCCGGTCGGTGGCCCCGGTGACGCCGCCGGTGCCGGCACCGAGGTCGGCGACGGCGAGCGAGCGCCGCCCACGGCGGAGCAGCAGCCAGCGGTCGTGGAGGGCGTCCTGCGGACCCACGACGGCGTCCTCGTCGGTGACCTTGACGTTGTTCACGTAGGCACCGCCCTCGGCGATGGTCCGCCGGGCCGCGGAGCGGCTCGGGACCAGCCCGGAGGCGACCAGCAGGTCCACCACCGATCGGTCACCGCGGTCCACCGCCGCCACCGGGAGCTCCGCGACGGCGTCGGCCAGGGTCACCGGGTCCAGCCCGCGCAGCTCACCGCGCCCGAACAGCGCCTGGCTGGCCTCCGCGACCCGCAGGGCCGCCTGCTGCCCGTGGACGAGGGCGGTGACCTCGTGGGCCAGGGCACGCTGGGCCTGGCGGGCGGCCGGTCGCTCCGCCACCGCCCGCTCCAGCTCGGCGATCCGCTCCTGGTGCAGGAACGTGAAGATCTTGAGGTACTCGACGACCTTCGCGTCCTCGGCGTTCACCCAGAACTGGAAGAACGCGTAGGGGCTGGTCATGGTGGGATCCAGCCAGACGGCTCCGCCCTCGGTCTTGCCGAACTTCGTCCCGTCCGCCTTCGTGATCAGCGGGGTGGCCAGGGCGTGCGCGCTCGCTCCGGTGACCCGGTGGATGAGGTCCGTTCCCGCGGTGAGGTTCCCCCACTGGTCGGAGCCGCCGAGCTGCAGGGTGCAGCCGAACCGTCGGAACAGCTCGAGGAAGTCCATCGCCTGCAGGATCTGGTAGCTGAACTCGGTGTAGCTGATCCCCGCCTCGCTGTTGAGCCGGGCGCTGACGGCCTCCTTGGCGAGCATCCGGCCCACCCGGAAGTGCTTGCCGACGTCGCGCAGGAAGTCGATCGCCGACATCGGCGCCGTCCAGTCGAGGTTGTTCACCATCACGGCGGCCGAGGGACCGTCGAAGTCGAGGAACGGCTCGATCTGGGCCCGGATCCGGTCGACCCAGCCGGCGACGACGTCCCGGTCGTTGAGGGTCCGCTCGGCGGACGGCCGCGGGTCGCCGACGAGCCCGGTCGCCCCTCCCACGAGGGCCAGCGGCCGGTGCCCCGCGAGCTGGAGGCGGCGCAGGGTGAGGATGAGCACGAGGTTGCCGATGTGCAGGCTCGCCGCCGTCGGGTCGAACCCCCCGTAGTAGGTGACCTGCCCGCCGGAGAGCGCCTCGCCCAGCTCCGCCTCGTCGGTGGACAGGGCGACGAGCCCGCGCCAGCGCAGCTCGCCGAGAACGTCGGTCCGGGTGTCCGTCACGGCGGTGCCGTCCCTTCAGTGCGCATCGTCAGTGCCCGTAGCGAAGCCTCTCACCCGGGCGAAGGGACTGGCGACGAGGTATCGGGCCCCGTCCCTGTCCCCTGCCGCCCGGACCGGGTCGTCCGTCCCCCGGACCGGGTCCGCGGCCTCCCCTGACGATAGGGGGACACCGTCGGCTCTCCGTCGATCCAGAACCGCCAGGGGAACGCCAGGCCGTCGCCTCCCGGTCCGGCGACCCCGACCCGCGGGCCGGTGCGCACCCGGTCAGCAGACACCGGCTCCGCCCCCGCCTCCAGCCGGACCCCGGCACGGGGAGCCAGCAGGTCGAGCCCGTCGTGGGAGCCGTCCAGGCCGAGGGCCGAGGCCAGCCGGGCCGGGCCGCGGGCCAGGTCGACGTCCCGGCGTGCCGCCGGTCTCCGGGTCCTTGCCTGCCCGGCGCCGGCGACCACCTCCCCGGCCCGCAGCAGCACGGCCGAGGCCTCACCGTCCGGGCCGCAGACGACGTTGGCGCACCAGTGCATGCCGTAGCTGAAGTACACGTAGAGGTGCCCGGCCGGCCCGAACATCACCGCGTTCCGGCGGGTCCGCCCCCGGTAGGCGTGCGACCCCGGGTCCCGCCCGCCCTCGTAGGCCTCCAGCTCGGTGAGCCGGACGGCGACCAGGCCGGAGGCGTCCTCGGCGACCACGACGGCGCCGAGCAGCGACCGGACGGCGGCGAGGGCGCCCCCGGTGAGCAGCTCCCGCGGCAGCACGCCCATGCCGGCCCGTCCCGCCTGCTCAGGCGCCGCCGGCTGTCCTGGCGACCGGGGTGACCGACCGCCTGGCCCAACCGCGCAGCGCCTCCAGCCGCTGCGCCAGCCGCGCCCGCTGCTCCGCGACCCGGGCCGGCGCCGTCCCGCCCCTGCCGTCCCGCGAGGCGAGCGAGCCGGGGACGTCGAGCACCGCGCGGACCTCGGGCGTCAGGTGCGGCGAGATCGCAGCCAGCGCCGCGTCGTCCAGCTCGTGCAGCTCGATCCCGCGCCGCTCGCACTCCCGGACGCACGCCCCGGCGACCTCGTGGGCGACCCGGAACGGCACCCCGGCCCGGACCAGCCACTCCGCGACGTCCGTCGCGAGGGCGAACCCCCCGGACGCCAGGGCGGCCAGCCGGTCGAGGTCGAAGCGCAGGGTGGCCATCATGCCGGTGAACGCGGGCAGGACCAGGAGCAGTTGCCGCACGGAGTCGATGACCGGCTCCTTGTCCTCCTGCAGGTCGCGGTTGTAGGCCAGCGGCAGTCCCTTGAGCGTGGCCATCAGCCCGGTCAGGTTGCCGACGAGCCGGCCCGCCTTGCCGCGGGCGAGCTCGGCGACGTCCGGGTTCCGCTTCTGCGGCATGATCGACGACCCGGTGGCGAAGGCGTCGTCGAGGACGGCGAAGGCGAACTCCGGGGTCGTCCAGATCACCACCTCCTCGGCGATCCGGGAGAGGTCGACGGCCGCCATCGCCAGCACGAAGGCCAGCTCCGCGACGACGTCCCGGCTCGCGGTGCCGTCCATGGAGTTGTCGCTGGAGGAGGTGAAGCCGAGCTCGCGGGCCACCGCCTCGGGATCGAGCCCGAGCGAGGACCCGGCCAGCGCCCCCGACCCGTACGGCGACTCGTCCGCCCTCGCGTCCCAGTCGTGCAGCCGCTCGACGTCACGGGCAAGGGCCTGGGCGTGCGCCTGGAGGTGGTGCGCAAGCAGTACCGGCTGGGCCGACTGGAGGTGGGTCCGCCCCGGCATCGGGGCGTCCGGGTGCTGCTGCGCCCTGGCCACGAGGGTCTCGGCGAGGTCGAGCAGGCCGAGGGCGATCTCCCGGGCCCGGTCCCGTAGGTACATCCGGTACAGCGTGGCGACCTGGTCGTTGCGGGACCGGCCGGCGCGCAGCCTGCCACCCAGCTCGGCGCCGACCCGCTCGATGAGCCCGCGTTCCAGCGCCGTGTGCACGTCCTCGTCTGCCGGTGTCGGGGTGAACTCCCCCGCGGCGACGTCGGCCTCCAGGGTGTCCAGTCCGCCGAGCATGGCGTCCAGCTCGGCCCGGTCGAGCAGGCCTGCCGCGTGCAGGGCCCTGGCGTGCGCCCGTGACCCGGCGAGGTCGTAGGGCGCGAGCACCCAGTCGAAGTGGACCGAGGCCGACAGCTGCTCCAGCGCGGCGGCCGGTCCGCCCTCGAACCGGCCGCCCCACAGCTTCAGTGCCTCGGTCCCGGCGTCGGTCACGCCTCACCCGTCCGCGCGTCCCGCATCGCGGCGATCTTGCTGGGCAGGCCCCAGAGCTCGATGAACCCCTTGGCCAGCGACTGGTCGAAGGTGTCCCCGGTGTCGTAGGTGGCGAGGCTGTAGTCGTAGAGGCTCTCCTCGCTGCGCCGACCGGTCACCACGGCGCGGCCGCCGTGCAGGGTCAGCCGGACGTCGCCGCTCACCCGCGCCTGGGTCTCGGCGACGAACGCGGCGAGCGCCGACCGCAGCGGGGAGAACCACAGGCCGTCGTAGACCAGCTCGCCCCAGCGCTGGTCGACGAGCTTCTTGAACCGGGCCAGCTCCCGCTCCAGGGTGAGGTTCTCCAGCTCCTGGTGCGCGGTGATCAGCGTGATCGCGCCGGGGCACTCGTAGACCTCGCGACTCTTGATCCCGACCAGCCGGTCCTCGACCATGTCCAGCCGGCCGACGCCATGGGCGCCCGCCCTGGCGTTGAGCCGCTGGATCGCCTCGAGCACGGTGACCTTGTCGCCGTCGAGGGCGACCGGGGCGCCGCGCTCGAAGGTGATCACGACCTCGTCCGGCTCCCGCGGCGTCGCAGGGTTCTCGGTGTAGGTGTAGATGTCCTCGATCGGGCCGTTCCACGGGTCCTCGAGGAACCCGGTCTCGATGGCCTTGCCCCAGACGTTCTGGTCGATGGAGTACGGCGACTTCTTCGTGACGTCGATCGGCAACTGGTGCCGCTCGGCGTACTCGATCGCCTTGTCCCGGGTCAGCGCCAGGTCACGGACCGGGGCGATGCAGGTCAGCGAGGGATCGAGGGCGGCGATCCCGGCCTCGAAGCGGACCTGGTCGTTGCCCTTTCCGGTGCAGCCGTGGCCGACGATCGTCGCGCCGTGCTGCCGGGCCGCCGTCACCAGGTGCTTCACGATGACCGGCCGGGACAGCGCCGACACCAGCGGGTAGCGGTCCTGGTAGAGCGCGTTGGCCTGGAGCGCGGGCAGGCAGTACTCGTCCGCGAACTCCTCCCTCGCGTCGGCGACGTAGGCCTCGACGGCTCCGCAGGCCAGCGCCCGCTGCCGGATCGTCTCGAGATCCTCGCCGCCCTGGCCGACGTCGACGGCGACGGCCACGACCTCGGCGCCGGTGCGCTCACCGACCCAGCCGATGGCGACGGAGGTGTCCAGGCCTCCGGAGTAAGCGAGGACGACGCGATCGGTCACGGGTGCTCCTTCGTGCTCGTGGTTGGCTCTTTCGGTGCTGGGCTGCGCTCGGATCCCAGTCTTCCGGGTCCCGCTCCGACCGCCGTCGGCCCCCCGGCCCGGTTCACCGGCCCTCGCCCCCGACGGCGAGGGCGAGGAAGCGCGCGGCGACGTCGTGGCCCCCGGTGGGATCCCGGGTGACGACGAGGACACTGTCGTCCCCCGCGATGGTGCCGATCACCACCGGGATCCGGGAGTGGTCGATGGCCGAGGCGAGGAACTGGGCAGCCCCCGGCGGGGTGCGCAGGATGACGAGGTTCGCCGAAGCGTCCGCGGTGACCAGGAGCTCCTCGCAGAGCCGGGCCAGCCGGGCGTCGAGGACCTCCTGCTGCTCCCCCGCGCGCGGCGTCCGGTCCGCGCCGTCGTCGGCGACCGCGTAGACGAGGCTCCCGTCGGGGTGCCGGACCTTCGCCGCCCGCAGTTCGACGAGGTCCCGGGACAGGGTCGCCTGGGTGACGGCGAGGTTCTCCTCCCGGAGCCGCTCGGCGAGCTCGGCCTGGGACCGTACGGCGCCGTGCCGCAGGATCTCCACGATCCTGCGATGCCGGGCCGTCTTCGTCTGGGCGGCCCTCGGGACCGTGGTCACGACCGCTCCAGCAACCACACCAGCAGCGCCTTCTGGGCGTGCAGGCGGTTCTCCGCCTCGTCCCAGACCGCGGACGCCGGCCCGTCGATCACCGACGCGGTGATCTCGTGGCCGCGGTAGGCCGGCAGGCAGTGCAGCACGATCGCCCCGTCCGCGGCCCTGGCCAGGCAGGCGTCGTCGACGACGAACGGGGCGAGCAGCCCGGTCTCCTCCGTCGTCCGTCCCTGTCCCATGGACACCCAGGTGTCGGTTGCCAGGACGTCGACCCCCTCCGCCGCGACCGCGGCCTTGTTGGTCACCGTGACCGAGCCGCCGGTGGTCGCGGCCAGCCGCCGCGCGGCGACGAGCACCGCCGGGTCCGGCTCGAACCCCTCCGGTGCCCCGATCCGCACGTGCATCCCGGCGTTCGCCCCGGCGAGGAGGTAGGAGTTGGCCATGTTGTTCGACCCGTCGCCGAGGTAGGCCAGCCGGACCCCGGCGAGCCTGCCGTGGCGCTCCCGCACCGTCTGCAGGTCGGCGAGCAGCTGGCAGGGGTGGAACTCGTCGGTGAGGGCGTTGACGACGGGCACCGCGCTGGCCGCGGCCATCTCCTCGATGCGCTCCTGGCCGAAGGTCCGCCAGACGATCGCCGCGCAGAGCCGGTCCAGGACCCGCGCGGTGTCGGCGATCGGCTCCCCCCGGCCCATCTGGCTGCTCTGCGCGTCGACGGTCAGCGGGTACCCGCCGAGCTCGGCGATCCCGACGCTGAAGGAGGCCCTCGTCCGCGTCGAGTGCTTGTCGAAGACGACCGCGACGGCCCGGGGGCCCTCCAGCGGCCGCCGGGTGAGCAGGCCCGCCGCCCGCTCGGCCTTGAGCTCGTCGGCGAGGTCGAGCACCTCGACCAGCTCGTCGGGGGACAGGTCGTCGTCACGGAGGAAGTGCCTCGGGCTGGACGTCACGGGTGAGCCTCCTTGCTGGCTTCCTGGCCGGCGGCGACGGCGTCGAGGGCTGCGGGCAGGGCCTCGACGAAGGTGTCGGCCTGCTCGGTGGTGAGGATGAGCGGCGGAGCGAGCCGGAGGGCGTCCTGGCTCACCGGGTTGACGACGAACCCCGCGGCGAGCAGGTGCGCGGCGACCGCGGCGGACACCGGGGCCGTCAGCGCCACCGCGAGCAGCAGCCCCTCGCCGCGCACCCCGGCGACCAGCGGGTGCCCGAGCCCGGCGATCCCGGAGCGCAGGTGCCCGCCGACGGCGGCGGCCGCCTCGAGCAGGCCGTCGCGCTCGATGACATGCAGGGTGGCCAGTGCCGCCGCCGCGGCGACCGGGTTGCCGCCGAAGGTGGTGCCGTGCTGTCCCGGCCCGAGCAGGGCGCCAGCGCGCTCGCCGAGGCCGATCACGGCGCCGACGGGGATCCCGCCGCCGAGCCCCTTGGCGAGGGTGACCACGTCCGGGACGATCCCGCCGCCGAGGTGCTCGTGCTGGTGGGCGAACCAGCGCCCGGTCCGGCCGACGCCGGTCTGCACCTCGTCGAGAACCAGCAGGGCACCGGCGGCCTCGGTCAGCTCGCGCGCCGCGGGGAGGTACCCGGGCGGGGCCGGCCGGACCCCGGCCTCGCCCTGGACGGGTTCGAGGACCACCGCGGCGACCGAGGCGTCGACGGCGGCCGCCAGCGCGTCGAGGTCGCCGAACGGCACCCGGGTCACCTCACCCGGCAGCGGCTCGAACGGCTCCCGGTAGGCCTGCTTCGCGGTGAGCGCCAGCGCCCCCATGGTCCGGCCGTGGAACGCGCCCTCCGCGGCCACCATGCCGGTCCGGCCGGTCCTGCGGACCAGCTTGAACGCGCCCTCGACGGCCTCGGTCCCGGAGTTGGTGAGGAACACCCGGGACCCGGCCGGGGCGTCGAGCAGCTCCAGCAGCCGCTCGGCGAGGGCGATCTGCGGGGCGGTGGCGAAGAAGTTGGAGACGTGCCCGAGGGTGGCCAGCTGGGCGGTGACGGCGGACACCAGCAGCGGGTGCGCGTGGCCGAGCGCGTTGACCGCGATCCCGGCGAGCAGGTCGAGGTAGCGGTTGCCGTCGGCGTCCCAGACGTAGCAGCCCTCGCCGCGGACCAGCACCCGCTGCGGGGTGCCGAAGGTGTTCATCATGGTGGCGGCGTACCGCCGGGTCCACCGGTCGCCGATCTCCCCGACGACCGCGGTTCCCCGTGCCACCGCTGCGGAACTCACGACGCACCTCCCACCGGGTCGGGCAGCACCATGGTCCCGACGCCCTCCGGGGTGAACACCTCGAGCAGGACGCTGTGCTCGACCCTGCCGTCGATCACTGTCGCCTGCGGCACCCCGCCGCGCACCGCCCGCAGGCAGGCCTCCATCTTCGGGACCATGCCGGACTGCAGGCTCGGCAGCAGCCGCTCCAGCCTGCCCGCCCGGATCTCGGGGAGCAGGGAGGAACGGTCCGGCCAGTCGGCGTAGACGCCCTCGACGTCGGTGAGCACGACCAGCTTGACCGCGCCGAGCGCCGCGGCCAGCGCCGCCGCCGCGGTGTCGGCGTTGACGTTGAGCACCTGGCCGTCCTCGTCCGGGGCCACCGTGGAGACCACCGGGATCCGGCCGGCCTCGATGAGGTCGACCACGGCGGCCGGGTCCACCTCGACGACGTCGCCGACCAGCCCGACGTCGACCTCCTCACCGTCGACGACGGCCCCCCGGCGCCGGGCGGTGAACAGGCCCGCGTCCTCGCCGGAGAGCCCGACCCCCCGGCCGCCGTGCTGGTTGATCAGCCCGACGAGCTCCCGGCCGACCTGGCCGACGAGGACCATCCGGACGACGTCCATCGCCTCGGGGGTCGTCACCCGGAAGCCGCCGCGGAACTCGCTGGAGATGCCGAGCCGGCCGAGCATGGAGGAGATCTGCGGCCCCCCGCCGTGCACGACGACCGGCTTCAGCCCCGCCGAGCGCAGGAACACCATGTCCTGGGCGAAGGCGCGCTTGAGGTCGTCGTCCACCATGGCGTTGCCGCCGTACTTGATCACGACGATGGCGCCGGCGAACCGCTGCAGCCACGGCAGCGCCTCCACCAGGACGGTGGCCTTCTGCCGGGCCGTCATGTGCGCGGCGGCCAGGGCGGGGTCCAGGTGCTGGATGAGGGCCGCGTCCCCACTGTGGTCCTGCTCGTGGTCCGCCATCTGGCCTCCCTGACCGTGGGCTGGTGTCGCTGCGTCCGGTGCCGTCATGTCGAGTAGGCGCTGTTCTCGTGGACGTAGGCGTGGGTGAGGTCGTTGGTCCACACCGTCGCCGTCTCCGCCCCGGCGTGCAGGTCGACGGTCACCTCGACCTGCCGGGGGGTGAGGTCGACGAGGTCCCGCGACTCCCCCGGCTGCCCGCCCCGGCAGATCCACACCCCGTTCATGGCGACGTCGATCGCGTCCGGGTCGAAGGCCGCCCCGGTGGTGCCCGCCGCGGCCAGGATCCGGCCCCAGTTGGGGTCGCGGCCGAAGACCGCGCACTTGAACAGGTTGCTCCTGGCGACCGCCCGGCCGACCTCGACGGCGTCGTCCTCACTCGCGGCGCCGCGGACGGTGATCGTGATGTCGTGCTCGGACCCCTCGGCGTCGGAGAGCAGCAGCATGGTGAGGTCGTGGCAGACCGCGCGGACCGCCTCGGCGAACTCCGCCGCCGCTGGGGTGACCCCGGCGGCTCCGGAGGCCATCAGCAGCACCGTGTCGTTGGTGGACATGCAGCCGTCGGAGTCGAGCCGGTCGAAGGTCGTCCGCGTCGCCGCGCGCAGGGCGGCGGCACAGGTCGCGGCGTCCACGTCGGCGTCGGTGGTGAGCACGACGAGCATGGTGGCCAGGCCGGGGGCGAGCATCCCGGCACCCTTGGCCATCCCGGCGACGGACCAGCCGCCCGGGGCGGTCCGGACGACGGTCTTGGGGTGGGTGTCCGTCGTCATGATCGCTTCCGCTGCGGCACGGCCGCCGTCCCCGGACAGCGCGGCCACGGCCGCGTCGACCCCTGCGGCCAGCTTCTCCCGGTCGAGCAGGTCACCGATCAGCCCGGTCGAGCAGACGACGATGTCGGTCGCCGGACAGCCGACCCCCGCACCGACCCTGGCCGCCGTTGCCGCGGTCGTCGCGTACCCGTCCGGCCCGGTGTAGCAGTTGGCCCCGCCGGAGTTGAGCACGACGGCCCGCACGGAGCCGTCCGCGGTGACCTCCCGGCTCCACCGCACCGGGTGGGCGACGCACCGGTTGCTGGTGTAGACGGCTGCCGCGACGGCGAGCGGACCGTCGTTGACGACGAGGGCGAGATCGGGCTTCCCACTGGCCTTGAGCCCGGCGGTCACCCCGCTGGCCCGGAACCCGGCCGGGACGGTGACGCTCACGGCGCGACGCCCACGGCGGACAGGCCCAGGGTCTCCGGCAGGCCGAGGGCCAGGTTGACCGACTGGACCGCGGCGCCGGCCGTGCCCTTGGTGAGGTTGTCGACCGCGGCGACGACCACGACCCGTCCCGCCCTGGGGTCGACGGCCACCTGGAGCAGCAGCGTGTTCGCGCCGAGGGTGTCGGCGGTGCGCGGCCAGCGCCCGTCCGGCAGCAGGTGCACGAACGGCTCGTCGGCGTAGGCATCCGCCCACGCCCCGCGGACGCTCGCGGAACCGGCCGCGAGGGCCTCGGGGGTCAGCGGAGCGGTGCAGGTGGCCAGGATGCCCCGTGCCATCGGGGCCAGGGTCGGGGTGAAGGACACCCGGACCGGAGCCCCTGCCGCCACGGCGAGGTTCTGCTCCATCTCCGGGGTGTGCCGGTGCACGCCGCCGACGCCGTACGGGCTCATCGAGCCCATCACCTCGCTGCCGAGCAGGTGCGGCTTGAGGCCCTTGCCAGCCCCCGAGGTGCCGCTGGCGGCCACCGCGACGACGTCCGGCTCGAGCAGCCCCGCAGCGAACCCGGGCGCCAGCGCGAGCGACACGGCGGTCGGGTAGCAGCCGGGGACGGCGACCCGCCGGGTGCCGAGCAGTGCCTGCCGCTGCCGGGTGCCGTCGGAGCGGACCAGTTCCGGCAGGCCGTACGGCCAGCTCCCGGCGTGCTCGCCGCCGTAGAACTCGGCCCAGGCCGCCGGGTCGGTCAGCCGGTGGTCGGCGCCGCAGTCGACGACGAGGACGTCGGTGCCGAGGCCGGCGGCCACCTCGGCGCTGGCGCCGTGCGGCAGGGCGAGGAAGACCACCTCGTGCCCGGCGAGGACCTCCGGGGTGGTCGGTTCGAGCACCCGGTCCGCGATCGGCACCAGGTGCGGGTGGTGCGCCCCGAGGGGGGTCCCCGCGTTGGACGCCGCGGTCACCGCGCCGATCTCCAGCTCGGGGTGCGCCAGCAGCAGGCGCAGGATCTCACCCCCCGCGTACCCGCTCGCTCCGGCAACGGCCACCCGACTCGTCATGGCGCATGACTATACAGTCGAGCGTAAGGTCATACAAAGGATTTCGTGATCCTCTGCTCGGCGGACATCCTCCCGGGGCTCCCGCTCGTCAGTAGGCCGAGGAGGTACACATGCACCGATCATCGCGAGACGAGGAGTTCTCGGCATTCGTCCGGGCCCACCGCGTCGACCTGCTGCGCTCCGCGTGCCTGCTGACCGCCGGGGACGTCCACCTCGCCGAGGACCTCGTGCAGACCGCGCTGTCACGGCTGTACGTCGCCTGGCCGAGGGTGCGCAGGACCGGCGGCCAGAGCGGCTACGTCTGGCGGACCATGGTCAACGCGCACGTCGACGAGACCCGCAGGCCACGCTGGCGGCGGGAACGCTCCGTCCCCGACCCGCCGGACAGGCCCGCGGCGGCGAGCGCCGACCACGCCCAGGAGACCGTCGACGGACAGGCGGTCCGGGCCGCGCTCGCCGAGCTGGCACCACGGATGCGCGCGGTGGTGGTGCTGCGGCACTGGCTGGACCTGAGCATCGAGGAGACGGCCGAGATCCTGGGCTGCTCCCACGGCACGGTCAAGAGCCAGTCGGCGAAGGCGGTGGCCCGGTTGCGCGGGCTGCTCGGCGACCAGAACCCGGTCGCCGGACTCACCAGGGAGGAAGTCCACGGATGAACACACTGAAGGACATGCTGGAACTGGCCGTCGGTGACGGGCACGGCCCCGAGCCGGGCCGAGCCGTCGACCCCGCACCGGATCTCGCCAGGGGACGCGCCCGGCTGCACCGGCGGCGTACGGCGGTGCTCTCCGGCACCGCGGCCGTCGCCGTGACCCTCGGCGTCGCCCCGCTGGCCGCCAACCTCGGCAACGCCCCCCCGACGAGCGGGCACGAGGCCTCCACCCGGAGCACCACAGCCTCGCTGGAACCGATCGCCCTCGTCGCCTACACCGGCGAGCAGGCCCCCGGGTACCGGGTCGCCGAGGTCCCGCAGGGGTGGGTGGTGCAGGGAGGCGACGCCTACAAGCTGACCATCGGCCTGGAGGGGACCGAGGACACCGAGCCCGACAGCTTCCTCGGGAAGATCGTGGTCATGCTGCAGTCCCGGGACGCCGGGGAGCCGACCGGAGGCGTCGCCCAGCCGGTGGACGGGCGCCCCGGCTGGCTCGTGGTCGAGGGACCGACCCAGATGCTCACCTACCGGGACGCCGACGGCCGGTGGATGGTGGTGCAGGCGCCGGTCTCCCTCGGCTGGGACGGCGCCCGGCTGGCCAGGTTCGCCGCGGGGGTCGAGGTCCTCGGCAACGCGGAGGAGAGCAGGGGCTGACGGACTGACAGCCGACGGACCGACATGGTGCGCGGGCGCCGAGCGCGGGTCACCGACCGCGCTCGGCGCCTTCGTTCACCTGGACCACCTGCGCGGTGCCCTACCCTGCCGCCGGGGCCCCGCGGAGGACGGCCCCGGTCCTTGCCGTGGCCTCGGCGACCGCGGCGTCCCGCGCCGCCGCCGTCTCCTCGGCGGTGAGGGTCCGGTCCGGTGCCCGGAGTCGCAGGGCGAAGGCCAGCGACTTGCGGCCCTCGCCGACCTGCCGGCCGGTGTAGACGTCGAACAGGCGCACCGACTCCAGCAGCTCGCCAGCCCCGGCGACCAGGGCGTCGTGCACCGCCGCGGCCGGGACCGCGGCGTCGACGACGAGGGCCACGTCCTCCTTGGCCAGCGGGTAGGTCGACAGCGGAACCGCCCGGCGGATGCCCCCGGAGGCCTCGACGAGCACGTCGAGGTCGATCTCCGCGGCAACGGTGCGGCCCGGCAGCCCGAGCGCCTCGACGACCTTGGGGTGCAGCTCTCCGGCGTGCCCGACGAGCCTGCCGTCGAGCTCGATCCGGGCGCAGCGGCCGGGGTGCCACGGCGCGTGGTCGTCCGCGGTGACCGTCGGCTCCAGGCCGAGTGTCCTGGCCACGAGGAGGGCGGCGTCGAGCGCATCCGCCCAGTCCGCCTCCCTGCCCTGCCCGCCCCAGCCGGGCAGCTCACGCATACCGCTGAGCACGACGCCCACCCGGCGGGGCTGCGCCGGCACGGCGTCGCGCACCGCGGCCAGCTCCTCCTCGGCCGGGCGACGGGACACGTCGGGCCGCGGCGCGACCCGGTCGAGCCCGTCCGGCCGGACCACGAGGCCGATCTCGAACAGGCCGAGGTCGGTGTTCCCGCGGCTGACGTTGCGCCGCAGCGTGTCCAGCAGCGGCGGCAGCATCGAGGTCCGCATCTCCGGCTGCTCGTCGGAGAGCGGGTTGGCCAGCCGCAGGGCCCTGCGCCGCGGGTCGTCGGCCGGCAGGCCGAGGGCGTCGTGGACGCCGGGCGCCACGAACGGGTAGCTGAGCACCTCGACGAGACCGTGCTCGGCCAGCGCCCTCGCCACCGAGCGGCGGGCGCGCTGGCCGTGGCTGAGCCCCCGCCCGGCCGGGGCGACCGGCAGCACCGACGGGATGTGCTCGTAGCCGCGCAGCCGGGCGACCTCCTCCACGAGGTCGACGCCCATCCGCAGGTCCGGTCGCCAGCCGGGCGCCCTGACCAGGAGGTCCTCGCCGTCGGCGAGCACCTCGCAGCCGATCTCGACGAGGGTGGTGACCACCTCGTCACGGGTCCAGGTCCGCCCGACCACCCGGTTCGGCAGGTCCCACGCCATCCGGACCGACTGGGGTTGCACTCGCTCGTCGACGTCGGTGACCGGTCCCGGCTCGCCGCCGCCGTACTCGACGAGCAGCCGGACGGCCAGCTCCGCCGCGCGGTCGGCGAGGTCGGGGTCGACCCCGCGCTCGAACCGACGGGCGGCCTCGCTGGGCAGCCTGTGTCTGCGGGCCGTCCTGGCCACCGTCACCGGGTCGAAGTGGGCCGCCTCGATGAGGATGTCCCGGGTCGCGGCGGTGACCTCGGTCTCGGCCCCGCCCATCACCCCGGCCATGGCCAGTACCCGCTCATCGTCGTCGTCCGTGATCAACAGGTCCTCGGGGTCGAGGACCCGCTCGACGTCGTCGAGGGTGGTCAGCCGCTCCCCGGGCCTGGCCCGGCGCACCACGATCGCGCCGCGCAGGGTCTGCAGGTCGAAGGCGTGCAGCGGCTGGCCGACGGCGAGCATGACGTAGTTGGTGACGTCGACGGTCAGCGAGATGGGTCGCATCCCGGCCTGCTGCAGGCGGCGCTGCATCCACCACGGCGACAGCGCCGCAGGGTCGACGCCACGCACCACCCGGGCCACGTAGCGGTCGCAGCCGGCGTTGCCGCGGATCGGGGCGGCGTCCTCCAGCCGCACCGGGTGACCGTTCTCGTCCGGCTTGGGCACGTCGAGGATCGCGGGGTCGGTGAACGCCGCACCGGTGGCGTGGCCGTACTCGCGGGCGACGCCGCGCACGCTGAGCTGGTATCCACGGTCCGGGGTGACGTTGACCTCGACGGTCTCGGCGTCCAGACCGAGCAGGGCGATGGCGTCCGAGCCGTTCGGGGTGTCGCCCAACCCGTACTCCGCCAACCGGATGATCCCGGTGTGGTCGTCGCTGATCCCCAGTTCCCTGGCAGAGCAGATCATGCCGTCGGACAGGTGGCCGTAGGTCTTCCGGGCGGAGATGGCGAACCCGCCGGGCAGGACGGTCCCGGGCAGGGCCACCACGACCTTGTCCCCGGCGCCGACGTTGGGGGCCCCGCAGACGATGCCCCGCGGTGCGGTCCGACCGTCCGGCCCGACCGCCCCGTGCGCGCCGACGTCGACGGTGCACCAACGCTGCACCTTGCCGTTCTTCTGCGGCTCGGCCACACAGGTGAGCACGGTTCCGACCACCAGCGGCCCGCTCACCTGCGGACCGTGGACGGCCTCCTCCTCCAGCCCGACCCGGACCAGGTCGGCGGCGATCCGTTCGCCGGTCGCGCCGTCCGGGACGGCCACGTACTCGCGCAGCCAGGAGAGCGGGACGCGCATCAGTCCTCCATCCCGTAGTGCAGGCTGAACCGGACGTCGCCCTCGACCATGTCGCGCATGTCCTCGATGCCGTGCCGGAACATCAGGGTCCGCTCCAGGCCCATCCCGAAGGCGAACCCGGTGTAGCGGTCGGTGTCGATCCCGCAGGCGCGCAGCACGTTCGGGTTGACCATGCCGCAGCCGCCCCACTCGATCCAGCCGGTGCCCTTGCAGGTCCGGCAGGTCGCCTCCACCTCGCCGGTGGCTCCGACGCAGACGAAGCAGCGCAGGTCCATCTCGGCGCTCGGCTCGGTGAAGGGGAAGAAGGCGGGTCGCAGCCTGGTGACGATCCCGGTGCCGAACATGGCCGCGGCGAAGTGGTCGAGGGTGCCCTTGAGGTGCGCCATGGTCAGGCCCTCGTCCACGGCGAGACCCTCGACCTGGTGGAACACCGGCGTGTGGGTGGCGTCCAACTCGTCGGTACGGAACACCTTGCCCGGGACGACGACGTAGACCGGCGGCTCGGACTCCAGCAGCACCCGGGCCTGCACCGGCGAGGTGTGGGTGCGCAGCAGCAGCCCGGAGTCGGGCGGGTCGACGAAGAACGTGTCCTGCATCTGGCGGGCCGGGTGGTCCGGGTCGAAGTTGAGCGCGTCGAAGTTGAACCACTCCGCCTCGACCTCGGGTCCCTCGGCGACCTCCCAGCCCATGGCGACGAAGACGTCGCCGATCCGCTCGGAGATGGTCTCCAGCGGGTGCCGGGCGCCGCGGGGCCGCCGTTCGACGGGCAGCGTGACGTCGACGGCCTCCTCGACGAGGACCCGGGCGTCCCGCTCGGCCTCCAGATCGGCCTGCCGGGCGGCGAGCGCGGTGGCGACCCGCCCTCTTGCGGCTCCGACCCGCTTCCCCGCCGCGGCGCGCTCTGCCGGGGGCAGCGCCCCGATGGCCCGGTTGGCGAGGGCGATCGGACTGCGGTCACCGGTGTGGTCGAGCCGCACCCGCTTCAGGGCGGCCAGGTCGGGAGCAGCGGCCACGGCCGCGACGGCCTCCGCCACGTGTCGCTCGACCTCGGCCTCGCTCAGTCCCCCGGGGGCGGGCGCGCCGGGGCTGGTCATCGATCCAGACATGGTTCGGGAATCGTCCAAGTCGTCGGAGTCGGCACCACCAGCACTCCGCGAGCTGGTGGAACGCCGCACGGTCGACCCCGATCCTCTCAGACCGGTGCCGCTGCGAGCGCGCGGGTTTCCCCCCGCGGCGGACCGGGGACACGGTCGGCGACGAACGGGGCGCCGATGCCCCCTAGAGTCGACGGGTCGGGAGGGATCACCGCCGGGCGGTGACGTCATCAGGACGGGAGCTGGTTCACTCATGCCGTCGGCCGCGTGGAGGACGGTGTTCCGGAACGCCGACAGCGGGGTGCTGTGTTACGGGATCACGCCGCCCCGGCGGCACACCACGGCGGAGCGGGCTGCCGAGATCGCCGACACCACCCTTGCCCGGCTGCGACCGCTCGACCTCGACGCCCTCGTGCTCTACGACATCGACGACGAGAGCGACCGCAACCCTGCCGTCGAGCGCCCGTTCCCCTACCTGCCCACCCTCGACCCGGTGGTGTTCCACCGCGAGCACCTCGGCGACTGGCGGCGTCCGCTGGTGGTCTACCGCTGCGTCGGCAAGTACCACGCGACGGACCTGGGGGCCTGGATGCGGTCCGCCGACGTCGGGCAGGTCATGACCGTCCTGGTCGGAAGCTCGTCGGCCGGGAAGGCGGTGCTGACGGGCCTCGACGAGGCCTACACCCTGCGGCAGCGGGTACGCCCGCAGCTCCCGCTCGGCGGCGTCGTCATCGCCGAGCGGCACGAGCGGCGTGCCGACGAGCACCTGCGGATGCTCACCAAGTCCGGGCGGGGGTGCTCGTTCTTCGTCTCCCAGATCTTCTACGACCTCGACTGCACGAAGAACCTGCTCTCCGACTACGCGTACGCCTGCCGGGACCGCGGCGTCGCGCCCGTCCCGGTGGTGCTGAGCACCTCGGTGTGCGGGTCGGCCCGCACCCTGGAGTTCATGACCTGGCTGGGGATCAGCGTGCCGCGGTGGCTGCGCAACGCGATCGTCAACGCCGACGACCCGCTGGCCGAGTCCTTCGCGCACTGCCTCGCCGGCGCCCGCGACATGATCGCTTTCTGTCGGAGGCTGGGCCTGCCCTTCGGGATCAACGTGGAGAGCGTGTCCATCCGCAGGGTGGAGATCGAGGCGTCCGTCGAGCTCGCGCGGGAGATCTCCGGGCTGCTCGGCCGGAGGTGACCGGTACGGGGTGGTGAGTGCGGGGTGACCGGAGCGGGCTGACGAGCCTCAGACCCGGCAGCCGTGCCCCCGGCGCTGCGCCCGCGCGGACGCGTACAGGCACACCGTCGCCGCCGTCGCGAGGTTGAGGCTCTCCGCCCTGCCGTGGACCGGCACCCGGACCACGGCGTCGGCCAGGGCCAGGTGCTCCGCCGGCAGTCCCCACGCCTCGTTCCCGAAGACCCAGGCCACCGGTCCGGCCAGTCCCCCGCCGTCGCCGTCGTCCCTGCCCGCTGCGTCGAGGAGCTCGTCGAGGTCGGCGTCCCCCTCCCCGTCCGCGGCCAGCACGGTCAGCCCGGCCGACCGCAGCGCCGCGACGGCGTCCCCGAGCGGGGCCCCGACGACGACCGGCAGGTGGAACAGGCTGCCCGCCGTCGACCGCACGCACTTGGGGTTGTGCACGTCCACGCTCGCCTCGGTGAGCACGACGGCGTCGGCTCCCGCGGCGTCGGCTGCGCGCAGCACCGTCCCGGCGTTGCCCGGGTCCCGGACGCTGGCCAGGACCGCGACCAGCAGCGGGCGGCGGGCCAGCACCGTGTCGAGCGGGACGTCGACGAGGGAGCACACCGCGAGCAGGCCCTGCGGGGTCACCGTGTCCGACATCGCCGCGAGCACCTCGTCGCCGGTCTCCCTGACCCTGACCCCCGACCCGTCTGCTGCCGCGATCAGCTCCGGATGGCGCCGGGCGGCGTCAGAGGTGGCGAAGAGGTCGTGCACCAACGGCGTCCCCGAGCCGACGGACGCCGCGTGGGCGGCGAGGGCCTCCCTGACCCCCTGCGGGCCCTCGACGACGAACCTGCCCGCACGCAGACGTGCGGAACGCCCGGACAGCTTCCGCACCGCTCGCACCCGATCGGATCGGGGGTTGAGCAGCGGGGGGATGTCCGGGCGCTCCGGGAGGGGATGCCGGGTCAGGACGCCGTCCCGGCTCAGGCCACCGCGTCGGAGGTGACCGGGAGCGAGGCCTTGGCGGTGTCGACGAGAGCCGAGAACGCCGCGGCGTCGTTGACCGCGAGCTCGGCCAGCATCCGCCGGTCGACCTCGACGCCCGCAGCCTTGAGGCCCTGGACGAACCGGTTGTAGGTCATCCCGTTGGCCCTGGCGGCCGCGTTGATCCGCTGGATCCAGAGCCGCCGGAAGTCGCCCTTGCGGGCGCGGCGGTCACGGTATGCGTAACCGAGGGAGTGGGTGACCTGCTCCTTCGCCTTGCGGTACAGGCGCGAACGCTGCCCGCGGTACCCGCTGGCGAGCTCGAGGGTCTCCCGGCGCTTCTTCTGGGCGTTGAGCGCCCGCTTCACGCGTGCCACGTGATGTCTCCTTGCTGCTCACGAACGACGGGGGGAGGTCGAGAGGTGGGGGCTCACCGGCCCAACAGCCGCTTGGCCTTCTTCACATCGCTCGACGCCGTCTCGACGTCCAGGGCGAGCCTGCGGGTCCTGGTGGACGGCTTGCCCTCGAAGTAGTGACGGCGGTTCGCCTGCTGGCGCATGATCTTGCCGCTCCCGGTGACCCGGAAGCGCTTCTTCGCACCACTGTGCGTCTTCATCTTGGGCATGGCGCAGTGGTCTCCTCGTCAGGTCACGCGGTCGGCGTGACACTTCCTCACCGGTGCTCGTCCGAGCGCCGGTCCTTCGATCGCCGGGCGTCAGGCCTCGGCGGGTGCCTCGGCCGCCGGCTGCGACGTCGTCGTCTCAGGCGGCTCGACACCCTGGGTCTCCGCCTCGACCTGCCGCTTGCGTCGCTGCTCGGCCTTGGCCTCGGCCTTCTTCTTGTGCGGTCCGATAACCATGATCATGTTTCGGCCGTCCTGCTTCGGCGAGCTCTCGACGTAGCCGAACTCGGCGACGTCGGCGGCCATCCGCTGCAGCAGCCGGTAGCCCATCTCCGGGCGCGACTGCTCACGTCCACGGAACATGATCATTACTTTGACCTTGTCCCCCGCCTTGAGGAACCGCTCGACGTGGCCCCGCTTGGTGCCGTAGTCGTGCGGGTCGATCTTCAATCGCAGTCGAATCTCCTTGAGGACCGTGTTCGCCTGGTTGCGGCGGGCCTCACGGGCCTTCATGTCGGACTCGTACTTGAACTTGCCGAAGTCCATGAGCTTGCAGACCGGGGGCCGTGCCTGCGGCGCGACCTCCACCAGGTCCAGATCGGCCTCCTGAGCCAGGCGGAGCGCGTCCTCGACACGGACGATTCCGACCTGCTCCCCGTTGGGGCCGACCAACCGCACCTCGGGAACTCGGATGCGGTCGTTGATCCGGGGCTCGCTGATGTGCTGCTCCTTATCGACGTCGGTGTCCACCGCCGGTACACGGAAAGGCTCCCGGGCACGGACGCACGGGAGCCTCACACCAGCCTGCCCCGACGTCGCCGCCGGAACGCTCCACCAGAGGCGGAGGGACCAGAACCCGGCACCACCGCCCACGGACGGGAGGCCCCGAACGAACCGGGGTGACGGGTGGGAGAGACTCCACTTGCGCGCCAGACCGCTCCGCCGTGCTCATCGTGCTCACACAGCATCATGATCTGGCCGGTCAGCATGAAAGGGTACCAGCATGTCGACGGACCAGCCCAGCAGCTCCCCTCGATCGCGTCGATCACGCACCGCCGACTCGCAGGACGAGGACCACACCGCCAGGCGGATCTCCGAGGTGGGCGCCGTCGAGGTGATCACAGCGGTGGCCGTGCACCTGATGAGCGCCTCCGCGGTGCGCTGCGGGCTGGCCGAGGACACCGAGCCGGATCTCGACGAGGCCAGGAAGCTCATCACCGCCCTCGCGGGGCTGGTCACGGCCGCGGCCACCGAGATCGGCGACTTCCACGCCCGCCCCCTGCGGGACGGTCTGCGCAGCCTCCAGCTCGCGTTCAGGGAGGCCTCGCTGATCCCCGACCCGCCCGGTCACGGCCCCGGCGAACGGCTCACCGGGCCGGTCTACTGACCGACGGATCTGGGTCGGTCCACTGACCGACGGACCTGTCGTCCGTCCGGGGCTGTCTTCCGGCGGGACGGCGCGGGGCGAGAGGCGAAGGGCGAAGCCCTCGGCGGCTCGGCATCGGCGGCACGAACTGTCGGTGGCGGGACCTACGGTGGACAGGTGTTCGAATCCACGGGGGTGAGCGGCTCGGTCGATGCTCTGGAGTCGTCGCTGCGGGCACACCTGCGGGAGCTGCTGACCGCCTCCGCCGGGGGTGTGCTGGCCGCGGCCGTGGAGGACCTCCTTGCCGAGAACCTGACGGAGCTCGACGACGACGGGGTGCTCGACCTGGTGGCGGCCGGGCAGCGGATGGCCTCCTGGGCCATGGCGGCGCAACTGCGCGCGGCCGCCGAACTGCTGGACAGGTGGACCTCCCACCCGGAGCCCGCCCCCACCCGCCGGAGACCGGGCGAGCCGACCGACGAGGAACTCGCTCACCGCGCCGTCGTGACCGAGATCGCCCTGACGTGCGGGATGTCGGAGTGCGCCAGCCAGGCCAGGGTCAGCGCCGCCCACGAACTGACCGCCCGGCTGCCGGAGACGCTCCAGGCACTCGCCACCGGTGCCCTGGACTGGCCCAAGGTCCAGGCCATCGTGGCCACCACGACCGACCTGGACTCCTCCACCGCCCGCGCGGTGCAGGCTGCCGTCCTGCCCGCGGCCGGGCGTCAGAACGTCCCGGCCCTGCGCCGTTCGCTGGCCCGCGCAGTGATCGACGCCGACCCTGCGGGAGCCGATCGGCGTCATCAGCAGCAACGCCGCCAGCGCCAGGTGATCTGCACCCCGCTGCCGGAGGGAATGGGAGAGGTGTGGGCCTGCCTTCCCGCCACCGGGATGCTCACCGTGCAGTCCGCCCTGGACCGTCTCGCCGCGGCCTCGCGGACCCCGGGAGACCACCGCAGCGCGGACCAGCGACGCGCCGACGCCTTCGTCGACGTCTTCGCCGAGACTCTCGCCACCGCCACGGGGCAGGACACGGCGGCAGTCCCGAGCACGGCGGCCGCACCCCCGAGGACCCCGCCGAGGGGCCCCAGGCGTCCCGCGGTCGTGGTCACCGTTCCCCTGGCGACACTGACCGGCCTCGCCCGGGACGCCGCCGACTCCTCTCCCGGAACGACCCACCCCACTCCGAGCACCGCGGACCTCGCCGGATACGGCCCGGTACCACCCGCCGCCGTTCGCGACCTGCTCGCAACGGGTACCTGGCGGTGCGCTGCGGTCGACGACCGCCACGGCACCCTGCAGGGTCTGGGTACCTCCACGTTCACCCCCACCTACCGGCCGGGGCGAGCCACGGAGCGACATCTGGCCCTCCGAGACGGCACCTGCTCCTTCCCCGGTTGCCACCAGCCCACCCGCAGATGCGACCTCGATCACCGCACTCCCTACCCGCACGGGCCCACCTGCGAGTGCAACCTCATCACCCTGTGCCGACACCACCACCTCCTCAAGCACCGTGGCGGGTACCGGGTGCGCGCCTCCACCTCGGACGCGGATCCCCCGGGAACCCTGATCTGGACCACCCCGCTCGGCAGGAACCACCGCCGAGAGCCGGTGCCCCTGGCCCCACCACGGCGACAGCCGGGGCTGATCCACGCCCCTCCGGCACCCGCCGCTGGGGTGCCCCATGCCCCTCCGGCACCCGCCGCTGCGCGGCCGGATCCCCCTCGCCCCCTGTCGGACCCCCTGCCGGACGACGCGCCGCCCTTCTGACCACGGCGCTCCGGCTGATGCCGAGCCCACCGCCGAGTCCGCCCCCGCGTCCGCGTCCGATCAGTGCACGATCTCCGGCACGCTCTCGGTGGGATCCGGGAGAGCGCCGGGGACGGCAGGGGCAGCCTGGCCGGGGACCACGGCGCCCGGAACAAGAGCCCCGCGCGCCTCACGCGATCTCTGCGCGGCGAGACCGAGGGCAGCCAGCACACCTCCGACGAGGCCGACGCCGAGGAACCCCGCCCAGGCACCGAACGCGTCGATGACCGCACCTGCGACGGGAGCACCCAGCGCGGTCCCGATCGTCATCGAGGATCCGTGCCATCCCATCGCCTCGCCCCGGGACTCCTCCGGGACCAGGCGGCTCACCGCCTCGGTCGTCGCGACGATCACCGGGGCGCACAACCCGCCGGCGACGGCCAGCAGGACGCCGAGGGCCACCGGGGAGGTCGCCAGCCCCACCGGCGGGGTGAGCACGGCGAGTCCCAGCAGCAGGACCTGGGACGGAACGGGTCGCGACAGGGCGCCGTACACGACCCCGCCCACCATCGACCCTCCGCACCAGCACACGAACATGACGCCGAGGAGCTGCACCGCGTCCTGTTCCCGCAACAGGGCGACCAACGCGACGTCCGTGCCGGCCAACACGACGGCGGCACCGGCCGTCACCCCCAGGACGGCGATCAGGGCGCTGCCGAACCAGGAGGGCCGCGCGAGCACCGGAAGCCGTCGGCTCCACGGCTGCCGCCGCGCAGCCCCAGACCTCGGCACCGACCCCTGGCCCTGTCCCTGTCCCTGCACCGGAGGAGCCTCGGCGGCAGCGGACCGGGTCGGTGGATCGAAGATCATCAAGGCGATCCCCGAGAGGGCCATCATGGCGCCGATGCCGAGCAGGGCTGCCGTGGTCGACACCTGGGTCGACACCAGGACCGCCAGCATCGGCCCGATCATGTACGAGATCTCGATCCCCACCGAGTCGAGGGCGAAGGCGCTTCGCCTCAGCCGCTCCGGGGCCAGCACGGCGAGCGACTGGCGGATCACGGTGAAGATCGGTATCCCGAGCACCCCGCCGACGACCGAGGCCACGAGCAGACCGCCGTACCCGACGAAGGGCGCGATCCCCCAGACCACGATCACCACCACGACCGACGGCAGCAACGCCCGGCGCAGGCCGTATCTGTCCACGGCCCTGCCCCGCCATGGCGCTCCCAGCGCCTGGCCGACCGTCGCCGCCGCGCCCACCAGTCCCGCCGCCGCGTATCCCCTGTCCAGGGTGAGGACGACGTGCAGGGTCAGCGCGATCCCCGCCATCGCCTGCGGAACCCGGGCGAGGGCGGCGAAGACCAGGAGACGCGTGATCCCGGGCAGGCGCAGCACGTCGCGGTAACGGGAGAGGGTCACCCCGCCATGCTCGCAGCCGCCCCGGACAGCGGACGACCGGTTTACCGGCCGGTGCCGGACCCGGGTTACCGGCCGGTGCCGGACCCGGCGACCGCCAGGGCCTGCTCCAGGGTGAACGCCCCCGCGTAGAGGGCCTTGCCGACGATCGCGCCCTCGACCCCGAGCGGGACGAGCGTCCGGAGCGCCTCCAGATCGGCGAGGGTGGACACTCCCCCGCTGGCCACCACCGGCCGGTCGGTGCGCGCGCACACCTCGCGCAGCAGGTCGAGGTTCGGCCCCCGCAGGGTGCCGTCCTTGGTGACGTCGGTCACCACGTACCGCGAGCACCCGTCGACGTCCAGCCGGGCGAGGGTCTCCCACAGGTCACCGCCGTCCCGTGTCCACCCCCGGGCGGCGAGGGTCGTGCCGCGCACGTCCAGACCGACCGCCACCCGGTCGCCGTAGTCGGCGATCGCCCTGCGGGTCCACTCGGGGTCCTCCAGGGCGGCGGTGCCGAGGTTCACCCGTGCGCATCCCGTGGCCATCGCCGCGTCCAGGCCGGCCTGGTCCCGGATGCCACCGCTCATCTCCACCCGGACGTCCACGGCGCCGACGACCCGGGCCAGCAGGTCCCGGTTGGACCCCCGCCCGAACGCGGCGTCCAGGTCCACCAGGTGGATCCACTCGGCGCCGGCGGACTGCCAGGCCAGCGCGGCCTCGAGCGGGTCGCCGTAGGAGGTCTCGGTGCCGGCCTCCCCCCGGACGAGCCGGACCGCCCTGCCCCCGGCGACGTCGACGGCCGGGAGCAACTGCAGGGGCGGGAGCTGGGTCGGCTGAGCGGTCACGATGGTTCCTCCAGGTCGGGGGCAGGGGCCAGGTGACGGTACCTGGTCAACGGGTCAGCAGGTCAGCGGGTCGGCCGGCGGTCGAAGAGCAGCACGGTGAGCACGGGCCAGAGCAGCACGGTGAGCGCCAGGGCCGACCACCGCCACGCCCACGACGGCTGCAGCAGCCACAACGCGGTGTGCGCCGGCAACAGGACGGCGAGCAGCGCGCCGTTCTGCCGGCCCCGCTGCCGGAGCAGGGCACTGCCGACCCGGCGACGACGCATCACTGCGGTGACCGAAGCCAGCGGTGCCGTGACCGCGGAGAGCCGCTCCGCCCTCCGGCGCCGTCGTTCCACCGCCCTGGCCCGGCGTTCCCGCTCCACGGCGGCCAGTGCCTCCCGCTCGGCCCGCCGCCTGGCCCGTTCCCTGCTCACCCGGCACCCACAGCGCTCACCCGAGACCGACCCCGACCTCAGCCGAGGCCGACGACCCAGTTGCGCAGCAGGTGCGCCCCGGCGTCGCCGGACTTCTCCGGGTGGAACTGGGTCGCGGCCAGCGGCCCGTCCTCGACGGCGGCGACGAACCGGGTGCCGTGCTCGGCCCAGGTCACCAGCGGCTCCGGGAACCGGGAGACGGCCACGTCCCGGACGGTGTGGTCCCAGTGCCGCACGGCGTAGGAGTGCACGAAGTAGAAGCGTTCCTCCTCGACGCCCGCGAACAGCCGGGTGTCCTCGGGGGTCGCGACGGTGTTCCAGCCCATGTGCGGGACCACGGCGGCAGGGAGACGCTCCACGGTCCCCTGCCACTCGCCGAGTCCCACGGCGTCGCCCGCGCCGCGCTCGGTCGAGCGCTGGAAGAGGACCTGGAGCCCGACGCAGATCCCGAGCACCGGCCGCCCTCCGGCCAGGCGACGTTCCACGATGCGGTCACCGCCGACGGCCCGCAGCCCGGCCGCGACCGCGGCGAAGGCACCGACCCCGGGCACGACCAGCCCGTCGCAGTCCTCGGCTGCCGCGCGGTCCGCCGTGAGCGTCACCGCGGCACCGGCGCGTTCCAGGGCCCGCACCGCCGACCGGACGTTGCCCGACCCGTGGTCGAGGACGACGACCTCGGGGCGACCCGTCACAGAGTCCCCTTGGTGCTCGGGACGCCGTCCACCCGGGAGTCCGGCTCGATCGCCGACCGCAGCGCCCTGGCGACGGCCTTGAACTGGGCCTCCACCACGTGGTGCGGGTCGCGACCGGACAGCACCCGCACGTGCAGGGCGATGCCCGCGGTGTGGGCGAGGGTCTCGAACACGTGCCGGGTCAGCGAGCCGACGTAGCACCCGCCGATGACGACGTGCTCCTGGCCGGCGGGCTCCCCGGTGTGCACGCAGTACGGCCGGCCGGACACGTCGACCACCGCCTGCGCGAGCGCCTCGTCGAGGGGCACCAGGGCATCGCCGAACCGTCGGATGCCGGCCTTGTCACCGAGCGCCTCACGCAGGGCGGTGCCGAGGACGATGGCGACGTCCTCCACGGTGTGGTGGGCGTCGACGTGCACGTCCCCGTCGGCCCGCACGGTGAGGTCGAGCAGGGCGTGCTTGGCGAGACTGACGAGCATGTGGTCGTAGAAGCCGACCCCGGTGGAGATCTCCGCCGAGCCGGTGCCGTCGAGGTCGAGGTGGACGACGACCTTGGACTCCTTGGTCATCCGCTCCACGCGGGCCACCCGGGTCACCGGCCGGCCTCCGCGTCGCTCTCCGGCCCGGGTTCCTCGGCCGCCGGCTCCGAGAGCGCGGCGCCCGGCGGGTCGAGCAGGGTGTCCGCGAGCGCGTCGAGGAAGCCGTCGGTCTCCTCCAGGGTCCCCGCGGTCACCCGCAGGTAACCGGGCAGGCCGACGTCGCGCACCAGCACCCCGCGGGACAGCAGCCCGCGCCAGGTCGCCGCGGCGTCGTCCAGCCCGCCGAAGAGGACGAAGTTGGCGTCGCTCGGCACCGGGTGCAGGCCGAGGTCGGGCAGCTCCGCGACGATCCGGTCCCGCTGGATCTTGATCACCTGCACGGTGGACAGCAGCACGTCCGCGTACCACAGCGCCGCCCGCGCCGCGGCCTGGGTCAACGAGGAGAGGTGGTACGGCAGCCGGACCAGCCGCAGGGCGTCACAGACGCCGGGGTCGGCCGCGAGGTACCCGACCCGGGCCCCGGCCAGGGCGAAGGCCTTGCTCATGGTGCGGGTGACGACGAGCCGCTCACGCCCCGACAGCAGGGTCAGCGCGTTCGCCGTGCCCTCCCGGGCGAACTCGGCGTAGGCCTCGTCCACCACGACCATGCCGCGGCAGGCCCGGTACACGGCGGTGACGACGTCGAGCCCGAGCGCGGTGCCGGTCGGGTTGTTCGGCGAGCACAGGAAGACCACGTCGGGGTCGTGCTCGCGGACCTGGGCCGCGGCGAGCTCGGGGGTGAGGTCGAAGGGGTCCCGTTCGTCGGTGCCGCTGCCCCGCCGGCCGTCGATCCAGGCCGTGCCCGTGCAGCGGGCGATCACCGGGTGCATGGAGTACGCGGGGGTGAACCCCAGCGCCGTCCGCCCCGGGCCGCCGAATGCCTGCAGGAGGTGCTGCAGCACCTCGTTGCTGCCGTTGCCGGCCCAGACCTGCTCTGCGGCGAGGTCGTGACCGAGGTAGACGGCGAGGTCCTCCCTGAGGGCGCCGAACTCCCGGTCCGGGTACCGGTTGAGGTGGCGCACCTCCTCGCGGATCGCGTCGAGGACGGCGTCGGCGACCTCGTCCGGGACGTCGTAGGAGTTCTCGTTGGTGTTCAGCCGGATCGGCACGTCGATCTGCGGAGCCCCGTAGGGGGTGCGGCCGCGCAGATCGTCGCGGAGCGGCAGGCGCGTCACGACGGGGGACGGGACGGTGGAAGGCACCCGACAAGTCTACGGTCGGACGGCACCGGCCCGACCGAGGTTCGCCTCCGGCGACGGGGTGTCACCGACCGTCGTCGGGGAGGCGGGCGGTGATCGCCTCGCCGTGGGCCGGCAGGTCCTCGGCCGCCGACAGCGCGAGAACGTGCGCCGCGACGTCACGCAGGGCGGACTCCTCGTACCGGATGACCTGGACACCACGCAGGAAGGACTGGACCCCGAGTCCGCTCGAGTGACGCGCGCACCCTCCGGTCGGCAGCACGTGGTTGGACCCGGCGCAGTAGTCGCCGAGACTCACCGGAGCCCACGGGCCGACGAAGATGGCGCCCGCGTTGCGCACCCGCACCGCGACGGCCGCGGCGTCCCTGGTCTGGATCTCCAGGTGCTCCGCCGCGTAGGCGTCGACCACCTCCAGCCCCGCCTCCAGGTCGTCGACGAGCACGATCCCGGACTGCTGGCCGGACAGCGCCGTCCGGATCCGCTCGACGTGCTTGGTCGCGGGAACCCTGCGCTCCAGTTCCGCCTCGACCCGGTCCGCGAGGTCCTCGGAGTCGGTGACCAGCACCGAGGCCGCCAGCGGGTCGTGCTCGGCCTGGCTGATGAGGTCGACGGCGACGTGCACCGGGTCGGCCGAGTCGTCGGCCAGGACCGCGATCTCCGTCGGCCCGGCCTCCGAGTCGATACCGATGACCCCCTTGAGCAGCCGCTTGGCCGCGACCACCCAGATGTTCCCCGGGCCGGTGACCAGGTCGACCGGCTCGCACACCCGCTCGCCCTCGGCGTCGCGGACCCCGTAGGCGAACATCGCGACGGCCTGCGCCCCGCCGACCGCGTACACCTCGTCGACGCCGAGCAGGGCGCAGACGGCGAGGATCGTCGGGTGCGGGAGGTTCTCGAAACCCTGCGGGTTGTCCCGTTGCGGCGGGCTGGTCACCGCGAGCGAGGTGACACCGGCCTCCTGGGCCGGCACGACGTTCATGACCACGCTGCTCGGGTAGACCGCGAGTCCTCCCGGCACGTACAGGCCGACCCGGCTGACCGGCACCCAGCGCTGGGTGACCGTGCCGCCCGGCACGACCTGGGTGGTGTGGTCGGGCGGCAACTGGACGGCGTGCACCCGGCGGGCCCTGGCGATGGACTCCTCCAGGCCGGCGCGCACCGCCGGATCGAGCGCGGCGAGCGCCCGCTCCAGGACCTCGGGGTCGACCCTCGCCGAGGAGATGCGGACCCCGTCGAACCGCTCGGTGAGCTCGACGAGCGCCCGCTCACCGTTGGCTCTGACGTCCTCGCAGATGGGACGGACCTTCTCCACGGCGTGCTCGACGTCGACGGCCGCCCGGGGGACGACGTCGAGCAGCTCCCGGGAGCGCAGGGACTTGCCTCGCAGGTCGAGTCGGCGGATCACAGGCAGAGTCTACGGCCGGGGGCCGGGGTCGCCCGAGGGCAGGACCTCGCCGCGGCCGGGGGGCAGGACCTCGGCGCGGGGCACCGGCCACAGCGCCATGGCGAGGCAGGAGCCGAGGAACACCGTCGCCACGGCGGACACCGGCCACACCATGGCGACCCCGGGGGCCGCGGGCGTCCAGTCCACGAGGACCCAGGCCGTCGCCACGGCGACCCAGCCGGCACCGACCGTCGCGGCGGCGGTGAGGAGGAACCGGCGCAGCCGGCTCCTGCCCGGCCACCGCAGCAGGACGCAGCCGGTCACCAGCCCGGCGAGGACCTCGAACACGGCCATGGTCCCGTCCGCGGCGACACCGGCCTCCGCCGGGTCGCTCCACTCCTGCACGAAGGGGACGACGACCCGCCAGGCGAGGCCGAGCAGGGCCCCGCCGACCAGCACCGTGAACACCCAGGTGACGTCGAGGACGAGGGGCACGACACCGGAACGCGGCGGACGGTGCATCAGGACTCAGCGTGACCCCACCCTGAGACTGAACTTGATCCGGTCGCCGTCCATGGTCACCGAGACCCCGGCGGCCTTGAGTGCCTCGAGCACCTTGGTGGTCTCGGGGTCGCTCTCCCCGGACTTGGCGACGGCGGTCAGGTCGACGTACCCGGCGACCGTGGCCTTCGACGCGTCGGGGACGACCGACTTGAAGAGCTCGGACTCGCCGAGGTTGCCATCGGAACTCATCGCCCGCGCCTGCGCCTCGGTGCTCGCGAACACCCAGCCGTCCGGGACCTGCATGAGCTGGCCGGTCGGGAGCGCACTCTGGATCATCGGCTTGATGTTCGTCACGATCTGGCCGACCTTGGGACTGTCGGTCTTCACCCGGATCCCGATCTCCGGGGAACCGCCGGATCCGAGGCTACCGACGGCGACGGCGAGCTGGTCGCCGAACACTGCCGGCAGGTCCTCGGGCAGGCTCAGCCCGGTGAGCTGCTGGAGCTGGTTGACGGCGTCGGCGCCGCCGCTGGCCTCCATGCCCTTCTTGAAGTCGCTCCACTGGCTCTTCATGCCCTCGCCGAACCCGGCGACGCCGAAGGCGCCGAGGCTGTTGGCCGGCAGGGTCTCGATCCCGGTGCCGGTCGCGCCCTTCATCGACGCGGGCACCTCGCCCGCGTCCATCTCGCCGGCGAGCTCGAGCTGCGGGCCGTCGAAGCGGAGGATCATCGTCCCGTGCCCCTTGACGTCCTGCATCGGCAGGGAGCTGAACGCCCCGCCGCCGACGGAGGACGCCGAGCCCTGCAGCAGCGGGAGCGCGGCGCCGGCGTCGTACCAGATCGCGGCGACGCCGTCCTCACCGAGCGCGTCCCGGTCCGCGGTGAAGTTCGCCGCCTTGGACAGCGGTGACTTCTTGGCGTCGGCGACGGCCTGGTCGACGATCTTCTGGGTCTCGCCGATGACGGCCCAGCCGCTGTCGACGACGAAGGCGGTGTCGTCCGGCTTCTTCGCGGCGATGTCCTTGAGGGTCGCCTCGGCCTTCGCGTCGTCCTTCACCTGGAGCACCAGCAGTGGCTCGGCCTCCTTGCCGTTCGGCACGACGGCCATGGCTCCCCGGTCACCGAGCCAGGGATCGACCTCGGAGAAGGCGGGGAAGTCCGACTCCTCCTTCGCCAGCTGCTCGTAGGCCCACTTGCGCAGGTCCGACGTGTCGGTGAGTCCCTCACCCACGTCGGGCAGCTTCTGCAGGAAGCGGATCGCGTCGATCTTCTGGTCGGCAGCCGGGTCGAAGTCGAACTCGGCGAAGAGCACGGCGGTGCCCGGCACCCGCTCCTCCGGCTGTCCCCCGCTGCCACCGGAGAGCGCCTGCAGCGCGTAGACGCCGCCACCGATGATGGCGGAGACGAGGACGACGGAGCCGAGGACCGCGACGAGCGCTCCCTTGCCCCTGCGCTTCTTCGGGCCGTTGGGGGGCACGACCGAGGAGACGGCATAGGGGCTGCCCGGGCCGCCCAGCGTCTCCGACTGGGGAGTTCCCGGCGGCGGGGGCGCGGCAGCCGGGTACTGGCCCGGCTGCTGCCCGGGGTACGGCTGCTGGGGCTGCTGCTGCCCGGGGTAGGGCTGCTGGCCCGGGTACGGCTGCTGGGCCTGCTGCCCCGGGTACGGCTGCTGGGGCTGCTGGCCCGGGTAGGGCTGCTGGCCCGGGTAGGGCTGCTGGCCGGGCTGCTGCCCGGGGTACGGCTGCGGCGGCATCTGTGCGGTCGGCGGCACGCTCATCGGGGCTGTCGGAGCCGCTGGCGGGGCCGCCGGTGGCTGCGCCGGCCCTGGCGGCTGCGCCGCGGGTGGCTGCGGGGTTCCCGGAACCCCAGGCTCGGTGCCGGGAGTCTCCCCCGGCTGCTCTCCCCCGGCCGACGCCGGGTAGCGGTTGTCCACGGATCCCCTCCGGTCCGGGGACGCTCGTCGCGCCCCATCATTTCTGCGGGGCCACACACCTCATCGTCCGCGGTGGTCCCCGTTCGTTCCACCGGGCCCACGCATCACATGGCCCCTGGCAGCCTCGACATCCTAGGCAGCGAACTGGAGCGCTCGGACACAGTTACCCGATTCGACGCGACATCCGCGTCCTGATGGCCACCCTTACCGTCCCACCTGTTGCCTTTGCCCCGGTTCCGACGACGGTGGCGGTCAGCGGCCGTGCCCTCCGTCGGCAACGCCCGTGCCCTCCGTCGTCAGCAGAGGCAGCTCGGGCCGAGCAGGGCCTTGAGGTCGCCGAAGAGTGCGGGTGACGGGGTGACCCGCCACCGGTCGTCGATGCGCATCAGGACGCTGCGACCGGGCTGGGTGAGCCGGAGGTGGACCTCGGTCGCGCCCGGATGGGTCGCCAGGACGTCCTTCAGCCGCTCGACGACGGGAGAGGTGCACCGGGCCGTCGCCAGGGTCACCACGATCGGCCCGTGCTCGCCGTCGGAGGTGTCGGGCAGGCCGAGCTCGGCGGCGTAGATGGTCGGCACGTCGTCGCGGCGGTTGACCCGGCCCTTGACGGTGACCACCAGGTCCTCGGCCAGCACCGTGGAGACGGTCTGGTAGGTCTGCGGGAAGAACAGCACCTCGATGGCGCCGTCGAGGTCCTCCACGGTGGCGATGGCCCAGGGGTTGCCGTTCTTGGTCAGCTTGCGCTGCAGCGAACTGATCATCCCGGCGATGGTCACCGTCGCGCCGTCCGGGCGTCCCTCGTCGGAGGTCAGCGAGGCGATCGCGCAGTCGGCCTCCCGGGCCAGCACGTGCTCCAGGCCGAACAGCGGGTGGTCGGAGACGTAGAGCCCGAGCATCTCCCGCTCGTGGGCCAGCAGGGTGGGCTTGTCCCACTCCGCCTCCGGCACCGGCGGCAGCCCCGCCGACTCCACCGACGGCCCGGAGTCGAAGGCCGCGAACAGGGAGTCCTGGCCCATGGCCTCCTGCCGCTTCACGCTGATCAGCGCGTCGACGTAGGTCTCGTGCACGCTCACCAGACCGCGGCGGGTCTGGCCGAGGGAGTCGAAGGCACCCGCCTTGATCAGCGACTCGATGGTCCGCTTGTTGCAGACCACCGCCGGCACCTTGCGCAGGAAGTCCTCGAAGGAAGTGTAGGCGCCCTTGGCCCTCCGGGCGGCCACGATCGCCTCCACGACGTTCGCCCCGACGTTGCGGATGGCGGTCAGCCCGAACCGGATGTCGGTCCCGACCGGGGTGAAGTTCGCGTCGGAGGAGTTGACGTCCGGCGGCAGCACCTTGATGCCCATCCGGCGGCACTCGTTGAGGTACAGCGCCGACTTGTCCTTGTCGTCGCGGACGCTGGTCAACAGGGCGGCCATGTACTCGGCCGGGTAGTTCGCCTTGAGGTAGGCCGTCCAGTAGGACACCAGCCCGTACCCGGCGGTGTGCGCCTTGTTGAACGCGTACCCCGCGAAGGGCACCAGCACGTCCCACACCGCCTGGACGGCCTCGTCGGAGTAGCCGCGCTCGCGCATCCCCGCCTGGAACGGCACGAACTCCTTGTCGAGGATCTCCTTCTTCTTCTTGCCCATCGCCCGGCGCAGCAGGTCGGCCTGGCCCAGGGAGTACCCGGCCAGCTTCTGCGCGGCTCGCTGCACCTGCTCCTGGTAGACGATCAGGCCGTAGGTGGTGTCGAGGATGTCGGCCAGCGGCTCGGCGAGCTCGGGATGGATCGGCGTGACCTGCTGCATCCCGTTCTTGCGCAGCGCGTAGTTCGTGTGCGAGTTCATCCCCATCGGGCCGGGCCGGTACAGCGCGATGACCGCGGAGATGTCCTCGAAGTTGTCCGGACGCATCGCCCGCAGCAGCGACCGCATCGGCCCGCCGTCGAGCTGGAACACCCCCAGGGTGTCCCCCCGGGCCAGCAGCTCGTAGGTCGGCTTGTCGTCGAGGGTCTTCGAGATCACCTCAAGATCCAGCGGCTCCTTGCCGTTGGCAACGATGTTGTTCAGCGCGTCGTCGATGACGGTGAGGTTGCGCAGGCCCAGGAAGTCCATCTTCAGCAGGCCGAGGGTCTCGCAGGTCGGGTAGTCGAACTGCGTGATGATCGCGCCGTCCTGCTCCCGTCGCATGATCGGGATGTGGTCGATCAGCGGCTCGCTGGACATGATCACCCCGGCGGCGTGCACCCCCCACTGCCGTTTGAGGTTCTCCAGCCCCCGCGCCGTCGCCACGATCCGGGTGATCTCCGGGTCCGAGGCGTGCAGCTGGCGGAACTCCTCCGCCTCCGCGTACCGGGGATGGTCCTTGTCGAAGATCCCCGACAGCGGGATGTCCTTGCCCATCACCGCGGGCGGCATCGCCTTGGTCAGCCGCTCCCCCATCGAGAACGGGTAGCCCAGCACCCGGGAGGCGTCCTTCAGCGCCTGCTTCGCCTTGATCGTTCCGTAGGTGACGATCTGGGAGACCCGGTCCTCGCCGTACTTCTCCGTGACGTAACGGATCACCTCACCGCGCCTGCGCTCGTCGAAGTCCACGTCGACGTCGGGCATGGAGACCCGTTCCGGGTTGAGGAACCGCTCGAAGATCAGCCCGTGCGGCAACGGGTCGAGATCGGTGATCCCCACCGCGTAGGCCGCCAGCGACCCCGCGGCCGAGCCGCGCCCCGGCCCCACCCGGATGCCCTGGGACTTCGCCCAGCCGATGAAGTCGGCGACCACGAGGAAGTAGCCGGGGAAGCCCATCTGGCAGATCACGCCGACCTCGTACTCGGCCTGCTTCCGCACCTCGTCGGGGATCCCGGCGGGGTAGCGGCGGTGCAGCCCGCGTTCGACCTCCTTGACGAACCAGGACTCCTCGCTCTCCCCCTCGGGGACGGGGAAGCGCGGCATGAGGTTCGCACCCTCGGTGAACGTCGCGTTGCACCGCTCCGCGATGAGCAACGTGTTGTCGCAGGCATCCGGGAAGTCCCGCCACTTGGTCCGCATCTCCTCCGCCGACCACAGGTAGAAGCTGTCGGCGTCGAACTTGAACCGCTTCGGGTCGGCCAGCGTCGACCCGGACTGCACGCACAGCAGCACCGCATGCGCCTGCGCGTCCTCCGGGCGCACGTAGTGCAGGTCGTTGGTTGCCACCAGCGGGAGCTGCAGGTCCCTCGCCAGCCGGAGCAGGTCCTCACGCACCCGGCGCTCGATCTCCAGGCCGTGGTCCATCAGCTCGCAGTAGTAGTTGCCCTCGCCGAAGATGTCGCGGAACTCCGCCGCAGCCTCGAGCGCCTCCCGGTACTGCCCGAACCGCAGCCGGGTCTGCACCTCGCCCGAGGGGCAGCCCGTCGTCGCGATGAGCCCCTTGCCGTAGGTGTTCAACAGCTCGCGGTCCATCCGCGGCTTGTACAGGTGGCCCTCCAGGGAGGCCAGCGACCCCATCCGGAACAGGTTGTGCATGCCCTGGGTGGTCTCCGACCACAGGGTGAAGTGGGTGTAGGCACCGCCGCCGGACACGTCGTCGCGCGAGCCGTCCCCCCAGCGCACCCGCGACCGGTCCCGCCGCGCCGTCCCCGGCGTCAGGTACGCCTCCAGCCCGATGACCGGCTTGACCCCGTACTTCTTCGACGCCCGCCAGAACTCGTACGCCCCGAACAGGTACCCGTGGTCGGTGATCGCCAGCGCCGGCATCCCGAACTCGACCGCGGTGGCGAACAGGTCGTCGATCTTCGCAGCCCCGTCGAGCATCGAGTACTCGGTGTGGTTGTGCAGATGGACGAAGGTCTCGGCCTTGGCCTGACCGGACGGCATGGAGCGCCTCGCTCTCGGGGGGGCCGCGACGACCCGGCGGGCACCGGGTCGCGACGAGTCTAGGTCGCCCGTCCGACGGCGCGCGGGAGCCACGGCGGCGCCCGGACGGACCCCCGTGAACCGGACGACTCGCGCCGGGGGCGCCGGTTATTCGGATGAGACCGTCGGTGCCCGCTGCAACGATGGCGGTCATGCCAGTGATCGAAGCCAGGGAACTCACCAAGGTCTTCCGGCGCCCCGACAAGAGCGAGGGGCTCCGCGGCTCGCTGAGGCACCTGGTCACCCGGCGGTACACCACGACGTCGGCCGTCGACCACGTCAGCCTGTCCATCGAGCCCGGCGAGGCCGTCGCCTACGTCGGGCCGAACGGCGCAGGCAAGTCGACGACCGTCAAGCTGCTCAGCGGCATCCTCGTGCCCACCTCCGGCGAGGTCGTGGTGGGCGGGATCGTCCCGCACCGGGACCGGATCGCGAACGCCCGTCAGGTCGGCGTGCTGTTCGGCCAGCGCACCCAGCTGTGGTGGGACCTCCCGGTCCGGGAGTCGCTGGCGCTGCTGCGGGACATGTACGGCATCGGCCCGGCGGACTACCGGGCCCAGCTGGCGCGGTTCGACGAGGTGCTGGAGCTCGGCGAGCTGCTGCCGGTCACCGCGCGCAAGCTGTCGCTGGGGCAGCGGATGCGGGCCGACCTCGCCGCCGCCCTGCTGCACCGGCCGGGGATCGTCTACCTCGACGAGCCCACGATCGGGCTGGACATCGCCGTCAAGGACCGGGTCCGCGACTTCCTCCGCCGGCTGGTCGCCGACGGGACGACGCTCATCCTCACCACCCACGACCTCGGGGACATCGAGGACGTCTGCCGCCGGATCGCCATCATCGACGGCGGCCGGATCATCTACGACGGCGGGCTCGACGGGGTCAAGGACACCTTCGCGCGGGAACGGTGCATGCACGTGCGGCTCACCACCGACGTCGACCCGCAGTCGGTCGCCGCCCTGCTGCCGGACGCCGAGGTGACTCCCGGCGGTTCGCCCGGCGAGTTCACCATCCGGTTCGACCGGTTCGTGCTCACCGCGGGGCAGGTCATCGCGACCGCCTCGTCGCTCGCCGAGATCGACGACCTGCTCATCGACGAGCCGGCGATCGAGGACGTCGTCCGCAAGGTCTACTCCGGGGAGCTGGAGCTGGAGCCGGCGGAGGACGGGGTCGGCGCGGGGGTCGGCGCGTGACGACGACGATCCCCGCCCCGCGTCCGGCCCCGGCACCACCGCCCCCGCTCAGCACCACGGGACCGGTGGTGGCGGCACGCGCCTACCTGTGCATGGTGAAGGTCTCCGCCCGCACCGTCCTCACCTACCGGGCGAACTTCGTGCTCGGCCTGTTCGCGGTGTTCTTCCAACTGCTGGCCATGCTCTACGTCTGGCGGCTGCTGCTGGAGTCAGGGAAGGACTTCGGCGGGTACACCTGGCCGCAGATGAAGGCCTACCTGTTGGTTGCCTTCGTCACCAGCTCGCTCGTCTCCGCCTACGGGGACTTCCGGATGGCGGCCCGGATCCGGGACGGTCTGGTCTCGCTCGACCTCGTCAAGCCGGTCACCTACCAGACGGCCCGGTTCGCGGAGACCGTCGGGCGGGCGGCGCTGGAGCTGGCGGTGACCTTCGCCGTCGCCGGGTCCATCGCTCTCGTCACCGGCGGCATCCCCGTCCCCGACCTGCCGCAACTGCTCCTGTTCGCGGTGAGCATCGCCGCGGTGGTGCCGCTGAAGTTCCTCGTCGTCTACCTGTCGACGCTGCTGTGCTTCTGGACCCAGAACTACATGGGCGTGGCGTGGGCGAGGACCTCGCTGGTCGCGCTGCTGTCGGGGTCGCTCATCCCGCTGGTGCTGCTGCCGTCCTGGCTGCAGACGACGGCGATGCTGCTGCCCTTCGCGAGCCTCACCGCGACGCCGGCGGCGATCTACCTGGGCCAGGCGACCGGCGGCGAGGCGCTGGGCCTGCTGCTCACCCAGGCCGGTTGGGTCACCGTCCTGTGGGTGGCCGGTCGGCTCGTCTGGCGCTTCGCCGTCCGGCAGCTCACGGTGCACGGAGGCTGATGATGACGACGACCCGTCCGATCGCGACCGCCAGGATGTACCGCCGCTGCCTCGGCGCGCACCTGCGCGCGGCGCTGGAGTACGAGGCCGACTTCTGGATCCTCGTCGTTGCGTCGATCATGATGCAGGCGACCGGGGTGATCTTCCTCGGCGCCGTCTTCGCCCGGATCCCCACCCTCGCCGGCTGGACCCTCGCCGAGGTGGTCCTCATCTACTCGCTCGTCGTCATCGCCGAGGGCGTCGGGTCGCTGTGCTTCGAGGGCACCTGGTACCTGCCGTGGATGGTGAACCAGGGCGACCTCGACTACACCCTGGTGCGCCCCTACCCGGTGGTGCTGCAGACGATGAGCGGCGCGGTCGGGCTCAACGGCGTCGGCAACCTGCTCACCGGCGGACTGCTCATGGCCTGGTCGCTGTCCCGGGTCGACGTCGACTGGAGCCCGCTGCGGATCGCCCTCGCGGTGGCCCTGTTCCTCAGCGCCGTGCTCATCAAGCTCTCGGTGACGCTGGCCTCGACCTCGGCCTGCTTCTGGGTCTTCGGGGCGTCGTTCATGCTGCCGACGGCGCTGCACCAGGTCGGGGAACTGGCCAAGTACCCCGTCTCGGTGTACTCGGCGGGCATCCGGGTCGCGCTGACCGTGGTGATCCCGTTCGCCTTCGTCAGCTTCTACCCCGCGGCCGCCGTGCTCGGGCACGGCCAGGACTCCTGGGTCGGCCTGCTGACGCCGCTGGTGGCCGGCTACTGCGTCGTCGTCGCCGGGGCGGTGTTCCGCAGGGGCCTGCGCCGTTACGAGAGCTCGGGCAACTGATCCGTCGGCCGACCCGCCTGCCGATCCGTCACCCCGCCGAGATCCGCACCAGCGCCATCCCCAGGTCCTCCGGGTAGTCGCTGGTGAACTCGACCGGGGCACCCGTCCCGGGGTGCTCGAAGGACAGCCGGACGGCGTGCAGCCACTGCCGGCGCAGCCCGAGCCGCTCGGCGAGCACCGGGTCGGCGCCGTAGGTGAGGTCGCCGACGCACGGGTGCCTCAGCGCCGAGAAGTGCACCCGGATCTGGTGGGTGCGGCCGGTCTCCAGCCGCACCTCGACGAGCGACGCGGCCCGGAACGCCTCGATCACCTGGTAGTGGGTGACACTCGGCCTGCCGCCGGAGACGACGGCCCAGCGATGGTCCTGGGTGGGGTGGCGGCCGATGGGCGCGTCGACGGTCCCGCGCAACGGGTCCGGGTGGCCCTGCACCAGCGCGTGGTAGGTCTTGTCGACCGTCCGCTCCCGGAACGCCCGTTTGAGAGCCGAGTACGCGGACTCGCTCTTCGCCACGACCATGAGCCCGCTGGTGCCGACGTCCAGCCGGTGCACCACGCCCTGACGCTCCGCGGCCCCCGAGGTCGCGACCCGGAACCCGGCGGCGGCGAGCCCGCCGACCACCGTCGGTCCGGACCACCCCGGGCTCGGGTGGGCGGCGACGCCGACCGGCTTGTCCACGACCACGAGGTCGTCGTCGTCGTGCACGATCCGCATGCCCGGCACCGGCTCGGCGACGACGGCGGGCGAGGACGGCGGGTCCGGCAGCGTCACCTCGATCAGCGCCCCCGCGACCAGCCGGTCGGACTTCGCCGCCGCGGTGCCGTCCAGGAGCACCCCGCCGGCCGCTGCGAGCTCGGCCGCAGCGGACCGGGACAGTCCCAGCAGCCGGGCGAGGCCGACGTCGACCCGCTCACCCGCCAGCCCGTCCGGGACCGGCAGCAGTCGCCGCTCAGTCACCGACCCGCCGCCCGTCCACGCCGATCCCGCGGATCCCGAGCCACACGACGAGGACCGCGGCCGTGGTCAGGCACGAGTCCGCGACGTTGAACACCGGGAAGTCCGGCAACTCGACGAAGTCGACAACGTGTCCCCGGCCGATCCCGGGCGAGCGGAGGAGCCTGTCGACGAGGTTGCCGAGCGCTCCGCCGAGCATGAGCCCAAGGGCGAGGGTCCACCAGCCGCTGCCCAGGGTGCGGGCGATCCGGATGATGACGACGCTCACCACGATCGCGATCACCGTGAAGACCCAGGTGGTCCCGGTGGCGAAGGAGAAGGCGGCGCCGGGGTTGCGGACCAGCCGGAGCTGGAGCAGCCCGGGGACCAGCTGCACCGGATCGCGTCCCTGGAGCAGCTCGACCATCCACGCCTTGGTCGCCTGGTCGACGGCCACGACGGTGGCCGCGGTCGCCGCGAGGTAGCGGGGCAGCCTGCGGTGCGGCCGCTCCGGCGGCTGGTCGCAGGGGGCGTCCTCCTGCGGGTCCTCGACGGCGGCGGGATCGTCCATGACGGTCACCCTGCCATGCCGGGCACCGGGGTCGGCTGCCCGGGTGCCCGCACGGGCGGCGTGCCGGGCGGCGGGTCCTGCGGGGTCAGCGACGTTCCTGGCGCTGCTTGCAGGCGACGCAGAGGACCGCTCGGGGGAACGCCTGGAGCCGGAGCTTGCCGATGGGCCGCCCGCACAGCTCGCAGTCGCCGTACGTGCCGTCCTCGATCCGGCCCAGGGCGTGCCGGGTCTGGAAGAGGGTTGCCCGCGTGGTAGTCAGGAAGCCCAGCTCCTGCTCCCGGTCGTAGGCCTTGGACCCGGTGTCGGCGTGGTCGTCACCGGCCCCGTCGAGGCTGTGCCGGGTCACGTCCGCGAGCCCGGTCTCCAGCAGGACGACGTCCTGTTCCAGGCGCTGCATGTCCACCAGGAGCTCGGTCCTGACCGCCTGGACCTCCTGCTCGGTCCACGGGCTCTCCTGCTCGCGCACCGCGAAGTCCGCGGCCGTCACGCGCACCGGCTCGGATCCGGTGACGACGGCCAGCGTCTCCACCGAGGTCCCCGACGTCAGCAGCTCCGGCCCGCCCGCGTCGGTCTCACCCCTCCGCACGTCCGTGACCGCCCCGGCCCGCCCCCGGGCCCGCGCCGGTACCTGCCTGCGCTCCGCCATCGACACCACCCTCCCCACGTACCACCCCCGGCCCCGACGGAGCTCTCCGGCCTGCCGCGGTTCACGACCCGGGTGGTGCGGGCAGAATAGCGGTTACTGTGAAGTGCTCAAGAGAACACGCCGAGTGACATATGACGCTCGTGGAGATTCTGTCCCGGGCATGTCTCACGCCTCGAGCAACGCGGCGAGCCGGGCGGCGAGGGCCTCCGGGTCGCCGTCGACGTCGAGCAGCTTGGTCCTGCTCGTCGCACCGCTGCGCAGGCTGACGGCGCGGGCGTGGACCCCGAGGGCGTCGGCGACGGCCCGCAGGCACGCCTCGGTGGCCCGACCGTCGACGGCTCGCGCGGTCACCGCGACCACGAGGACGTCGTCCCCGTACCGCCCGCCGACCCTGGTCCGCGAGGCACCCGGTCGCACCCGTACCTGGATCCGCATCCGTCCCTCCTCGACCCGCTCCGACGGGAACGCGGCGATGCCCGGACACCGGGTCCGGGCATCACCGCGCTGTTGTCTTCCGTTGTCCCGCGATCCCCGCACGCCGTCATCCGCACGGCGACGGGCCGGTGGCTCCCGCCGGCCCGGGGACCGCCCCGGCTCAGCCCTGGAACGGGTAGGGCGAGGCGCCGGTGTCCGAGCCCTGGTCCGGACCGTACCCGCCGCGGCTGGGCAGCGGGCCGGAGTACGGCGTCTGCCCGGAGACCACGCCGGCCGGCTGCGGGCCGCGGTTCGGCACGACGGCCGCCTTCGCGTCCAGCTCGCGGAGCTGACCCTCGAGGTAGGACTTCAACCGGCTGCGGTACTCGCGCTCGAAGGCGCGAAGCTCATCGATCTTGCGCTCCAGGAGGGCGCGCTCCTGCTCCAGCGAGCCGAGGGTCTGCGCCTGCTTCTCCTCCGCCTCGCGCATGAGCCGGTTCGCGTGCTCCCTCGCCTCACCGACGATCCGGTCACGCTGCTGCTCGCCGTTGCGCACGTACTCGTCGTGCAGCTTCTGGGCGAGGGCGAGCATGCCCGCGGCCGCCTCGGGACCCTGGCTGCCCATGGCCTCGAGCTGCGCCGCGGGGCGCATCGAGGGCATCGGCATCGGCGGCTCGACGGGCTTGTGCAGGTCGGGCTCCGGCATCACCTCCCGGGCCACCGTCGCGCGGGACAGTTCCCCGACGCGGCGCTCGCACGCGCCGAGCTTCTGCCGCAGTTCCTCGTTCTCGTCGGTGAGCCGACGGAGCTCGTTGACGACCTCGTCCAGGAAGTCGTCGACCTCGTCCTGGTCGTACCCCTCGCGGAACTTGGTCGCCTGGAACCGCTTGTTGACGACATCCTCGGGCGTCAGAGCCATCTGGTCACCTCGCGGGAGAGACTCGAGCGGAAGATCAGAGCCACGGTCCACCGTATCGGATCGCGGCCGGACACACCGAACGGCACCCCTGAACTGGTCGAAGATGCCGGCCTTCGGTCAGGTGCACCGCACCGGTCCCGGACAGGACCGTACCTGCTCGCCGTGCCGGGTTCCAGGGAGAACACGCCCTAACCGAGGACGGCCATCAGGATGTAGCAGATCAGCAGCAGCACGATGAAGGCCATGTCGAGCTGCACGGAGCCGAGCCGCAGCGGCGGCAGGAACCGCCGGATGAGCCGCAGCGGCGGGTCCGTGACCGTGTAGACGGCCTCGGCGAGAACGAGGACCGGCCCCCGTGGCCTCCAGTCACGCGCGAAGACCTGGATCCAGTCGATGACCAGCCGGATCATGAGCGTGATGAAGAAGAGGAAGACGATGAGCCACAGGGGGTAGGTGATCGACACGTGGGTTCCCGAGGGAGAGGCGGCTGGCTGTCAGGTCAGGCAGTGCGGTGTGCCGGGCCGAGCGGCCCGGCACACCGACAGCATGACGACCCTACGACGCTGTGAGTTCCGCGCCGCCGGTCAACTCTGGTTGAAGAAGCCCCCGCGATCGGTGCTCCGCGACTTCTCCGGGGTCAGCACCTCGACGTCGGCGGGGGACAGCAGGAACACCTTGCTGGTCACCCGTTCGATGCTGCCGTGCAGACCGAAGATGAGGCCGGCGGCGAAGTCCACGAGCCGCTTGGCGTCCGCCTCGTCCATCTCACCGAGGTTCATGATCACCGGAGTGCCGGCGCGGAACGCCTCGCCGATGGTCTTGGCCTCGCTGTAGGTGCGCGGGTGGATGGTGGAGATGCGGTGCACCTGGCGCCCCTCTTCCATCGGGACGACGCGGGACAGGTGCCCGCGGTGGATCGGTGTCACCTGCGCCCGACGGTCGTCCTCGGGCTCCTCGTCGAGCAGGTGCTCCGCCTCCACCTCGTCATAGCCGTCGAAGGCGTCGTAGCGCTCCTCGTTCTCGGCCAGACCGAGGTAGACCATAGTCTTGCGCAGCGCGCCGGCCATCAGAGCTCCTCGCGTCGGATCGGTCCCACCCTCTCGAAGCTACCCGAGAAGGGCACGTGCACCGAGTACCGCGCTTCCGACACGCAGGTGTGTCGCGCCGTGACGGACCGCGGCCTCGAGATCGCCGCTCATGCCGGCCGAGACGACGTCGACACCGGAACGGTTCCCGCGCACCGCGGCCAGCAGGTCCGGGAGCACCGCGAAGGCCCGGTCCGGGTCGGCGTCCCTCGGCGCGACCGCCATCACCCCCCGGAGGTCCAGCCCCTCCTCCGCAGCGATCGTGTCCGCGAGACCGGGGGCGCCGTCGGCGACGACCCCGCCCCGTCCGAGGTCCCCGTCCAGGCTGACCTGGACCAGGCAGCCGACGACCCGACCGGCCGCGCGCGCCCCCCTGCCCAGCGCCGCAACGAGTTCCGGCCGGTCCACCGAGTGCACCAGCGAGGCGTACCGCGTCACCGAACGCGCCTTGTTGGTCTGCAACCGGCCCACGAAGTGCCACCGCAGGGCGAGGTCGGCGCACTCGGCCGCCTTGCGGGCCGCCTCCTGGTCGCGGTTCTCCCCGACGTCACCGACGCCGAGGTCGTGCACCAGTCGAACGTCGGCCGCGGGGAAGGTCTTCGTCACCACGACGAGAGTGATCCCCGAGGCGTCCCTGCCCGCCTCGGCGCAGGCCGACGCGATGCGCCGTCGCACAGCGCGCAGCCCGGCCGCGACCTCCCGGGAGCGTTCGACCACGGCGCTACTTGAGGAAGTCGGGGACGTCGAGCTCGTCGTCCTCGAGGGCGATCGGTCGGCTCTGGCGCGCTGGCCGCACCGGCTCTCCGGTGAGCTCGACGATCCGGGGCGGGGTCTGCTCGGGGCGGCTCTCCCGCGACGCCTCCCCCGATGCCACCGGGACCCCCTGCGGCGGGGTGCCCTGGGCGGGCTGGCCGGCCCCGGCGCCCTGGTGGGCCTTGCCGGAGGAGGTGGGCACCGGGGCCGCGCCCCGGCCCTGCTGACCGTCCGACCCCGACGTGCCCTGGGTGATCCGCGGCGGCACCGGGACCGAGGCCGCGCCCGTCCCCGAACCGGGGGCGCGCGGCGGGACGGGTCGGCCGGACACCTGACCGAGGGCCCGCTCGTCCTTGCGCCGGGCCGGCGCACCGCCGTCGAACCCCGCCGCGATCACGGTGACCCGGACCTCGTCGCCGAGGGCGTCGTCGATGACCGCACCGAAGATGATGTTCGCCTCCGGGTGCGCGGCCTCCTGCACCAGCCGGGCCGCCTCGTTGATCTCGAACAGCCCGAGGTCGGAGCCGCCCTGGATGGACAGCAGCACCCCGTGTGCCCCGTCGACGCTGGCCTCCAGCAGCGGGGAGGAGATGGCGGTCTCGGCCGCCTGGACCGCGCGGTCCTCGCCGCGGGCGGACCCGATGCCCATCAGGGCGCTGCCAGCCCCCTGCATGACGGACTTGACGTCGGCGAAGTCGAGGTTGATCAGGCCGGGGGTGGTGATCAGGTCGGTGATGCCCTGGACACCGGAGAGCAGCACCTGGTCGGCCGAGCGGAAGGCGTCGAGCACGCTGACGTGGCGGTCGCTGATCGACAGTAGTCGGTCGTTGGGGATGGTGATGAGGGTGTCGACCTCCTCGCGGAGGGCGTTGATGCCGGAGTCGGCCTGGGTGGCCCTGCGCCGCCCCTCGAAGGTGAACGGCCGGGTCACCACCCCGATGGTGAGCGCGCCGAGGGAACGGGCGATCCGCGCGACGACGGGCGCCCCGCCGGTGCCGGTGCCGCCGCCCTCCCCCGCGGTCACGAACACCATGTCGGCGCCCTTGAGGACCTCCTCGATCTCCTCCGCGTGGTCCTCGGCCGCGCGCCGGCCGACCTCGGGGTCGGCCCCGGCGCCGAGGCCCCTGGTGAGCTCCCGGCCGACGTCCAGCTTGACGTCCGCGTCGCTCATGAGCAACGCCTGCGCGTCGGTGTTGATGGCGATGAACTCGACGCCCTTGAGGCCGACCTCGATCATGCGGTTGACTGCGTTGACGCCGCCGCCGCCGATGCCGACGACCTTGATGACTGCCAGGTAGTTCTGCGGTGCTGCCACGTCGAGAGCCTTCCGCTTGCGGGCCGGGGCCGAGCTCCTGGGCCGCGGCGAGCCGCCGCCGACCGACGGCGCCCCCCTCCGACCCTCACCCTCAGGTAGAGGGTTATAGTTATGTCAACCTCGTGACGTTTGGACGGTAGGGACCGCCACGAGCCGATTCAACGACCGCCGGGGCGTGTCGTCGGATTGCCCGTGAAGCGCGCGCGGCGAGGCGGCCGGGGCTCACCGCCGGCGCGTTCGGGGCCGAGACATCGTAGACCCAGGACCGGCCGGAGGATCTTGCAGGCGTCCGGTGCGCCTTCCTCAGCCCGCCGAGCACCTCGGCCTTCCGCCGGGTCTCCGACCGGTCACCCCAGACCACCCGGGAGCCGTCGGTGAGCCTCAGCCACACGTGGTCGGCACTGGTCGCACCGAGGTGCCGGACCTGGCGGAGCAGGTCGGGAGGCAGCTCACGGACGACGACCAGTGCGGCGGTCATCGCGTCGACCCCCGCGGTCTCCAGGTCGACGTGCAGGACCGGGATCCCGGCCACGACCTGTTGCTGCTCGTCGACGACGACCCCCTCGGCGTCGACGAGCCGGTAGGTCCGCCCCGAGGGCAGCGCGGCGACCGGCTGCCGCTCGACGATCTCGACCCGCAGCGTCGAGGGCAGGACCCGCAGCACCCGCACCTCCTTGACCACCTGGAGCGCGCGGATCCGCCGGGCCAGCGTCTCCGTCGGGGCGAGGACGAGCGGCGATCCGAGCTCGGGGGCCGTGATCGTGTCCACCTCGCTGCGGGACAGCCGCTCCAGCCCGGCCACGTCGACCTGCCGGACCCGCAGCCACGGCGAGCCGAGTGGCAGCCACGCCCCCACCGCGAGGAGGGCGACCGTGAGCACGGTCACCGCGATCCTGCGCAGGCGACGGTTCCTCGCCCTGGCCCGGAACCGGTGCGCGGCGTCGGTGGTGACCTGTCGCGCCGGTCCGGGTGGCGGCCCCTGAGGCGGTGCGGCGACGGTCCTGGCCACCCGCACCGGTCTCTCGGTGGTCCTGGTCTTCCGCCCGGGTACCTGCCCCGGAGGTCTCCGGATCACGGGCTGCTCTCCCCGCCGGGCCTGCCCAGCGCGGCGAGGATCTCGGGGGCGAGCGCCGTGACGTCCCCGGCGCCGACGGTGAGCACGACGTCCCCGGCGCGGGCCCGGGACGCGACGGCGGACGCCACCATGGACCGCTCCGGGACGAAGTCGACCCTCGCGGCGGGAAGGGGGACCCGCTCGGCGACGAGGGCTCCGGTGACGCCGGGCTCGGGGTCCTCCCGCGCCGGGTAGACGTCCATGACCACGACCTCGTCGGCCAGCCCGAGCGCCCGGCCGAAGTCCGCGGCGAAGATCCGGGTGCGGCTGAACAGATGCGGCTGGAAGACCGCGACCACCCGGCCGGAGCCGGCGACCTCCCGCGCGGCCCGCAGCAGCGCCTCGACCTCGGTCGGATGGTGGGCGTAGTCGTCGATGACGCGGACCCCGGCCGCCCGGCCCCGCGCCTCGAACCGCCGTCTGGCGCCCCGGAACGCGGCGAGACCGTCGAGAACGCCCGCGGGCTCGGCGCCCACCGCGACGCAGGCCGCGAGCGCTGCCGTCGCGTCCAGGACGTTGTGCCGCCCGGGGACCCGCAGCGTGACGGCGAGCCCCCGGTCCGCCGCGGCTCCCCCGGTCCGCCGGCCCGCGACCTGCGCTCCGGTGACGATGAACCGGGGCCCCTCCCCGTCGAGGGACAGCTCCCCCACCCGCAGGTCCGCGTCCTCGGACTCGCCGTAGCCGACGACCAGGACCCCGCGGTCGACGAGATCGGGGCGCACCCGGTCGAGCAGGCGGCGGGCGCCGGGGTCGTCGAGGCCGATCACGAGGGTGCCGCCGGGGACGATCCGGGCGCAGAAGGCGTCGAAGGCGGCCTCGACGGCCTCGGCCGTCCCGTAGTGGTCGAGGTGGTCCGGCTCCACGTTGGTGACCACGGCGACGGCAGGCGCGTAGAGCAGGAACGAGCCGTCCGACTCGTCCGCCTCGGCGACGAGGACGTCCCCCGACCCGTCCCCGGCGTTGCTGCCGCCGTCGGGGAGCTCCCCGCCGATGGCGAACGACGGGTCGAGACCGGCGGCCCGCAGACCGACGGTGACCATCGAGGTGGTGGTGGTCTTGCCGTGGGTCCCGGCGACGGCGACGACCCGGCGTCCCGCCATCAGGGCGGCGAGGGCCTGCGAGCGGTGCAGCACGAGCAGACCCCGGCGACGCGCCTCGACCAGCTCGGGGTTGCCCTCGCGGATCGCGGAGGAGACGACGACCGTCGAGGCGCCGTCGAGGTGCCCGGCGTCGTGACCGACGTGGGCGGTGATCCCGAGGTCGCGCAGCCCGGCCATCACCTCGGAGTCGGTGGCATCGCTGCCGGACACCTCCAGGCCCCGGGCCCGCAGCAGGCGGGCGATCCCGGACATGCCGATCCCGCCGATCCCGACGAAGTGCACCCGCCCCAGCCGCTCCGCCGCCGGGACCTCGATCGACCGGTCCGGGATCACCGGTCGCCCCTCGGGGTCGCCGCGGCGAGCCGGACCAGGTCGGCGAGCCGCTCGTCGCCGTCGGCGATGCCGAAGTCGGCGGCCGCGGCCCCCATCCGGGCGAGGCGGGCCTGGTCGGTGAGCAGCGGGACGAGGGTCGAGGCGATCCAGTCCGGGGTGCACGCGGCGTCGTCGACGACGAGGCCCCCGCCGGCGTCCACGACCGGCTGGACGTTGCGGCGCTGCTCACCGTTGCCGATCGGCAGCGGCACGTAGGCCGCGGGGATCCCCAGGGCGGTGAGCTCGCACACGGTCCCGGCCCCGGCCCGGCAGATCACGGCGTCGGCCGCGGCGTAGGCGAGGTCCATCCGGTCGAGGTACTCCACGACGACGTACGGCGGCCGGGTCCCCCGCCCGCCGGTGCCGACCCCGGCAGGTGCCTCGACGTCGACGCTCTTGCCCCGTCCTGCGGCGTGCAGCACCTGGATGCCGGCCTCGGCGAGCGCTCCCGCGGCCGAGCCGAGGGTGACGTTGAGCCGCTGCGCGCCCAGCGAGCCGCCGACGACGAGCAGGGTGCGGGCGTCGGGGTCCAGCCCGAACCCGGCCCGCGCCGCCGCCCGGGTCGCCGCCCGGTCCAGGGTGGTGATCTGCCGGCGCAGCGGCATGCCGACGACCTGCGCCCCGCGCAGCGGCGTGCCGGGGAAGGTGACCCCGACGTGGTCGGTGAACCGGGCCCCGAGCCGGTTCGCGATCCCCGGCAGCGCGTTCTGCTCGTGCACCACGACCGGGACGCGGCGCCTGGCGGCCAGGTAGGCCGGGGTGGCCACGTACCCGCCGAACCCGACGACGACGTCGACGGCGTTGTCGTCGACGGCCGCCGCCGCGACGGCGACGGCTGCCCGCAGCCGGGCGGGCAGGCGCAGCAGGTCCGGGCTGGCCCCGCGCGGCAGCGGCACCCGGGGCACGACGACGAGGGGGTACCCGGCCTCGGGGACCAGCCGCGACTCCAGGCCCTCTGCAGTGCCCAGCACCGTGATCCGGGTGTCGCCGTCCTGCCGTCGCAGGCAGTCGGCGAGGGCGAGCAGGGGCGCGACGTGCCCCGTCGTCCCCCCTCCCGCCAGCAGGACCGAGAGACTCACCGTGTACCTCCTGTACGCCTGTTCGCCGGCCTCCTGCCGGGCAGCACCGCCAGCGAGCGCCGGACGACGCCGACCCGCGCGGCCAGAGCCTCGGGGACCCCGGGCTCGCGCCGGGCGAAGCCGATCACCATGCCCAGCGCGACGAGGGTCGTCACGAGGGCCGAACCACCGCTGGACACCAGGGGCAGCGGGACCCCGATCACGGGCAGCAGCCCGAGCACGGCACCGATGTTGATGATGGCCTGGCCGAGCACCCAGGCCAGTACCCCGCCCGTGGCGATCTTCACGAACGGGTCCCTGCTCCTGGCCACGACCCGCAGCAGGCCGACGCCGAGCACCGCGAACAGCACCAGGACCACGAGCGTCCCGGTCAGGCCGAGCTCCTCGCCGATGATCGCGAAGATGAAGTCGTTGTGGGCCTCGGGCAGGTAGGACCACTTCTCCCTGCTGCCGCCGAGGCCGACCCCCCACCACCCGCCCGACGCGAGTGCCCACTTGGCGTGCACCGACTGCCAGCAGGTGCTGTGGTAGTTGCTCATGTCCTCGCAGGCCCTGGACAGCCAGACCTCGATCCGGGCCAGCCGGGTCTTGTTCGGCGAGGCGAGGGCGATGCCGGTCGCCGTGACCGCGAGGGCCAGCCCGCCGAGGAACAGCCGGGCCGGGGTCCCGGCCACCCACAGCAGGGCCGCCGCGAGGGCCATCAACACCATCGCGGTGCCGAGGTCGTGACCGAGCAGCACCAGGCCGACGAGGAGCATCGCGACCGGGAAGACCACCGGGACGACGACGTGCACGGTCTGCTCGAGCAGCTTCCGCTTGCGGGCCAGCACGGTGGCCGCCCAGATCACGAGGGCGAGCTTCGCGAACTCCGAGGGCTGCAGCCGCATCCCGGCGATCTCCAGCCAGTTGCGGTTGCCGTGCACGCCCTTGCCGAGCGGGGTGAGCACGAGCAGCAGGCCGAGGACGGCGGACACCAGCAACGGCCAGGACACGGCCTTCCACGCCGAGACGGGCATCTTCACCGCGAGCACCACCAGCGGCACCGCGAGGGCGGCGAAGAGGACCTGGCGGGTGAACACCGAGAACGAGTTCCCGTGCAGGCGCAGGGCCTCGATGCTCGAGCTGGACAGCACCATGACCAGCCCGACGATGGTGAGGGCCATGGTCGACCCGAGCACGAGGTAGTACGACACCAGCGGCGAGTCCAGCCGGGACCGGAGGCCCTCGGACATCGACCTCGGTCCCCCGCGCGACGGCGCCGTCCTGGCCGCGGCGGTCGTGGCACCGCCGGGCACGGCTCAGCCCTCCCCGGCCGTGGACAGCCTGCGCCTCACCGCCGTGGCGAACGCGTCCCCCCGCTGCCCGTAGGAGACGAACTGGTCCATGGACGCGCACGCCGGGGCGAGGAGCACCGTGTCCCCCGGGCTGGCCAGCTCGGCGGCCCGGGCGACGACGACGTCCATCAGGGCCACCGGGTCGCGTTCTGACACCGGTCCAGTCTCGGCGACGTCGACCTCGACCACGGGGACGTCCGGGGCGTGTCGCGACAAAGCCTCGCCGAGGAGCTTCCGGTCCCGGCCGAGGAGCACGGCGGCCCGCAGCCGGGAGGCGTTGCGGCGGACGAGGTCGTCGAAGGTCGCGCCCTTGGCGAGCCCGCCGGCGATCCACACCACCCGATCGAAGGCCGCCAGCGAGGCCTCGGCCGCGTGGCCGTTGGTCGCCTTGGAGTCGTCGACCCAGCGGACCCCGCCCGCCTCGGCGACGGTCGCGATCCGGTGCGGGTCGGGGGTGAACGCGCGCAGCCCGTCCCGCACCGCAGCCTGCCCGACGCCGTGGGCCCGGGCCAGCGCCGCCGCCGCGAGGGCGTCGGCGACGTGGTGCGGCGCGACGGTGCCGCCGAAGGCCTGCGCGACGTCGTCGAGGGTGCCCAGCTCGGCGGCGGAGGTGGCGCGCTCGGCGACGAAGGCCCGGTCGCACAGCACGTCGTCGACGACGCCGAGCATGGAGGCCGCCGGGACGCCGGTGGTGAAGCCGACGGCGCGGCAGCCCTCCTCGACGTCCGCCTCCTCCACGAGGCGCTCGGTGACCGGGTCGGCGACGTTGTAGACGCAGGCGACCCTGGTGTTGGCGTAGACCCTGCCCTTGGCCGCGGCGTAGGCGTCGGCCGAGCCGTGCCAGTCGAGGTGGTCGGGGGCGACGTTCAGGCAGGCGCTGGCCTCCGGCCGGGGTGAGGTGGACCAGTGCAGCTGGAAGCTGGACAGCTCGACGGCGATGACGTCGTAGGGGTCGGGGTGCAGCACCGCCTCGAGCAGCGGGGTGCCGACGTTGCCCGCAGCGGTGGCCCGGAGACCTGCCGCGGTGAGCATGGCGGCGAGCAGCCTCACCGTCGTCGTCTTGCCGTTGGTCCCGGTGAGGGTGAGCCACTCCGCTGCCCCGTGCGCCGGCCGCATCCGCCAGGCGAGCTCGACCTCCCCCCACACCGGCACGCCCGCCCGTGCCGTCGCGGCGAGCAGCGGCTGGTCGGGACGCCACCCGGGCGAGGTGACCACGAGGTCGGGCGGGCTGCCGGCCACGTCGGGCAGCGCCGACGTGGTGCCTGCCCCGAGACGGACGTCGGCACCGAGGGCGCCGAGCACCTGGGCGCGCTCGGTGAGGACGGGCCCGGTCCCCTCGTCGACGACGACCACCCGGGCACCGCGCTGCAGCAGGGCGTCGACCGCGGCGTAGCCGGAGACCCCGAAGCCGGCGACCACCACCCGCAGCCCGCCCCAGTCGGCGGTGCCGCTGGTGAACGTGTCGAGCCGGGACACCTCGCCCGAGGTCATATGCCGACCACCCACTCCGCGTAGAAGATCCCCAGGCCGACGCCGACGAAGACCCCGGCGATGAGCCAGAACCGGATGACGATGGTCACCTCGCCCCAGCCGGCCAGCTCGAAGTGGTGCTGGAGCGGCGCCATCCGGAACACCCGTCTCCCGGTGAGCTTGAACGAGCCCACCTGGATCACCACCGACAACGTGATGATCACGAAGAGCCCGCCGAGCAGCACCAGCAGCAGCTCCGTCCGGCTGGTGATCGCGAGCCCGGCGATCGCCCCCCCGAGGGCGAGCGACCCGGTGTCCCCCATGAAGATCTTGGCGGGGGACCCGTTCCACCACAGGAAGCCGAAGCACGCGCCCATCACGCAGGCCGCGACGACGGCCAGGTCCCTCGGGTCACGCACCTCGTAGCACTGCGGGCCGGGCCGCAGTTCGCAGGAGTTGTTCGACTGCCAGAGGCCGATGAGCACGTAGGCGCCGGTGGTGGCGACGGTGGCACCGGTGGCCAGGCCGTCGAGGCCGTCGGTGAGGTTCACCCCGTTGCTCTCCGCGGCGATCATGAAGAACGCCCAGAGCACGAACAGCACCAGCCCCACCGCGGCACCGGCGAAGGCCAGGTCGATCGGGGTGTCCCGGATGAACGAGATCCGGGTCGAGGCCGGGGTGAGGAAGGCCTCGTTCTCGAACTGGAGGGCCAGCACCGCGAAGGCGACCGAGACCAGGGCCTGCCCGGCGAACTTGGCCCCGGCGCGCAGGCCGAGCGACCGCTGCCGGGAGATCTTGATGTAGTCGTCGAGGAAGCCGACCAGGCCGAGGCCGCTCATGAGGAACAGCACCAGCAGCCCGGAGACCGTCGGCGGGCTCATCGTCACCAGGTGGGCCGCCGCGTAGGCGGCGACGGCGGAGCCGATGATGACCGCCCCGCCCATGGTGGGCGTGCCCCGCTTGGTGTGGTGGGTGGTCGGGCCGTCGTCCCGGATGAACTGACCGTAGCCGCGCCGGACCAGGAACCGGATGTACAGCGGGGTGCCGAACAGGGCACAGACCATGGACACCGCGGACGCGGCCACGACGGCGATCATCGGGCGGCTCCGGCCGCGTCGTGGAGGAGCTCCTCGGCGAGCCGGTCGAGGCCGACGGCCCTGGACGCCTTGACCAGGACGACGTCCCCCGGAGCCAGCTGGTCGCGCAGCAGGTCCAGGGCCGCCGGGACGTCCGGCACCCACACCGATTCGCCCCCGAAGGAGCCCTCCCGGCCTGCGCCCTCGTGGATCATGCGGGCCCCCTGGCCGACGGCGACCACGCGGGAGACGTCCAGCCGCACCGCCAGCCGGCCGATCGCGTCGTGCTCGTGGGTCGCCTCGTCGCCGAGCTCGAGCATCTCCCCCAGCACCGCCCAGGTCCTCCGCCCGGGACCGGAGGACGGCCTGCCCATGGTCGCCAGCGCCTTGAGGGCTGCCCTGGTCGAGTCGGGGTTGGCGTTGTAGGCATCGTTGACGACGAGGACGCCGTCCTCGCGGCTGGTGACCTCCATCCGCCACCGGCTGCCCGCCCGGCAGTCGCCGAGCGCCGCGGCGATCTCGTCCGGCGCCATCCCGAGCTCGCCCGCCACGGCGGCTGCGGCGAGGGCGTTGGCCACGTGGTGCACCCCGTGCAGGGCGAGGGTCACCGGCGCGCTCCCCGCGGGGGTGACCAACCGGAAGCCGGGGCGGGCGAGGTCGTCGAGCCGGACCTCCTCCGCGCGGACGTCCGCCGCGGCCGACTCGCCGAACCGGACGACCCTGGCTGCCGCGCGGGCCGCCATCGCGGCCACCAGCGGGTCGTCGGCGTTGAGCACCGCGACCCCGTCGGCGGGGAGGGCCTCGACCAGCTCGCCCTTGGTCGCGGCGGTCACCTCCCGGCTGCCGAACTCGCCGAGGTGGGCTGCGCCGACGTTGAGCACCACCCCGATCCGCGGCGGGGTCACCCCGCAGAGGTAGGTGATGTTGCCGGGGTGCCGCGCCCCCATCTCGACGACGAGGTGGCTGGTCCCGGCCCCGGCGCGCAGGGCCGTCAGCGGGACCCCGAGCTCGTTGTTGTACGACCCCTCCGGCGCGACGGTGGGGCCGAGGCCGCCGAGCAGGCAGGCGAGGATGTCCTTGGTCCCGGTCTTGCCGGAGGATCCGGTGACCCCGACAACGGTGAGGTCGGGGAGCCGGCCCAGCAGGTGCCGGGCGAGGGCGGCGAGCGCGGCGAGCGGGTCGGTGACGAGCACCCCGGGGGTCCCGGTCTCCCGGGAGCCGAGGGTTGCCACCGCACCGGCGGCGACGGCAGCCGCCGCGAAGTCGTGCCCGTCGACCCGCTCCCCCGGCAACGCGGCGAACAGGCACCCCGGCGTCACCGCCCTGGAGTCGACGACCACGGGTCCGGTCACGACCACCGCGGGATCCGTACCGTCGGCGATCCGCCCGCCGACGGCGACGGCCACCTCCGCAACGGTCAGCCTGATCACTTGGTGGTCTCCTCCTGCGTCGTGGTGGCTGCTCTCCGACCGGCCTCCGCCTCCAGCGCGGCGGCGAGGACCTCCCGGTCGTCGAAGGTGGTGACGGAGCCCGCCGTCTCCTGGCCCTGCTCGTGCCCCTTGCCGGCGACGAGGACCGCCCCGCCCCCCCATGCCCTGGCGACGGCCGCGGCGACGGCGGCACGCCGGTCGGCGATCTCCACGACCTCGGCCTCGTGCCCGCCGTCCCCCGGGACCGCCTGCGCCCCGGCGAGGACGGCGGCGCGGATCGCCGAGGGGTCCTCCGACCGGGGGTTGTCGTCGGTGACGATCACGATGTCGGCCCCCCGGGCGGCGGCGGCCCCCATGAGCGGGCGCTTCTCCCGGTCCCGGTCCCCGCCCGCGCCGAGGACGACGACGAGCGGCCTGCCGCGATCACGCAGCGAGGCGAGGGCGAGGGCCACCGCGTCCGGGGTGTGCGCGTAGTCGACCACCGCGAGCGGCTCCCCCGGGCTGCTGCCGGCGCCGACCCGCTCCATCCGGCCGGGCACCGGCGGGCTCCCGGCCAAGGCGTCCGCCGCCTCCTCGGCCCCGATCCCGGCCAGCACCAGGGTAACCAGGGCGACGGCCGTGTTCGTCACGTTGAAGTCGCCGGGCAGCGGGCACCGGGCCGCGACCCGGGTCCCGTCCCTGCCGCGCAGGACGAACCCGGTGCCGGCACCCTCGGGGCGCCGGTCGGTGACCACCCAGTCGGCGTCGGCGCCCTCGCCGTCCCGCCCGTCACCGGTCGCGGTCACGGTCACGAGGGTCTGCACCGGGACCCCGGCGGTCGCGGCGAGCCGGCGGCCCCACGGGTCGTCGACACACACCACCCCCCGCCGGGCCCGGTCGGGGGTGAACAGGGACGCCTTCGTCGCGAAGTAGTCCTCCATCGTGCGATGGAAGTCGAGGTGGTCGCGGGACAGGTTGGTGAAGGCGACGACGTCGAAGACGATCCCGTCGACCCGGTGCAGGGCGAGGGCGTGGCTGGAGACCTCCATGGAGCAGACGCTCGCCCCCCGCTCCACCATGAGCCCGAGCAGCCCGTGCACGTCCGTCGACTCGGGGGTGGTGCGGACGCTGCGCATCCGCTCCTCCACCACCCGGGTCTCGATGGTGCCCACCAGGCCGGTGCGTCGGCCGAGGGCCCGCAGCGCGGCGTCGAGCAGGAAGGTGACCGTGGTCTTGCCGTTCGTCCCGGTGACCCCGAGCATGAGCAGCCGCTCGGCCGGCCTGCCGTAGACCAGGGCGGAGACCTCGCCGAGCACGGCGCGCGGGTCCTCGACGACGACCACCGGCACGGTCGGCCCGCCGCCGGTCAGGTCCCGCACGATGGCCTCGCCCTGCGCGTCGGTGAGGACCGCCCGTGCCCCGGCGGCCACCGCCTGGGCGACGAACCGGGCGCCGTGGGCCCGGGACCCGGGCAGGGCGGCGTAGAGGTCGCCGGGACCGACCCGGCGGGAGTCCAGGGTGACGCCGTCGAGGCCGACGGCCGCGTCGTCACCGGCTGCGGGGACGCCCAGCGCCGCCGTCACGTCGGCGAGCCGGCACCCGGGAGCGGTGCTGGGGCGGGTGCGGGCCAGGGACGGGCCACCGGGCGTCGGCACGTTCGGAGGCTATCGGGTCACGAGGATGCCGGGGACACACCGGGGGCACGCCACGGACTACCGCCCGCTCGGGGCGACGCCCCTGTGGGTCAGCGCGTACCGCATGACCTCCTTGAACACGGGGGCTGCGATGGCCCCGCCGTAGTAGCTGCCCCGGCTCGGCCGCTGCAGCACGACGGACACCGCGAGCTCCGGGTCCTGGGCGGGGGCGAAGCCGATGAAGCTGGCGGTGTAGCCCCGGTAGCAGCCGCAGGAGGAGTCCGGCGCCTGGGCGGTGCCGGTCTTGCCCGCCACCCGGTACCCGGGGATGTACGCCCGGTAGGCGGTGCCCTCGGCGACCGCCGCCTCCAGCATCCGCGCCATCTGGGTCGCGGTGCGCTCGCTGATCACCCGGCGGCCCTCGGAGACGGGGAACTCGGTGAAGGCGCCGCTCCCCGGCGCGGTGACCCCCTCGACGATCCGGGGCGTCATCCGGACCCCGCCGTTGGCGATCGTGGCGAAGACCCCGGTCGCCTGCAGCGCGGTCACGGCGAGCCCCTGGCCGAAGAGCACGGTGTACCGCTGCGAGGCGTTCCACTGGTCCGCGGGGGGGAGCAGCCCCCGGGACTCGGGCAGGCCGATCCCGGTGCGGTTGCCGAGGCCGAAGGCGGTGAGGTACCCGTACATCGTCCGGGCCGGAACCAGCTCCCCCGCCCTGATCATGCCGACGTTGCTCGACTCGGCGAGCGCCCTGGCGAAGGTGATCGTGTAGGCGGGATGGTCGTGGGAGTCGTGGAACACCCTGCCGCCGCGCCTGATCGAGTCCGGGACGTGGATCCGGGTGCCCGGCCGGACCGCGCCCTCCTCGATCGCCGCGGCCGCGGTGATCACCTTGCTCGTCGACCCGGGCTCGAAGACGTCGAGCAGCGCCCGGTTGCCCCGGTCCGCCGCCGGTGCCGCGCCGGGGTCGTTGGAGTCGAAGGTCGGCGACGTGGCGAGCGCCAGCACGTCGCCGGTGCTCACGTCCTGGATGACGACGTAGCCGGACTCGGACCCGGTGTTGCGCACCTGCCGGGCGAGCGTCTCCTGGGCCTTCCACTGGAGGTCCCGGTCGAGGGTCAGCCGGACGGTCCCCCCGGGTATCGGCTGGACCTCGGACGCCTTCCCCATCGGGATCTCGCGCCGGTCCTCGCTGATCTCGGAGACCCGCTTGCCGTCCCGGCCGGCCAGCACGTCCTTCATCGCCAGCTCGACCCCGGCGAGGGGCATGCCGTCGCTGCCGACGAACCCGACGACGGCCGCCCCGACCTCGCGCGAGGGGTAGATCCTGCGGTCGGCCGGCTCGCTGAAGATGCCGGGGATCCGCAGCCGCTCCACCCGGCGCCACACCTCGAGCGAGACGTTCTTGGCGACGTAGCCGTAGCGGCGGTCGCCGGTGAGCCGGGCCGCGACCGTCGCCGGGCTCAGCTCCAGCAGCCCGGCGAGGTCCTTCGCGGCACCGCGCACCCCGACCTTGGTGGTGATGCCGTTGACGTTGCGCTCGTACTCCCCGACCAGGGTCTGGTCGACGGTGATGTTGCGGCGCTCGACGGTGGTCGCCAGGACCGTCCCGTTGGTGTCGACGATGTCCCCCCGGTGCGCCGGGAGCGGGATCTCCGTCGTCCTGGTGCGCAGCGCCTCGGCGGCCAGTGCGGACGCGTCGAGTCCCTGGATCTGGAAGAGCTTCCCGGCGAACAGGCTGAACACGAAGAACACGGCGAGCAGCCCGGTCCGCAGCCTGCGGTCGGGATCCGCGGTGCGCAGCCGGCGGCGCACCCGCACGATCTGGCGCTCGGCGGGGCGCCTGGCGGGCCGTCCCTGCGCCGTCCGCCTGCGGGAGGGCGCCCTGCCACGGCCGGGAGTCGGGTACTTCGCCTCCGGGGCGAGGGCGCCGGTGCGGGCGCGGGGGGTGGCCGTGCCGGTGCGGGCGCGCTGGGTGGCCGCGCCGGTGCGGGCGCGCTGGGTGGCCGTGCCGGTGCGGGCGCGCTGGGTGGCCGCGCCGGTGCGTGACCTGGTCACACCCTCACCTCCCCTCGCTCCCGACCACGGTGACGACCACGGTCACCGGCTCCGGCTGTCCCTCGGACGCTGGGCCTTCCTCGGCGCGCCGAGCACCTTGCCGTCGGAGAGCCGGACGAACGCCGTCCCCGGAGCCGGGACCATCCCCAGCTCGGCGGCCCGCTCGGCGAGCCGGGGCGGCGCAGCCTCGGCGTCGAGCTGCTCCTGCAGGGTCTGCTGCTGCTCGGCCAGCCGGGTGTGCTCGGTCTCGAGCTGGTACACCTCGTACGCCCCGCGGCTGAGGTTGATGTTGAGGAGCAGCACGGCGACCAGGCCGACGACCAGGACGGCACCGCAGCCGAGGACCAGGCCCGCCCTGGACCGGGTGGTGGCCGGCGCGGAGACCACGCGCAACCGCGGCGGGAGCTGCTGTCGCAGCGGGCGGGCGGCGGTGCGCGCCGTCGGGCGCGTGGTTGCCCGTGCGGCACTCGACTGGCTCATGGTGCCTCTCCTCCGCTCGTCGGGGTGCTGTCTGTGTGTCGGGTGCGTTCCGCCGCCCGCAACCGGGCCGAGGCGGCGCGCGGGTTGACCGCGACCTCCTCCTCCGACGGTGTCTCCGCGCCCCGGGTGAGCAGCCGCAGGTACGGCGCGTGCTCGGGCAGCTCGACGGGAAGGCCCGCCGGGGTGCTGCTCCGCGCCCCCGCCGTGAGCGCGCGCTTGACGATCCGGTCCTCCAGCGAGTGGTAGGCCAGGACGGCGATCCGCCCGCCGACCTCCAGGGCGGAGACGGCGGCGGGGACGGCCAGCTCCACCGCCTCCAGCTCCCGGTTGACCGCGATCCGCAGCGCCTGGAAGGTGCGCTTGGCCGGGTGCCCGCCGGTGCGCCGGGCCGCCGCGGGAACGCAGGCCCTGACCAGGTCGACCAGCCGGGCACTGGTGATGAAGGGGCTGTCCTCCCGCTCCCGCACCACGGCCTCGGCGATCCGGCGGGCGAACCGCTCCTCCCCGTAGTCCCGGAGGACCCGGGTGAGCTCCGCGGTGGAGCAGCCGTTGAGCACGTCCGCGGCCGTCGGCCCGGCCGAGGAGGGGTCCATCCGCATGTCCAGCGGCGCGTCGACGGCGTAGGCGAACCCGCGGGCCGCCTCGTCCAGTTGGAGCGAGGAGACCCCGAGGTCGAAGAGGACGGCGTCGACCCGGCGAAGTCCCAGCCGGGCGAGGACGGCCGGCAACTCGTCGAAGCCGGCGTGCACGAGGTCGACCCGGTCCCGGAACCGGTCCAGCCGGCGCGCGGCGAGGTCGAGCGCCTGGGGGTCGCGGTCGATGCCGACGAGCCGGGCCTGCGGGCAGCGGTCGAGGACCGCCTCGGCGTGGCCGCCCATCCCGAGGGTTGCGTCGACGGTGACCCCGCCGCCGGTGAGGGCAGGTGCCAGCAGGTCGACGCACCGGTCGCGCAGCACCGGTACGTGCCGGTCACGGGCAGCGCCCGCGGTGCCAGCCATCTCGACCCTCCCGACCCTGTTCGTGCTCTCGGCCCCCGTCGACGCCGCGGTCACCCCTCTCCGGTGACCACACGTCCCGGCGACCAGGTCTCCATCCGCGCCGGTCGCCCGCTGCCTGTCGCCGGGGAAGACGCGACAGGTCGCGGCGGGCGGCTGGAGACCTCGCCGTCGGGACGAGAAGACGTCGCCGTGTGTCAGAAGATCCCCGGAACCACCTCCTCCGCCTGGTCGGCGAACGACTGCTCCTGCTCGGCCAGGTAGGCCTCCCAGGCGCGGGCGTCCCAGATCTCCACGCGTTGTCCCGCACCGATGACCGCGCAGTCGCGATCCAGCCCGGCATAGGTGCGGAGCACGGGGGGGATCGTGACCCTCCCCTGCTTGTCCGGGACCTCGTCCGAGGCACCGGACAGGAAGACCCGCAGGTAGTCGCGGGCCTGCTTGCTGGTGACGGGTGCCTGCCGAAGCTGGTCCGCCAACCTCTCGAACTCCTCGATCGGGAAGACGTAGAGGCAGTGCTCCTGCCCCCTGGTCACGACGACCCCCCGCTCGAGCTGCTCGCGGAACTTCGCGGGAAGGATCAGCCGGCCTTTGTCGTCCAGGCGCGGGAAGTGCGTGCCGAGGAACACGGCCCCACCTCCTCACCCGCGCCGACCGATCGGGTCGCGCTGCTGGGCACCCCCTTGAAGCTCCAGCGCGCTCCACATTACCCCACTTCCCTCCACCGTCAATCGGGTTCACCCATCTGGCGGATAGAGAGGGTCACTGAATGCGCAGGTCAGAGCGCTGCGTTCGAGTTGCCACCACGGAGGGTCGCGACTGCCTCCATACCGTGAATGCATGCCGCACAGGGGATATCTGCGTCCATAAATCCGGCGAAACACCCCGGTCCCTGGAGCCGGTGGGGGGAAGTGGGGGACCTCGGCGACCGACGCACGACCGGACGGGGAGGTCACCCCCGGCCGGAGGGGACACCGGCGCGGGCAGTGACCGGGATCCGGTCTGTGCCGGACCGACAGGACGCTCCCGATCCGCGCAGACCCTCGTGATCGCCCCCCTTGTCACAGCGGAGGCACAGCAGGCACCCCGGGGCGACGATCCGGATCAATCAGACACAGCGCGTGACGACCCGCCGTGGCGGTCACGGGGAATCAACGCGATGGGAACAGAACCGGCACCGTCAGCGTCATGGGGATACCGATTTCGCGCAGGTCACCACGCACGGCGACATCGCGCCCCCGCCCGGTCCTGAGACACTGGACCGACCGGGGCCGCGAGTTCCTCGTCCGGACGGCACGGTGACCGGCGGGGAGCCGGAGCGGAATGAGAGCGAAGGAGACGGCGTGACCACGACCAGCGAGCCGACGACGCTCGAGGATCTCGTGCGAACCACCGGCGCCATCCGCGCCGCCGTGGAGACCGTTGTGGAGGGCAAGGGCGACGTCGTCCGTCTCGCCGTCACCGTCCTGCTGGCCGAGGGCCACGTCCTCATCGAGGACGTCCCAGGGGTCGGCAAGACCATGCTGGCCAAGGCCCTGGCCAGGGCGACCGGCTGCTCCGTGCGACGGATCCAGTTCACCCCCGACCTGTTGCCCAGCGACGTCACCGGGGTGAGCGTCTACCACCAGGAGCGGCAGGACTTCGAGTTCAAGCCCGGCGCCGTCTTCGCCAACGTCGTCGTCGGCGACGAGATCAACCGGGCCAGCCCGAAGACCCAGTCCGCGCTCCTGGAGTGCATGGAGGAGCGGCAGGTCACCGTCGACGGCACGACCTACCTGCTCCAGCCGCCGTTCATCGTGATGGCCACCCAGAACCCGGTCGAGATGGAGGGCACCTACCCCCTCCCGGAGGCCCAGCGCGACCGGTTCATGGCCCGGCTGTCCATGGGCTACCCCTCCGCCGCGGCCGAGATGGACATGCTGGAGCACCACGCCCGCCGGGAGCCCCTCGACGACCTGCGGCCGGTCTCCGACCCGCAGGCCGTGCGCGCGCTCATCGCCACAGCCAAGACCGTGTACGCGGCGGACGCCGTCAAGGAGTACGTCGTCGCCCTGGTCCGGGCCACCAGGTCCAGCACGGACCTCCGGCTCGGCGCCTCCCCCCGCGCCGCCCTGCACCTGCTGCGGGCCGGCAAGGCCCACGCCGCCATGGACGCCCGGGACCACGTGCTGCCCGACGACATCCAGGCCCTCGCCCTCCCGGTGCTCGCGCACCGACTGCTGCCCAGCGGGGACGCCCAGGTCGCCCGGCGCTCGCCCGAGGACGTCGTGTCGACCCTCCTCGCCCACGTCCCGGTCCCGCGGGCGCGGGCCAGCGCCTGACGCCGTGGCTGGCCTGCCGACCTGGGTCCGGCCCGCGCTGGCCGGCCTGACCACCCGGGGACGATCGTTCCTCGCCGCGGGAGTCGCCGCTGCCGTCTGCTCGCTGGTGCTCGGGCAGAGCGACCTGATGAGGGTCGCGGTCCTCCTCGTCGCCCTCCCCCTTGCCTGTTCCGTCGCGCTGATCCGGGCCAACTACCGGCTGTCGCTGACCCGGAGCATCAACCCGCCGCGGGTCGTGGCAGGCGGCATGGCCAGGGTGCGGCTGGAGATGCACAACCTCACCAGGCTGGGCACCAGGGTGATGCTCGCCGAGGACCGCGTCCCCTACGCCCTCGGCGCCCCGCCCCGGTTCGTCCTGGACCGGCTGCCCGGCGGGCGCAAGGCGGCCGTCACCTACTCGCTGCGCTCGGAGATCCGCGGTCGCTACCCGATCGGACCGCTCCGGCTGCGGCTCACCGACGCGTTCGGCATGTGCGAGGTGACCAGGGCCTTCAGCGCGACCGACTCCCTGGTCGTGCTGCCGAAGACCTGGCCCCTCGACGCGGTGCGGCCGGGCAGCATGTGGGGCGGGAAGGGCGAGTCCCTGTCCCGGCGGGCCGCCGCATCCGGTGAGGACGACGTGGCGACCCGCGAGTACCGGCACGGTGACGACCTCCGCCGGGTGCACTGGCGGTCCACCGCGCGCCGCGGTGAGCTCATGGTCCGCACCGACGAGCAGCCCCGGCGGATGCGCGCCACCGTGCTCTTCGACGCCCGGCGGATCGGGCACCGCGGCGACGGACCGGCGTCCTCCTTCGAGTGGGCGGTCAGCGCCGCCGCCTCGGTGGCGGTGCACCTCGCCGAGCAGCGCTACGGCGTCCGGATCATCCACGACGGCCGCACCACGTCCTGGTCGACGCCGCTCACCGGGATCGTCTCCGGGTCCCTGCTCGACGACCTCGCCGTGGTCACCACCGGCCCGCAGGAACTGCTCGCGGACGCCGTCAACGTGCTGGCCAGGGACGGCGGGGACGGCCTCGTCGTCGTCGTCCTCGGCGAGACCGACGAGAGCGACGTCAAGGCGCTGGCAAGGCTCGGCCAACAGGGCGGCGCCCGCGGGATCGCGATCCTGCTCCGCACCACCAACTGGGGATCGCTGCCGGAGCGGCGGGCGGAGGAGATCGACGAGCAGCGGCGCACGGTCGCCCGGCTGCTCGCGGACACCGGCTGGATGGTCACCGAGGCCGGTCCCGAGGAGACGATCGCGACGACCTGGGCCCGGGTGGGCGGGTTCAGCGACTCGGGCGCCTGGGCCGGGCGGGCGATGCAGGGGGTGGCGGGATCGTGAGACGGATGACGCTCTCCGCGCACGGCCGGCTCACGCTGGCCGCGTCGATCGCGACCCTGCTGGGCGCGCTCACCCTGCGCCCGACGCTGCAGGGCTGGGGCTGGTTCGTCGTGGTGGCCGTCGTGGTCGCCCCGATGGCCATGGCCGGCGCCGCCGTGCGCCAGGTCAGCCGGTGGTGGCTCCCCGTGATCACCGTGCAGCTCCTCACCCTCCTGCTCACCGTGACCGCCCTGTTCGCCCACGACGAGGCGCTGGGGGGCATCGTCCCCGGGCCGGAGGCGGTCCGGGCGATGTCCGACCTGCTCGCCGACGGCCTGGAGACGCTCCGCCTCCAGGCACCACCGGTGTCGGCCTCGGCCGCCGTCCTGCTCGTCGTCGCCGGCGGACTCGGCATGATCGCCTTCCTCATCGACCTGCTCGCGGTCACCCTGCGCCGGCCAGCCGTCGCGGGCCTCCCCCTGCTCGCCGTCTACTGCGTTCCGGCGTCGGTGCTCCCCTCCGGGTTGTCCTGGTTCTGGTTCACCGTCGGCGCCCTGGGGTTCCTGCTGCTCGTCAGCGCCGACGCCGCGGACCGGATCAGGTCGTGGGGGCGGCTGCTCGGCGACACCCGGTTCGACCAGGAGCCGGGCAGCGGCATCGTCCGCTGGGTCGCCGGCGGCGGGGCCCGGTCCGGTGCCATCGCCCTCGCCCTCGCCGTGATCGTCCCGGTGCTCATCCCCGGACTCGGGGACAGCCTCATCGGTGGCGAGGGGAACGACGGCAGCCGGGCACGGGGCAGCAACTCGACGGTCAGTGTGATCAACCCGATCCTCGACCTGCGCCACGACCTCCGCGCGCGCACCGACCGCGTCGTGCTGACCTACCGGACCAGCGTCGCGCAACCGGAGCCGCTGCGGATCGTCTCCGCCGACGTCTTCGACGGGACCACATGGTCGCCGAGCCCCGGGACCATCCCGCCGGCGGACAACCGGGTCCAGGCCGGCCTCCCCGACCCGCCGGGGCTGAACAACCCCGCGGTCAAGACCTTCCGGGAGAACACGCGGATCGCCGTCGGCCAGCTCAACCAGAACTACCTCCCGCTGCCCTACCCGAGCACGAAGGTGGACGTCACCGGGACGTGGCTGTACGACATGCGCTCCCTCAACGTCATCGGCCAGGGCATCGAGACCAGGGACCTGGACTACTCGGTCGAACACCTGCGGATCGTGCCGACAGCGGAGCAGCTCGCCGCCGCCCCGGCCCCCGCCCAGGAGTTCTTCACCACCACCCCCTACACCAATCTGCCCTCCCGGGGGTTCCCCCAGCTCATCCGGGACACCGCCAGACGGGTGGCCGGCGACGGCCCGGCGTTCTCCAAGGCGGTTCGGCTGCAGAACTACTTCCGGAACGACGGCGGGTTCCAGTACACGACCGAGGCCCCCGGGGACGGCAACAACGACAGCAGCCTCGCCGTCATGGAGGTCTTCCTCAAGGAGCGGCGCGGGTACTGCGTGCACTTCGCCTCCACCATGGCCGTGATGGCCCGCACCCTGCAGATCCCGGCCCGGGTCGCGGTCGGGTTCCTGCCGGGTGACCGGCGCCAGGACGGCTCCTGGGAGATCAGCCTGCGGGACGCCCACGCGTGGCCCGAGCTGTACTTCCAGGGCGTCGGGTGGGTGCGGTTCGAGCCGACCCCGGGCACCCGGGGCGGAACCGAGCGGCCGACGTGGGCCGTTCAGGACGTCCAGCAGCCGACGGACCCCGTGCCGACCCCGACCCCGACGGCCTCCGAGGCCCCCGTCGACGCCGACCCCGGGGCGGAGGACAAGAAGACGGACCAGGAGTGGTACGTCACGATGGCGGAGAACCTGCCGTGGCGGGTGGTGGCCGCGATCGCCGTGCTCACCCTGCTGGCGTTCCTGCCCATGGTCGTCGCCTCCGTCCGGCGACGGATCCGTTGGCGCCGGGCGAAGGGCAGGGTCGCCCGCGCCGAGGCGGCGTGGGAGGAGCTGCGGGAGCGGCTCGGTGACCTGGGCGTGGCCTGGTCGCGGTCCCGTACACCGCGCACGGTACAGACCTGGCTCGGCGACAAGGCCAAGCTGGGCGAGCGTGAGCGAGCGGCTCTCGGGCGGCTCGTCAGCGATCTGGAGACCGCGCGCTACGTCCGCCCCGACGCCGAGGGGGGCCGCGAGACCGGCAAGGTCGTGCTCGACGTCCGGACGGTGACGAAGGGGGTGACCCGGGCGGTGCCCGGCGGAGCCCGGCGGAAGGCCAGGTGGCTGCCCGCGTCGGCGTTCGGGTCGGTCGGCCGTCCCGACTCCGAGCTGGCGCTGGAGGGCTCCGGCGACAAGGCCGACCCGAGCAGGATCGACCCGCGCGAGCTCGACACCCACCTCATGGAGGCACCGCGCTGACCCGGCATCAGGCCCACGACGAGGGCGCCCCGATCACGTGATCGGGGCGCCCTCGTCAGGTGGGTGGGTCCCTGGTCAGGCGGGTGGGTCCGTGGGGTGAGGGCTCAGCCCTCGTCGCGGCGGCGGTCCCAGCGCTGCTCGAGCCGCTGCATGAACGAGGCACCGCCCCTGCGACGACGGGAACCGGTCTGCCGGACCGTGCCGTCCTGGCTGACGACCCCCGCGGGACCGGTCCGCCGATGGGAGACGGCGAAGGCGGTGCTGGCGAGCATGAGGACGAAGCCCAGCGCCCCGACGACGACCTGCTGCTGCATGACGCCCACGAGGAGGACGATGACCCCGACCGCGAAGCCCGCACCGCCGACGGCGAACCTGCGCCCGGCACCCGGACGACGACTGGCGCCGCGCATGGTGGAGGCAAACTTCGGATCTTCGGCGTAGAGCGCCCGCTCCATCTGCTCGAGCAGACGCTGCTCGTTGTCGGAGAGCGGCACGTCGACCTCCTGATGGCGCACCCAGCAGTAACAACAAGGATAGGTCGGGGGAGGCTGGGGCGAAACCCAGTGACGCCTCGTGCCGCAGCCTTGTCACCGCTGGTGACCCGGGAATCGTCCCCGGTGACCCGGCTGTCCCGATCCACGACAGGGCCAGGCCCTCCCAGATCGTCCTCCGGCCCCGTCGGGTCGTCCGCCCGGCCCCCCGGGATCACCCGCCCGACCGTCCCGGATCACCCGCCCGGCCCCGTCGGGTCGTCCGCCGGGTCGACGAGGCTGGCCGGCAGCACCGAGCCCGCCCCGAACCGGGCACTGGCCCGATCCACCGCCTGTTCGGCCTCCCGCCAGCCCTGCGGTCTCTCCCCCAGGGCGAGCTGGTGGTGGCTGCTCCCGACGTCGTCAAGGCCCTCGACCCTCACTCCCACCAGCCGGAGCCGGGCGCGGTCGAGTCCCAGCGCCTCGACCAGGCCCCTCGCCGCGGCGTACACGGTCCTGGCGACGTCGGTGCGCTCGCCAAGGGTCCTGGACCTGGTGATGGTGGTGAAGTCCGCGAAGCGCACCTTGACCACCACGGTGCGCCCGACGACCCCGGACCGGCGCATCCGGGCGGCGACGCGCTCGGACAGCCTCAGCAGCTCGCGGAACACCACCTCCGGGTCGTCGACGTCGTGGTCGAACGTCTCCTCGGCGCCGACGCTCTTCTCGACGTGCTCGGGGACGACCGGCCGGGAGTCCTTCCCCCAGGCCAGCTCGTAGAGGCCGGCACCGACCGCGTCCCCGAGCATCCGGCGCAGGGTGTCCCGGGGGGTGTGGGCGATGTCGGCGACGGTGCGCAGGCCGTAGCGCAGCAGCACCGCCTCGGTGCGCTCGCCGACCCCCCACAACGCCCCCACCGGCAGGGGGTGCAGGAAGGCCAGGGCCTCGTCCCTCGGGACGACGAGCAGGCCGTCCGGCTTCGCCCGTCCCGAGGCCAGCTTGGCGAGGAACTTCGTGGCCGCGACCCCGACGGAACAGGTGATCCGTTCCCGTTCGGCGATGCTCCGGCGGATGAGCCGGGCGACGGCCGCCGGTGTCCCCAGCCGGCGGCGGGCACCGGTGACGTCGAGGAACGCCTCGTCCAGGCTGAGCGGCTCGACGAGCGGGGTGACCGACCGGAAGATGTCCATGATCCGATGTGACACCTGGGCGTACCGGGCGTGTTCGGGGGGCACCACGACCGCCTGCGGGCACAGCCTCCTGGCCCGGCTCATCGGCATGGCGGAGTGGACCCCGAACCGCCGGGCCTCATAGGTCGCCGACAGCACGACGGCCCGCCCCTCGCCACCGACGATCACCGGCCGACCGTGCAGGTCCGGCCGGTCGACGAGGGAGACCGAGGCGAAGAAGGCGTCCATGTCGACGTGCAGGACGCCGCACCCGGTGTCGTCGGTGGACAGCCCGTGGTCCCGGCCCTCGGCGCCCGAGCGGTCGAGCTGACGGCGGCTCACCCGGTCTCACCTCCGCTGGCTGGCCGGACCGCGTACCCGGCCCCCGGCCCGCGCCTGGTCAGTCCGCCCGGACCGGCAGCTCGGCGACGAGGTGCAGCTGGGCGGCCAGCCGGGCCAGCTCACGGTGCACCACGTGGTCTCCCGCCGCGCGTTCCAGGGCCAGCAGTGCCTGCGCGGCCTCGGGGTCGCCGTCGACCAGCGCCCCGGGGAGCAGGTCGGCGAAGAGCCGGACACCGTGGGCGAGGCGGATCCGGGCGCCCTCGGCCTCGAGCAGTTCGCGCAGGGCGGGTTCGTCGAAGCGTCGCGGCAGCGGGTCGCTCTCGGCGCCCCTGGCGTCCGGATCGTCGAGCAGTCGCTGCGCCTCGGTGAACCTCCCGGACAGCGCCCGCGCGAGCACCGCGCCGAGCCGCTGGGCGACGAGGACGCTGACGAGCCCGCCGGGGCGCAGCGCGGCCAGCGCCGCTCTCGCGGCCGGCACCGGGTCGTCGACGTACTCGAGGACGCCGTGACAGAGCACGAGGTCGGCCCCGGCTGTGGGGACGAGCTCGCCGAGGGTCGCCGCGTCGCCCTGCACGCCCCGGAGGGTGTCGGCCAGGCCCGCCTCGGCCGCCCTGCGCTGGAGCGCGGCGAGGGCGTCGGGGCTGGGGTCGACGACGGTGACCCGGTGCCCGAGACAGGCGATCGGGACGGCGAACCCCCCGGTGCCACCGCCGAGGTCGACGACGTCGAGCACGGCCCGCCCGGAGGCCGTGGCCAGTTCGGCGAGCAGGGTGTCGAGGACGTCCCACACCACGGCGGTGCGGACCGCCGTTCGGGGGTCTGAGCGCACCGCCCAGCGACGGGACCGGTACAGGTCGGGTGCCACGGGTCGTCTCCTGGTGGGGCAGGCGTCACGGGACGCGGGGTCGTCACCGCCCACCCTAGTGAGCGCACGGCCCGGAGCCGCGCGGGCGAGGCCGGGAGACGCCGGGCCGTGATCTGGCGGGTCACCGTCCGCTGCTCCCCTGGCTGGCGTGCCAGAGCCCGCGCGGGAGCTCGGTGCCGGGACCACCGCCCGCCCCGGCGCCTGCCTCCCCGACGCCTGCCAGGTGGCGGTACCGCTGGCCCCCGCCCATCCCGCCGGACCGTCGGCGCACCCGGTTCCGGTCGCCGACCGGCAGCCCCGTCGCCGCGTCGGCCTCGTCCCGGTCGATCCCGAACACGGCACCGTCCCGGCCCGCAGGGACGGTGCGGGGCGCAGCGGGGTGGGGCACGGCAGGGTGGGGCGCAGCGGGGTGGGGCGCAGCGGGGTGGGGCGCAGCGGGGTGGGACTGGCCGACTGCGACGTCCGGCGGCCCGGCCGCCCGGGACAGGACCGCCCGGACCGCCGCGATCCCGCCCTCGTCCCACACCTCCCACAGCGCCGGGAGCTCCCACGCCCCTGTCGCCCGCACCGAGACCCCTCGCGGTCCGGTGCGCCGCAGCACCCCGCTGACGAGGAGCAGCCAGGAGCCGAAGACCGTCGCGGCGTGCTGGTCCTGGGCGTCCTCGAAGAAGGTCACGTCGACCGGTCCGGTGGCGTCGTCGAGGGTGAGGAAGACGACCCGGCGGCCGGAGCGGATGAGCGGGGTCTGGGTCGCCACCTTGGCCCCCGCGACCAGGAGCGCGGCCCGGCTCCGCCGGGTCAGCACCTCGCCGGCCCTGGTGACGCCGAGGGCGTCCAGGAGCGGCGCGTAGAAGTCCACGACGTGCCGGCTGGCGTCCAGGCCGAGCACCTCCAGTTCGGCCCGCACCCGCTCGGCCGCGGTCATCTCCGGCAGTCCGCTCGGCGCCATCCCGACCGGGCCGCCGAGATCCAGCACCAGTTGGACCGGGCACCCCCCGGGGTCGTCGCTGCCGGGGGGATCGCCGGTGCCTGAGAGGTCGCCGGGGCCCGGGGGGTCGCTGGGGCACGGAGAGTCGCCGGGGCCCGGGGGGTCGCTGGACGTGTTGCCGGCCGGGGGGCGAGGACGGTTCGCGAGCCCGGACCTCGGGGCAGGGTGCGGCCCGGACCTCGGGGCGGGGTGCGGGACAGACCGGGGAGCTGACCGGGAGGTCGGGGCCCACCGAGCCAGCCCGGCGACCTGGAGCAGCAGGTCACGACGGGTGATCCTGTCCCGCCGCCCCAACGACAGCGAGGTTCCCAGCTCGTGCAGGGTGTCGAAGGCTCCTGTGACGACGAGTCGCTCGACGACGGGCCGGGACACCCGGGCCCGGTGCCAGAAGTCCGCGAGGGACTCGTACGGCCGGGCGACGACGATCCGGTCGACCTCGGCCTCGGTGATCCCCTTGACGTCGGCGAGGGAGAGCCGGATCCCGTAGCCCCGGCCGTCCGGCAGCTCCGGACCGGGGCCGTCGGAGGTGGGACCGGACGGCAGCGGGTCGGCCGAGGTGGGACCGGACGGCAGCGGGTCGGCCGGCACCAGTCCTTGGGGGTCCTGGTGCTGGGAGGCATGGTGCTGCTGGAGGTCCTGGTGCTGGGGGGCATGGGCGGGGTCGGTGAGCCGCTCGACCTGGTAGTGCCAGCCGGAGCGGTTCACGTCCAACGGGAGGACGGTGATGCCGAGGTTGCGGGCCTCGTCGAGGATGAGCCGCTTGGGGTACATGCCGGGGTCGTGGGTGAGGACCCCGGCGAGGAAGGCCGCCGGATGGTGCGCCTTCAGCCAGGCCGACTGGTAGGTGGGCAGCGCGAACGCCGCGGCGTGAGCCTTGCAGAAGCCGAACGACCCGAAGGACAGGAGGATCTCCCAGATCTCCTGCACGTCCTCCTCCGCGCAGCCCTGGCCCAGCGCCCCGGCCCTGATCCTCTCCTCGCAGCGCCCCAGTTCCTCCGGCGTCCCCAGCATCCGCCGGAGCTCGTCGGCCTCCGAGAGGGAGCAGCCGGTGACGTGGGAGATGATCTTCATGACCTGCTCGTGGAACACCACGACCCCGGCCGTCTCCTCGAGCGGGGAGTCCACCAGCCAGTGCAGGCTCCTGGGGACCTCCCACCCGTGCCTGGCCATCAGGAACGGGGTGATCATGTCGGACTTCACCGGGCCGGGCCGGAACAGCGAGATGTCGAGGATCAGGTCGTCGAAGGTCTCCGGGACCAGCTTGCCGATGAGCTCCCGCTGCCCCGGCGACTCGATCTGGAAGCAGCCGAGGGTGTGCGTGCTCCGGATCAACCGGAACGTCGTCTCGTCGTCGTGCGGGATCCCGTCGAGCTCGATCCGTCCCGTCTCCCGGTCGAGGTAGGGGGCGTCGGGAGGGTGCCCGCCCGCCCGCGCGACGTCCGGACCGTCCACCCGGGCGATCTCGGTGAGGGCGTACGCCATCGCCGACTGCATCCGGACACCGAGCAGGTCGAGCTTGAGCAGGCCCAGGTCCTCGACGTCGTCCTTGTCGAACTGGCTCATCGGGAACCCCGACAGGGTGTTCTCGACGGGGGTGCGGTCGTGCAGGGACAGGTCGGAGAGCAGCAGCCCGCACGGGTGCATGGCGGCGTGACGCGGCAGCCCGTCCAGCCGCTCGACCAGGTCGAAGAGCAGGTCCAGGGCGGGAGCCGCCAGCCCGGAGGACCGCAGTTCCGGAAGCTCGCCGACCGCCCGGCGGACGTCTCTTGCCCGGATGTGCGGGAACGCCGTGGCGATCGCACTGATCTCGGCCGGGGGCAGGCCCAGCGCCGCCCCGACGTCCCGGATCGCGTGCCGGACCCGGTAGGTCTCCGTCATCGCGACGCAGGCCACCCGGTCCGCACCGAACCTGTCGATGATCGCCTGGTAGACCTCGGTGCGCCGGGCCGACTCCACGTCGAGGTCGACGTCGGGGATCCGGCCCGGCCGGGGCGGCAGGAACCGCTCCATGAGCAGGTCGTACCGGATGGGATCGACCCCCGAGATCCCGAGCAGGTGGTTGACCAGGCTGCCCGCCCCAGACCCCCTGGCGGCCACCCGCACCCCGAGGTCCCGGATCAGCCCGCAGACCTGCTCCAGGGTGAGGAAGTACGCCGCGTACCCGAGCCGCGCGATCGCGTCGAGCTCCGCGGCCAGCCTGTCGAGGATCACGTTCACCGTGGAGGGGGCGGCTCCGGGGTGACGCCGGCCGATCCCCGCCTCGCAGTGCGCGCGCAGGACGGCGTCGGCGTCCGCGGAGGCGCCGAGGCCGAGCACCTGGAGCTCGGGCAGGTGCGTCGAGCCGAGCTCCAGGTCGGACCCGGGGTCCAGCCGGCACCGGCCGGCGAGGTCGGCGGTGTCCGCGAGCAGCCGGTCGGCGCCGTCCCCGCCCTCCCCCGCAGCGGTCGCGACGTCCCCGGCCAACCGCCGCATGTACGCCGGGGAGGTGAGGCTCCCCTCGGCGCTGACCCGGTCGACGTGGCGGAGATCCAGCGGGACGAGCCTGCGGGCGGCGTCGAGGACGTCGACGGTCACCGCCCCGTCCGGGGTGGCGTACCGGACGGCGTTCGTGAGCACGGCAGGCACTCCGGCCGCCCGGGCCAGCGACAGCATGCGGGCCGCGTGCCAGAGCCCGGCGAGCCCCTGCTCCGGCCCCCGGTGGCAGACGACCTCGACGGCCACCGAACCCGGCGGCAGAGCCGACCGCCACCGGTCGAGGACCGCGAGCGCGAGGTCGGACCGTCGGGCCAGCACGGCCCGGCCGACCTCGGACGCGGGTCCGAGCAGCACCGCGAGGGCAGGACCCCCGCCCCCCCGGCTGACGGCGTGCTCGGCGACGAGGTCGAGGTCGGCGACGGGCTTGCCGCGCTCCCCGCCGAGGTGCGTCGCGGTGACCAGCCGGCACAGCCGCCCCCACCCGGGCGCGGGTGCGGACCCTGACGCGCCGTCCCTGCCCAGCGCGAGCACGGTGACCCGCGGGAGCCGAGGATCCCTTCCGGCACCTCCGCGGACCGGCGAGCGACGCCGGGCGGGCTGCCGGCCGCAGGGGAGGCCGTCGAGCGCCCCGGTCGGCCGGACGGCGAGATCGACCCCGAGCAGCGGGGTGACGCCCCGGGAGATGCATGCCAGCGCGAACTTCACCGCGCCGTGGAGACCGTCGCGGTCGGTGAGTGCGAGCGCCTCCATCCCCTGGTCCGCGGCGAGGGCCACCAGGTCCTCCGGGGTGGATGCCCCGTACCGGAACGAGTACGAGGACGCCACGTGGAGATGCGTGAACGTCATGGGTCCGGGCGCCGTCGGGCGGCTCAGCCGCAGGCCGGGAGGGCGACGGGCAGCACCGGCTGGGACGGCACGCCGAGGCACACCTGGACCAGGTGCCGGAAGGTCTCCGCGTCCCTGAGCAGGTCGTCGGCCTCCCTGGTGGTGATGGTGTCGCCGCGACCGGCGTCCACGGCCGCCCGCCGGGTGGCCGTGGCCGCGAAGAAGGCCGCCCACTCCCCCAGTTCCGGGGCGACGCGCGGCAGGACCTCCCACACGCTGCGCGGGCCGCCCCTGGCACCGGGACGGGCGCGCGCGGCGAGCACGGCGGCCGCGGCCCGCAACGCGGAGAGGTGCGCGGCCACGTACCGCTCCCCCTGGCTGCGGGCTGCGCACGCCTGGAGCAGGCCGGTGCGGGAACGGTCGAGCAGCATGATCACGGCGACCGAGACCGGCGGTCGGACCGGGACGGATGTCACCATGACGGCCTCCTCCTGGCGTACCTGAGAGCGACGACGAGAGCGACGAGAGCGTGGGGTCGAGCACGAGTGAGGGGCTGCGAAGGGGCGGGCGAGGGCTTCAGTCGGCCACCCGGAGCAGGTGCCAGCGGCCGGGAGCTGCCGGGTCGCACGGCAGGTCCAGACGGAGGTCGTAGACCCCGCTGCGCCCGCGGTGGCATGCCTCCACCCGCCAGATCTCGTACTCGGAGGACAGGGTGTGCCTGACCGCCGCCCTCGACGCCTGGGCGTCTCCCCCGGCGATCCCGCCCCCGGGGACCTCGCCGAGGACGGCGCGCGCGGCCGGTTCCCTCCACCACGCCCGCCGCTCGCGCCAGTGCCCCAGCACCTCGTGGACCACGTACGGCCGCCCTCGCCACCGGAACCGCACGGGTGCGCGGTCCGCGCCGCCGTCCCCGTCGCCGGCCGGAGCCGACAGGACCTCGACCGGATCGCCGTACCTCCGGACCATCACCGCTGTTCCCCCAACCGAATCCCGATCGACCGTCACGTCCACGGTGGGCGCGTCGGCCAGGCCGACTGCGCGCGACGTCCGTGGGAAGACGGTCGCCGACGGCCGGTGGCCCTCGTGACGCTTCCCCGTACACGACGGCCACCGGCGCACCGGCGGTCCGCGGTGGGACGGGGTCGAGGTCGCCCCACCACGGGCCGCTCCCGGGAGGGATCGCGAACCCTCCCGATCATCGTTCGAACACCTGTTCGAACGATGATGACTGTACACCGGGACCGGTGGCCGCTCAAAGCGAGACGCGGGTCGGGACCGGCCGGGGCGGGACGCGGGTCAGGACCGGCTGGCCGCCGCGCTCCCGCTCCGGTCCGGGACCGTGACCGCCCAGGTCCTGACCTCCTCGCCGGGCATCGGCCGGGCGAAGAGGAAGCCCTGCACGTGCTGGCAGCCCACCTCGCGTAGGCGCTCGTACTCCTCGGTGGACTCGACCCCCTCCGCCACCACGCTGAGACCGAGGGTCGCGCCGATGCCGACCATGAGCCGGACCAGCGACTGGCCCCGGTCCCCCTCGATCTCGGTCACGAACGACCGGTCGATCTTCACGATGTCGACCGGGAGATGCCTCAGGTGGGCGATCGAGGTGTACCCGGTGCCGAAGTCGTCGACCGCGACCCGGATCCCGCCGGTCCGCAGCGCCGTGAGGTGCGCCGCGGCGAGGAACAGGTCCTGGAGCAGCACCGTCTCGGTGATCTCCAGCACGAGCAGGCGCGGGTCGAACCCGCTGCGCTCGAGCGAGGTCCACACGTCGCCGACGACGGAGGGGTCGAGGAGGTGCCGGCCGGACAGGTTCACCGACAGGTACACCCCCTGCAGCTCTCCCTGCGCCTGCCAGGACGCGACCTCCCTCGTCGCGGTGCCGAGGACCCACCGGTCGAGCTCGTGGATCAGGCCGGAGGCCTCGGCGACGGTGACGAACACCGAGGGCGGGACGTTCCCGAGCTCCGGGTCGGACCAGCGGCACAGCGCCTCGAGGCCGACGATCCGGCCCTCCATGTCGAGGATCGGCTGGTAGTGCAGCCGCAGCTGGTCCTGTTCCATCGCCCGGCGGAGCGCCTGCTCGATCCGGGACTGCTCCGACAGCCTGCGCCGCAGGTCCTCGTCGAAGACCTCGACCCGGCCGGCTCCGTGCTTCTTCGCCCGCCGGACCGCGGCGTCGGCGTCGTGGAGGAGCTCCGTCGGGGTGTCGCTCCCGTCGAAGGTCATCGCCACGCCGACGCTGGCGGTGAGGGTGCCTGCCGGCTCCCCGAACCCCGGCTCGGTCCGGGAGGGGGCACCGGCCAGGCTGGTGACCATGCGCTGGCCGAGCCCCACCGCGACGTCGATCCCCTCGACCTCGGCGACGACGACGAACTCGTCCGCCCCGAGCCGGGCGACGATGTCCCCGCCGCGCACCACCGTGGTGAGCCTGGCCGCCGAGCGCCGCAGCACGTCGTCCCCGCCGTCGTGCCCCAGCGCCTCGTTGACCCGGGCCAGCCCGTCCAGGTCCGCGACGAGGACGGCGAGCCCGGTGCCGCCCCGGTGGGCGCGGGCGACGCCCTGCTCGATGGCGAGGATCGCGGCGGACCGGTTGAGCAGGCCGGTGAGGTTGTCGTGGGTCGACTCGTGCCGCAGCCGGGACTCCAGCCGCTCCCGCTCGGTGATCGAGGAGGACAGCCGGTCGACGGACTGGTGCAGCGAGTACCCCAGCCGCCCCGGTGCCCTCCTGCTCAGCGACTCGTGGGTGACGTCACCGTCGGCGAGGGCCTCCGCCTGCTCCTCGACCAGGCGCAGGTGGGTGACGACGTCGTTGAAGGCGCCGGACACCGCCAGCACCTCGCGCGGCGCGCGGCCGGTCGGCGGGTCGAGCCACAGGTCGCCGTCGCTGAGCCGGCGTGCCCGTTCCGCGAGGTCACGCAGCGGCCTGGTCACCCCCCGGACCAGCAGACCGGTCATGAGCAGGGCGAGGATCGCCACCGCGACCGCGGCGAGGAGCGCGCGGGTGAAGGAGGCCACGGTGTCCCGGCGCAGCTCCTCGATGTCGGCCCGGACGAGCCGGTTCACCGCCTCGACGAGCTCGAGGTGCAGGTCGCGGACCTCGCCGGCGTCGGTCAGGACGTTCGCCGCTGCGGGGACGTCCCGCGCCGCGTCCGTCCCTGGGCCGTCCACCCACTGGCGCACCGCGCCGAGGAACGCCCTCACCTCCGACGACCGCTCGATCGCCGACCAGGCGCTCGCGACCGGCTCGACGTCGACCGCGGCGGGCTCCTCACCGACGACCTCGTACCGGGTGAGCGCCCGGACGGCGTCGGCCCTGGCGGCGAGGTCCGAGGTCGGAGCCGACAGGGACGTGAAGAAGGTCACCGTGAGGTCGGAGTAGGCCAGCAGGAGGTCGTTCGCCTTCTCCAGGACGTGCACGTGCTCGACGACGCGCACCCCGCCCGCCATGGCCGAGGCACGCTGCCGCAGCAGCCTGGCGAGCTGCTGGGCCTGGGACTGGACGATGCTCTGGGCCCTGTGCATGGCGTGGATGTCGGCCGTGGTGACCTTCCCGGCGTCCATCCTCACCCTGACCTGCGCGATCAGGCGGAGCGGCTCCTCCAGCCACGGCTCCCCCCGCAGCGAGGCGGCAGTGGTGTCCACCTCGATCCGCGCCAGCCGGGTCTCCTCCGCGAGGTCGGTGCCGATCAGCCTCGCCGCCTGCTCGGGGGTCATCCCCAGGTACCCTGCCTCGACCGAGACGCGGACGGGGGCCGTCTCCTCGCCGATGGCGAAGCCCAGCCGGACGACGGAGATGAGCGGGTCGACCGTCTCCGACACCACGTCGGCCTGTCGGGCGACCCCCGCCCGGCTGACCGCGTCGGCCGCCAGGACGGCGGCGAGGGCCAGCACCGGGAGCAGAACCGCCGCAAACAGGCGCGAGGAGAGACGTCCGGGACGTCGCCCCCGCCCCCTGCGGCGAATGCTCACCGTCTGTATCTCGGCGCGGGGGACCCGGAGTTGACCGCCAGCGGCCCCCGTTCGGCCCTGTGGCACCCCGATGGCCCCCCGGTGGCCGGCAAGGGCGGGGGAACGGTTCCCCGGTCCGGTACGTCCAACCCACGGTGGCTCCGGCACGTCGGTGTCCACCGCGCGGACCGTGACCTCGAGGGTGGTGGCCGATGGAGGCACTGCCGTGGATCTTCAGCTCCGGCTGGGCGAGCGGCATCAACGGGTACGCCGTCGTCGTCATCCTCGGCCTGATGGGCAGGTTCGGCGGCGCGGAGGACGTCCCCGACGTGCTCACCAGGACCGACGTCCTGGTCGCCGCAGCGGTGATGTTCGCCCTCGACCTGATCGCCGACAAGATCCCCTACCTGGACTCCACCTGGGACGCGGTCCACACCGCCGTCCGCCCGACCATCGGCGCCGTGCTGGGCGCCCTGCTCGCGGGCGATGCCGGAACCCTCGGCGAGGCGGTCGGCGCCACCGTCGGCGGGACGACCGCCCTGGTCAGCCACCTGGTCAAAGCCGGGCTGCGGGCGGCCGTCAACACCTCCCCCGAGCCGGCGAGCAACATCGCCGTCAGCGCGACCGAGGACGTGACGGTCGCCTCGGTGGTCGCCCTGTCCGTGCTGCACCCGTGGCTCGCCGCGACCGTCGCGGCCGTCCTGCTCTGTCTCGGGACCGTGGTCGTCGTCCTGGTGCTGCGCCGGATCAGGCGGTTCCGCCGCGAACGCCGCGAACGGCGCGCACGCCGAGCCGCCGGAAGACCTCCAGGGTCGCGGGCGACCGGTTGAGCGTGTAGAAGTGCAGCCCCGGAGCACCCCCGTCGAGCAGCCTCCGGCACAGCGAGGTCGCCAGGTCGATGCCGACGGCGCGCACGGCGGCCGGGTCGTCGGCGACCGCGGTCACCCGCTCCATCGCGGCAGGCGGGAGCGGCGTCCCCGACAGCACGGCGAACCGCTCCACCTGGCCGATGTTCGTCAGCGGCATGATCCCCGGGATGATCGGGACGGTGACGCCGTGCGCCGCGGCGAGGTCGCGGAACCGGAAGTAGTCGTCGGCGTCGAAGAAGAACTGGGTGATCGCGTAGTCCGCCCCGGCGTCGACCTTCATCCGCAGCACCCGGGCGTCGTGGTCGAGGCTCGGGCTCTCGGGGTGGCCGTTCGGCGTCGCGGCGACCCCCACGCCGAAGCTCCCCAGCGCCCTGACCAGCCGGACCAGGTCGACGGCGTGGTCGAACCCGTCCGGGTGCGCCGTCCACGCGGCGGCGGGACCGCCGGGCGGGTCACCGCGCAGGGCGAGGACGTCGCGCACCCCGGACGCCGCGTACCCGCCGATGATCCGGCGCAGCTCGCCCCGGGACGTCCCGACGCAGGTGAGGTGCGCGACCGGGGTCAGCGTGGTCTCACCGGCGATGGCACCCGTGATCCGAGTCGTCCTGTCCCTCGTCGACCCGCCCGCGCCGTAGGTCACCGAGACGAAGGTCGGCGCCAACGACTCCAGCCGGCGGATCACGTGCCAGAGCTGCCGTTCGGCCGCGTCGTCCTTCGGGGGGAAGAACTCGAACGAGTAGGACCTCTCCCCCGCCGCGAGGAGCTCGCGCAGCGCGTCGTGCACCCGCGGGCTCCCTCCCGGTCTGACCGTCGCCGGCACCTCAACCATGCCGCCCAGATTAGGTGGGAGATCCAATGAGCGTCACCGTCGGCTCCTGCGGACGGCACCGCCGTGGGCGGGCCGGACGCACCCGGGGATCATCGGCCACATACCCTCGGAGCGCAGCAACGCGACGACAGCCCCGCGCATGACCCCGCCGCGGACAGCAGCACCCGAGGAGCAGCCCGTGCCGACCGTCCCTCCCGCGCCGAACGCCCCCGGCCCAGGACCGGGCGCCGTCCACCCGGTCGACGTCGCGGACCTGAGGGTGCGCGTCAACGCGGTCATCGAGGGCTTCCTCGCCCGGCAGGCCGCCGTCCTCGCCGAGGTCAGCCCCCGCTGCGCCCCGCTGGCCGACTACGTCGCCGATCTCATGGGCTCCGGGAAGCGGCTGCGGGCCGCCTTCTGCTACTGGGGGTGGCGCGGGGCTGGCGGCCAGGACCGGCCCGAGATCGTGACCGCGGCGGCTGCGCTGGAGTTCTTCCAGGCCGCCGCCCTCATCCACGACGACGTCATGGACGGCTCCGACACCCGCCGCGGCATGCCGTCGGTGCACCGCCGGTTCGCCGACCTGCACCACCGGTCCCGCTGGGACGCCGACGGCGAGTTGTTCGGCGTCGCAGGCGCCGTGCTGGCCGGCGATCTGTGCCTGGTGTGGAGCGACGAGCTGCTCACCGGCTGCGGCCTCGGCCCCGGGGCGCTGTCCGGCGGCAGGCCGCACTTCGACCGGATGCGCACCGAACTCATGGGCGGCCAGTACCTCGACATACTCGCCCAGGTGGCCGCGGGGCGGGACGGCGAGGAACCCGGCGCCGACGCCGTCGAACGCGCCCGGAGGGTGATCCGGTACAAGAGCGCGAAGTACTCCGTGGAGCAGCCGCTGCTGCTCGGCGGGGGGCTGGCCGGCGCGCCGGAGGAGCTGCTGGCCACGTACTCCGGGTACGGGCTCCCCCTCGGCGAGGCGTTCCAGCTCCGCGACGACGTGCTCGGGGTGTTCGGCGACCCCGCGGTCACCGGCAAACCGGCCGGGGACGACCTGCGGGAGGGCAAGCGGACGGTGCTCGTCGCCGAGACGCTGAGAGCGGCGTCACCGGCCCAGGCGAGGCTGGTCGAGCGCCTGCTCGGCAGGCCGGGGCTGGACGGGGAGGGGATCACGGCGCTGCGCGAGGTGATCGTCGAGACCGGCGCCCTGGACGCCGTGGAGAAGCTCGTCGACGAGCTCGCCGACCGGGCGCTGGCCGCGCTGACCGCAGCCGCCGTCCCGGAGCCGGCCCGGGGTGTCCTCACCGACCTCGTCACCGCCACGACCGCACGATCGGTCTGACCGACCCCACCGCCGCACCGCCGACACCCACCGTGGTGACGCCGCGGGACGGAACGCTGTGTCGCCCGGAAGACACCTTCCGTCGACGAGATCCCCCCTCCGCCATGTCCACCACCGGTCGAGTACGGCATGATGCGAAGCCGTGAGCTCGCGTGCCCTGGACGTCGCCGGCATCGCCGATCCCCGGCTCCGCTCCGCCTTCGAGGAGTGCCGCCGCCTGAACGCCCGGTACGGGCGGACCTACTACCTGGCGTCCCGGCTGCTCCCGGCGGCCAAGCGGCCCTACGTGTGGGCCCTGTACGGGTTCGCCAGGAAGGCGGACGAGTTCGTCGACAGCCTCACCGCGCCGGACCCCCAGCAACTCCTCACCTGGAGCTCGGCCTTCCTGGACAGCCTGGACGCCGGGGAGCCGGAGGACCCGGTCGCCCTGGCCATGCACCACACCATGCGCCGCTGGGGCATCCCGCGGGCCCACGTCGAGGCGTTCGTCGAGTCCATGCAGATGGACATCGCGGTCACCGGGTACCCGACGTACGCCGACCTCGAGCACTACATGTACGGCTCGGCCGCGGTGATCGGGCTGCAGATGCTGCCCGTCCTCGAACCGGAGACCCCCCAGGCAGCGGCCAGGGCGAGGGCACTGGGCGAGGCGTTCCAGATGACCAACTTCATCCGGGACGTCGGCGAGGACCTCGTCCGCGGCCGGGTCTACCTGCCGGAGGAGGACCTGGAGACCTTCGGGGTCACCCGGCAGGCGCTGGGCCGCGGGGTGGTCACCCCGCCGATCCGCGAGCTGCTGAAGTTCGAGATCGAGCGGACCAGGGCGCTGTACGCCTTCGCGGCACCGGGCATCGACATGCTGCACCCGACCAGCAGGGAGTGCGTCCGGACGGCGTACCGGCTGTACTCGGGCATCCTGCGCGAGGTGGAGCTGGCCGGGTACCAGGTGCTCACCCAGCGGGTCGCCGTCCCGCTGCTGCGCCGGCTCGGGGTCGCGCTCCCGGCGATGGCGCGGGCAGCGGCGACCCGGCGCAGGCACCGCGGGCACACCGCGCCGGTGACGGCCGCCGACAACCCCCGGCAGGGCGGGCAGGGCTGAGGGCCGTCAGATGGCCAGGGCCTGGGCCCGCCGCCGGATCTCGCTCTTGCTGCCGGCACGCAGGGCGTCGATCGGCGTCCCCGGGAGCGACGCGTCCGGGGTGAACAGCCAGGCGAGGGCCTCGGCGTCGGACAGCCCGGAGTCCGCCAGCACGACGAGCGTGCCCCGCAGCTCCGGGAGCGGGTGGTCCCCGGCGAGGAACGGCTCCGGGACGCAGAGCACGTTCCGCTCGCCCCGCCGGACGGCGAGGAGCTGTCGGTCACGCAGCAGCTGCCGGACCCTCCCGACGTCGGTCCCCAGCCGCTCGGCGACGTCGGGGAGGGTGAGCCAGCTGCCGACCAGGGTGTCGAGGCTGTCGTCCACGACCACAGCCTGCCACGAACCACCCCCGGATCTGCCACCGATCTCACCCACCCGGGTGCCGCCCGGCACCCTGCTCCGGCCCCCGCCTCCGGCGCCGCTCCGCAGCACGGTCGAAGCTGTGAATCAAACAGGTAACGGAATGCCCGGCCGACCGTAGACTCATCGCCGTGGACGCGACCGTACGGGACCCGTTCGTCGGGCACGAGCTCGACAACCGGTACGAGGTCGAGCGCCGCGTCGCCAGGGGCGGCATGGCGACCGTGTACGTCGCCCTCGACCGGAGGCTCGGTCGCGAGGTCGCCCTGAAGATCATGCACAGCCATCTCGCGGACGACGAGCAGTTCGTCGCCCGGTTCATCCGGGAGGCCCGGTCCGCGGCGAAACTGTCACACCCCAACGTCGTCCAGGTCTACGACCAGGGGTCTCACGACGGCGTCCTCTATCTGGCCATGGAGTACCTGCCCGGCCGGACGCTCCGGGAGGTCATGGCCGAGCGCGGGTCCTTCACCCCCCACGAGGCGCTCTCGGTGCTCGAACCGGTGCTCGACGCGCTGGCCTCGGCCCACCGGGCCGGCCTCATCCACCGGGACGTCAAGCCGGAGAACGTCATCCTCACCGATGACGGCCGGGTCAAGGTCGCCGACTTCGGCCTCGCCCGGGCCGCGACGGGCACCGCGACCAGCGGCTCGCTCATCGGCACGGCCGCGTACCTCGCCCCGGAGATCGTGGCGAGGGGAGCCGTGGACACCCGAGTCGACGTGTACGCCGCCGGGGTCCTGCTCTTCGAGATGCTCACCGGGAAGCAGCCGTTCACCGGCGAGATCCCCATCCATGTGGCCTTCCAGCACGTCCACGACGAGATCCCGGCCCCGTCGCGGGTGGTCCTCGGGCTCCCGACCCACCTCGACGAACTGGTCACCACCGCCACCGCCCGTGACCCGGGACGCAGGCCCCCCGACGCCGGAGCGATGCTGGCCCTCGTCCGTGAGGCCAGGGCGCGGCTGCCCCGGCCGGGTGGCCAGGAGCCGTCGCCTGCCACCCGGGCCGAGGCCCTCGGCCGGTCCAGGGCCGCCGACCGGCCGACGATCCACCAGGAGACCCGGGCCATGCCGCTGGGCGGCCTGTCCCGGCGCGACCTGCGGGCGCTGTCCGGGCCCGTGGTCCGGACCGAGGACGAACTGGCCGTCCGGCGGAGGCGGGTGCACCTGGTCCTCGGCGCGGTGCTCGCGCTCTGCCTGTTCATGATCCTGTCGATCTGGTGGACGGCGGCAGGCCCCGGCGCCTACATGGCCACCCCGCGGGTGGTGGGGATGACCATGGAGAGGGCGCAGGAGACCCTGGACGGGGTTGGCCTGCGCTCGCGGATCGAGGAGGTCTTCTCGGACACGGTGTCGCCGGGGGCCGTCGCCGCGACCCGTCCGAAGCCGGGGGCGAGCGTGCACAAGGGCGGGGTCGTGGTACTGGCGATCTCCCAGGGATCCGAGTTCGTCCGGGTGCCCGATGTCACCGGCAAGGAGATCTCCGTGGCGCGGACCGAACTCATGGACGCGGGGATGGTCATCGACCGGGTGAACTACTCCGACATCGGCGACGTCCCCCAGGGCAGTGTCATCTCCACCCAGCCGATGGCGACGCAGCTCGTCCGCCGCGGATCCAAGATCAACCTCGTGGTGAGCAGCGGGCCGCCTGCCGTGCAGGTGCCCGGGGTCGTCGGCCAGGACGAGAAGAAGGCGAAGCAGATCCTGGAGCAGGCGGGATTCAAGGTCAAGGTCGAGCGCACCTCGGACACGTTCGTGCCCGAGGGCCAGGTGGCCCGCCAGGATCCGCAGGCCGGGGTGGAGCTGGCCACGGGCGAGACCGTGACCGTCTTCCTGTCCGAGGGCGCCCCGACGGTGGTGGTCCCCGACGTCACAGGGATGAGCGTCGACGAGGCGCGGAGGGTCCTCCGGGAGGCCGGGTTCCAGATGCGCCGGGAGGGCCCCCGGTGGTTCGACCAGGTGCTGTGGCAGAGCCCCGGCGGCGGCTCGCAGGCCGAGCCGGGCTCCACCGTGACGGTTCACACCGCCTGAGGGCCGCCGGCATCCGGTGCCCTCCGGTGCCGCACACCTCTGGGCGTCTCACGCCTCCGGGCGCCTCACGCCGCCCCGGAGGACTCCCTCCCGGGGTGTCGGCCCTTCGGCGGGCCCCGGTGCTCCCCCGGGGGCGCCGGCCGGACGGGTGCGGGATCGGGCGGCGTCCCTCGCCGCGCCCCCCGCGTACCGGAGCCCCCCTACCCAGCCGGCTTCACGCCAAACCGCCCCATCCGGACAGGCACGCCGACGGACCGCTTCGCGGAGGGATGACCTGCGCGGCGGATCACTCCTGGTAGGAGTACCGCTCCTCGCGCCACGGGTCGGCGATGTTGTGGTACCCGCGCTCCTCCCAGAACCCGCGTCGGGGCTCCCGGAGGTACTCGATGGCACGGAGCCACTTCGGGCCCTTGAAGCTGTACAGGTGCGGGACGATCAACCGCAGCGGCCAGCCGTGCTCGGGCGTCAGGGGCTCGCCGTCGAGATGGGTGGCCAGGACCACGCGCGGGGAGGCGATGTCCTCCATCCGCATGTTCGCCGAGTAGCCGTACTCGGCCCAGGCCATGATCCCGATGACGTCGTCGGCCGGTGGGGCGAGCTCGAGGATCGTCCTGGCCGCGACCCCCTCCCAGACGTTGTCGAGCACCGACCACCTGCTGACGCAGTGGAAGTCCGCGGTGACGGTGATCCGGGGCAGAGCGGCGAAGGCGGCCGTGTCGAGGTGGTGCTCCTGGCCGTCGAGGGTCGCCCCGAAGACCATGAACTTCCAGCTCTCGGGGCGGTGCTTCGGCACCGGTCCGTAGTGATGGACGGGCAGCTCCGCCACCAACCGTTGCCCCGGCGGCAGCGCGCGCGGGGGGTCCGGGGCGGCGTCCGTCACGACGACATCCTCCCATCCGGACCGGGCCACCCACGATCGACCCCGCGGGTCGGGGGTGTCGGCCGCGGGCGCGAACCCGGGCGCATGCCCAGGAACGGACCCGGGAACGGACCCGGCGCCGGGGCCTGCCTGCGGACCCGGCACCAGGACGCCGCACCGCCCTGGCCGGACCTCACCCGTCCCGTTCCCCGAGCATCTCCGCGACGAGGAAGGCGAGTTCGAGGGACTGCTGGTGGTTCAGTCGCGGATCGCACACCGTCTCGTACCGGGTCGCCAACTGGGCGTCGTCGATGTGCTCGGCCCCGCCGAGGCACTCGGTCACGTCGTCACCGGTCAGCTCGATGTGCAGGCCACCTGGCACCGTCCCCAGCGCCTGGTGCACCTCGAAGAACCCCCGGACCTCGTCCATGACGTCGTCGAAGCGGCGGGTCTTGTAGCCGGACGCCGACTCGAAGGTGTTGCCGTGCATCGGGTCGCAGACCCACACCACCGAGGCCCCGGAGTCGGCGACGGCCCGGACCAGCCGGGGCAGGACCTCCCGGATCCGCCCCGCGCCCATCCTGGTGACGAAGGTCAGCCTGCCGGGCTCCCGTGCGGGGTCGAGCCGGTCGACGAGGGCCAGCGCCTCCTCCGGCGAGGTCGAGGGGCCGAGCTTCACCCCGATCGGGTTGCGGATCCGGGACATGAGGTCGACGTGCGCGCCGTCGAGCTGCCGGGTCCGCTCCCCGATCCACAGGAAGTGCGCCGCGACGCCGTAGGGCGTCTCGGTACGTGAGTCGATCCGGATCAGGGACCGCTCGTAGTCCAGCAGCAGGGCCTCGTGGCTGGAGTAGAAGTCGACCGTGCGCAGGGCGTCGAAGTCGGCGCCGCAGGCCGCCATGAACCTCATGGCCTTGTCGATCTGCCTGGCGATGCCCTCGTACCGGACGTTCGCCGGGCTGGCGACGAAGCCGCGGTTCCACTCGTGCACCAGCCGCAGATCGGCGAACCCGCCCTTGGTGAACGCCCGGATGAGGTTCAGCGTCGCGCTGCTGGTGTGGTAGGCGCGCAGCATGCGCCGCGGGTCGGGGATCCTCGCCGTGGCCTCGAAGGCGTAGTCGTTGACGGAGTCACCCCGGTAGGCGGGCAGCTCCAGGCCGTCGCGGACCTCGGTCGGCTTGCTGCGCGGCTTGGAGTACTGCCCGGCCATCCTGCCGACCTTGACCACGGGCATGCTCGCCGCGTAGGTCAGCACCGCCGCCATCTGCAGGATCGTCTTGATCTTGTTGCGGATGCGGTCCGCCGTGGCGTCGGAGAAGGTCTCGGCGCAGTCGCCGCCCTGGAGCAGGAACGCCTCTCCCCTGGTCACGGCGCCGAGCTGCTGCTTGAGCTCGTCACACTCCCCCGCGAACACCAGCGGAGGATAGGTGGCCAGCTCGGCCGTCACGGCGTCCAGGAGGTCCCGGTCCGGCCAGTCCGGCTGCTGGACCGCCGGCAGATCACGCCAGAGGTCGAGACCGGCCTTCCCGGCCGCGGCGGAGTCGGATGTCGGAGGGCGCACGGCGGTACTCACCGGACCAGAGTAGATGATCAGGAACAACCTCTCCGGGTGCCGTCCGCCACGTGGACACCCCCCTCCGGCCCCCCTGACCGTCGCCACCCGCCGACCAGCGGCCACCACCCGCCGACCGGTGGCGAATCGGGGTCACCGCAGCGAGATGAGCCCGCTTTGCCACCGGTGGACGGACTCAGTCGTCGGCGTCGAGCCCTCTCTCGATGGCGTAGCGGGTGAGCTCGACCCGGTTGTGCAGTTGCAGCTTGTTCAGCACGTTCTGGGTGTGGTTCTGCACCGTGCGGTGCGAGATCACCAGCCGCTCGGCGATCTGCCTGCTGCTCAGCCCCTTGGCCACCAGCCGGAGGATCTCCGTCTCCCGCTCGGTGAGCTGCGGCGTCCCGCCGTGGCCCGAACTGGCGGCGACGGCCATCCGGCGGTACTCGCCGAGCATCAGCCCGGCCAGCCCCGGAGTGATCACGGCCTCGCCCCTCGCCGTCCGGTTGACCGCCTCGATGAGCTCCTCCCGGGAGGCCGACTTCACCAGGTAGCCGGTCGCGCCGGCCTTGACGGCCTCCAGGACGTCGTCCTGCTCCGCGCTCGCGGTCAGCACCAGCACCCGGCACCCCGGGTGGTCGGCCACGATCCGCGCCGTCGCCTGGACGCCGTCGATCCCGGGCATCTGCAGGTCCAGCACGACGACGTCCGGCCGCACCGCAGGCAACCGGCGCAGGGTCTCCGCCCCGTCCCCCGCCGTCCCGACCACGTCGAAGCCCGCCTCGTGGAGGTCCCTGGCCACGGCCTCGCGCCACATCGGGTGGTCGTCGACGACCATCACACGGGTCATTGCGTCCTCCTCCGGCCCGCTCGGGGTACCCGCAACTCGACCTCGGTGCCCTCTCCCGGCCGGCTGGTGACCTCCACCGAGCCGCCGACGTTCTCCACCCGGGCCCTGATGGACATGGGGACGCCCAGCCGCCCCTCGGACTCCGCCTCGGCGAGCCGCCCCGCAGGGATCCCGATCCCGTCGTCGCGAACCGTCACTGTCACGACGCCCCCCTCGTCCTCGATGAACACCCACGCCCTGGCCGACGGCCCCGCGTGCCGTGCCACGTTGTCCAGCGCCGCGCCGACCGCACCGACCACGGCGGTCGCGACGTCACCGGGGAGCATCACCGACCCGGCGGGACCGGTGACCGTGATCCGCCCACGGGAGAGCGCGGTGAGCAGTGCCCTGAGATCCTGCTCGCCGTCGGTGGACGTCGTCCCCGGTCCGGTCGCGATGAGGGAGCGCAGCCTGGCCTCCTGCTCCCCGGCCAGTTCGGCGATCTCCGCGGCCTCCCCGCCCGCCTCGTGACCCCGCCTGCGCACGTAGGCCAGCACCTGGAGCACCGAGTCGTGGATGTCGGCCGCCAGCCGCTCCCGTTCCCTCGCCGCGGCCTCGATGGCCGCTGCCCTGGCCAGGTCCCTTCGCCCGGCGAGGAAGATCGTCATGTTGTAGCCGACGACGACGCCGGCCAGGATCATCATGACGATGTTGTTCGTGGTGTTGCCGGACATCCGGCCGTCGACCTCGATGACGTCCGCTGCCGCGATGACCAGCGCCGCGAGGAGCCCGGCGAGCCAGCCCCGCCACACCGCCCAGGACAGCACGGTGGTGGACACCCAGATCGTCGGCAGGGTCTGCGAGCCCTCGGCGATCCGGACCGGGTCGTCGAGGACCCGCGTCATGAGCACGGCCCAGGTCGCGATGACGAGATCGATGATCATGACTAGCTCGTCCCGGCGCCGCCACCGGAGGAGGGTCACCGTCCACAGCCCCATGACGGCGAGCACGCACCAGGCACCGAGGGGGTGCAGGTACTCGTCGGCGACCCTGGCGTACAGCACGACGGCGTAGAGGAGAGTCACCACCCGGTAGGTGTTGAGGATCAACCAGAAGTACCGGTCGTGCCCCGAGTCGCCGACGGCAAGCCGCTCGCCGTTGGCGACGTGCGCCACCACGACCCGTGTCCTGACGGCGGCCGCGACCTCCCCGATCCGCGACAGCCTGCCGGTTGCCTCGTCCTCGCCTCCGCGTTCGCTCCCGGGCATCGTCCCGTCCCCGTACGTCCAGCCGGTGCCCGACATCGTCACTCCGTCCCGGCACCGCCCGCGGCGGCCCCGGGCTCGTCGGGTGTCGGCGGCGGCTCGGCCTGCGGCTGCCCGTGCCCCCCGTAGCGACCGCGGACGGCGCCCCCCACCGCCGCTGCCCACTCCTGCACCACGCCGCCCACCGCGGCGGCCTTGTCGTGCACCGCACCCCCGACGGCGACCGCCCGCTCCTGCACCACGCCGCCCACCACGGCGGCCTTGTCGTGCACCGCACCCCCGACGGCGACCGCGCGCTCCTGCATCCTCGCCCGCCGGGCGGCGTTCAGCCGGTCCTTCATCGTGGACGCGTAGATGTCGACGTACTCCTGCCCGGACAGCTGCATGAGCTCGTACATGAGCTCGTCGGTGATCGACCTCAGCACGAACCGGTCGTCGGACATGCCGTCGTACCGGGAGAAGTCCAGCGGAGGGCCGATGACGATGCCGACCCTGCGGATCCGGGGGATGGTGCGCCCGATCGGCTGCACCTCGTCCGTGCCGATCATGGCGACGGGCAGCACCGGGACCCCGCCCTCCAGCGCGAGCCGGGCGACACCCGTCTTGCCCCGGTACAGCCGCCCGTCGGGGGACCGGGTCCCCTCGGGGTAGATGCCCAGCAACTCCCCGGCGTCCAGCACCCGCAGCCCGGTGTGCAGCGCCGCCTCGGACGCGCGCCCGCCGGAACGGTCGACGGGGAGCTGGCCGACCCCCTTGAAGAAGAACGCGATGAGCCGCCCCTTGATCCCCCGCCCGGTGAAGTAGTCCATCTTGGCGAGGAAAGTCACCCGCCGCCGCACCACCAGCGGCAGGAAGATCGAGTCGGAGAAGGACAGGTGGTTGCTCGCGAGGATGGCGCCGCCCTCGCGGGGGATGTGTTCGAGGCCACGGACCCACGGCCGGAAGATGGCGTACAGGAGCGGACCGAGCCCGATCCGCTTGAGGAACCAGTAGAACACCGCTGACCTCCCGTCGACCCGGGAAGAACTCTACGGACTCCTGCCGCCGGGATCACGACGCACGTGGTGATCCCCGCCTCTCGCCGGTCGTTGTGACCCTCGACCGGCGACGAAGCCCGTGCCACGATGACGGCCCGGCGCGGGGGAAGCCATCCGGGCAACGCCCGGCCGATCCCGCACAGCCGGGGTACCGTCCAGCTGAGACCGCGACGAGGAGGTACCGCACCCGTGATGCAGGGAGCCGAGCCCTTCTCCCACGACGGGGACGACGTCGGCGTGCTCCTCTGTCACGGCTTCACCGGCACCCCCCAGGCGCTGCGGCCCTGGGCCGTGCACCTGGCGCGGTCCGGCCACTCGGTGCGGCTCCCGCTGCTCCCGGGACACGGCCGGACCTGGCAGGAGCTGAGCCGGACCGGCTGGGAGGACTGGTACGCCGCGGTCGACTCGGCGTTCACCGAGCTGGCCTCGACCTGCCGCGCCGTGGTGGTCGGGGGCCTGTCCATGGGAGGTGCCCTCGCCCTGCAGCTCGGTGAGCGACACGGGGACGCGGTGTCAGGGCTGCTGCTGGTCAACCCCGCGGTCCGCACCGACGACCTGCGCCGTTTCGCCGTCCCGACCCTGCGCCGCCTGAGGGCGTCCGTCGGGGCGATCGGGAACGACGTCAGCAAGCCGGGGGTGACGGAGCTGGCCTACGACCGCACCCCCACCCGGGCCCTGCACTCGATGATGCGCGGCTGGCGGCGGGTGGTGGCCGACCTCCCGCTGGTCCGCCAGCCGGTACTGCTCTTCCGCTCGGTCGTCGACCACGTGGTCCCCGCGTCCAGCAGCGCCGCCGTGCTCCGCCGGATCTCCTCCACCGACGTCAGGGAGGTGCTCTGCGAGCGGAGCCACCACGTCGCGACCCTCGACAACGACTCCGTCATGATCTTCGAGAGATCCGTCGAGTTCGTCACCCGGGTCACGACAGGTGCACTGCCCACCACGGCAGGCGGAGCGGAGGAACCCCGGTGAACGGCGGCGTGGAACCGGACCCGGCACGCGAGGAGCCGGCCCGGGGCGAGGATCCCCGAGGGGCAGGCGCGGACCCGGCCCGGGACGACGCACCCCCCGCCGGCCGCCCGCAGCCCGCCGGTGATCCGCAGCCCGCCGGTGATCCGCGACCGCAGGCCGGCCGGGAGCCGCCCGCGGACGACGACTGCGGCCGGGAGGGCGGTGAGCCCGACGCCGGCCGGCCCGGCACGGGGGACCGTGGCGAGGAACAGCCCGGCGAGCTCGACATCGACAGCGTCTTCGCCGCGATCGTGGCCAACTGGTCGGCGGAGAGCCCGGCCCCGGGGCGCTGGTCCGCTCTCGAGGAGCTCGACCCGCCGTCGAGCCCGGCGGGCCCGCCGCCGTCCGCCGCCCCCGGGGCCGCGAGCCGCCGGGGCCCCGCGGAGGAGAGAGCGGCCTCCCCCGACGTCTCCGCGGACCCGCTGCTGCCGTCGGTGTGGCCCCGGGCCGAGGAGGAGATCGACGACAGCGAGGGGTTCGTCCCGCCCGACCCGCCGCCGACCCCGCTGCTGCGGGGCGACCTCGTCTTCCGGCTGGCCTGGGCAGGGGTGCTCGGCGGCCCGCTGTACATCCTCGGCGTGGTGATCCTGGGGGCGAGGCCGTCGCAGATCTTCCTGCTCATGGCCGTCGTCGCCTTCGTCGCCGGGTTCGTGACCCTCGTCGCCCGGATGCCGAAGGACCGCGAGGACGACGATGACGACGGTGCCGTCGTCTGATCCACGGCAGGGGCACGACCGGTCGCGCAGGGCTCCTGCCCGGCGGGGTTCCGGTCGGGGCGGGGCTCAGCGCACCCGCAGCAGGGCGAGGACCGGTCGGTGGTCGCTGGCCAGCACCACGTCCCGCGGGTCCGGCCGCCAGACCTCGTCGTCGAGCACCTCGACCCCGGGCCTCGCGAGCACCGCGTCGATGCGGGACCGGGGTGTCCTGGCCGGGAAGGTCGGCGGCGCGCCCGGACGCGGGTCGGCGAGGCCGTACCCGGCCAGGGCAGCCCAGGACGGCCCGTCGGGTCGCTCGTTGAGGTCGCCCGCGACGACGAGCCGGTCGCCCGCCCCGGCCAGTTTCTCGGCGATCAGCGCGACGTGGGCGGCACGCTCCGCCGGGTCGAGCCCGAGGTGCACGGAGGCGACGGTCAGTGGGGTCGCACCGGCCGAGGCGCCCGGGAGGACGAGTTCCGCGACGACGGCACCCCTCGGCCGGGTGCGCAGGCCCCGCACCGGCAGCCGGAACGCCCTGGCCCCGGCCGGGACGACCCGCTGTGCCACGAGCACCGCCGTCCCTGCTCCGGTCCGGCCGCCGTCGAGGTAGAGCAGGCCGCAGCCGCGCGCCAGCGCCGCCAGCCGCCACCGCGACCCGGGCCACCTGGGGGCCTCCTGCAGACAGACGACGTCGGGCCGGGCCGAGCGCAGCACCCGGGTCACGGCCAGCTGGTCACCGAGCAGGTCGTGCACGTTCCAGCTCACCAGCCGCAGCGGGCCGCCCGGCGCGGCGGGCCCGGCCCGCTCGGCGTGCCCGGTCGGCCCGGTCGACCCGTTCGGCCCGGTCGGGGACGTCGTCATCCCGGTACCACCGGGACGGCGGACCGGGCCAGGTCCGCCGCTCCGACCAGGCCTGCCTCCGGCCCCAGCTCGGCCCGCACGATCGGCGGCTCCGGCCGGAACCCGCGGCCGGGCAGGGTGACCCGGAAGGACTCCCTGGCCGGTCCGAGCAGCAGCTCCCCCGCGTCGCAGACCCCGCCGCCGACGACGAGGACCTCCGGGTCGAGGGCTGCGGCGAGGTTGGCCAGGCCGATGCCGAGCCAGTGACCGACGTCGGCGAACAGCTCCACCGCCAGCGGGTCACCGTCCGCTGCCGCGGCGGTCACCGTCCGCCCGGTGATCGCCGCGGCGTCACCGCCCGCCAGCTCCAGCAGCCGCGCCGCAGCGGGTCGGCCGGCCCCTGCCAGCTCCCTCGCCCTGCGGCCGAGCACGTTGCCGGACGCGTACTGCTCGAGGCAGCCCCGGTTTCCGCACTCGCAGCTCCGGCCGTCCGGTACGGCGATCATGTGCCCGAACTCGCCGGCCAATCCCCACCGCCCGCGCCGCACGGTCCCGTCGGCGACCATGCCACCGCCGATCCCCGTGCCCAGGTTGACGCAGACCACGTGCGACCGGCCGCGGGCCGCGCCGAACCGCCACTCGGCCCACGCCGCGGCGTTGGCGTCGTTGTCGACGACCACCGGCACGCCGAGCGCCCGCTCCGTCTCGTCGCGGAGCGGCTCGTCCCGCCAGGCCAGATGGGGCGAGAAGAGCACCCGGCCGCCGTCGGGGTCGACGATGCCGGCCGCCCCGATGCCGACGGCGAGGACGTCGTGCCGGGCGCGCAGCGCGGTGACCACCTCGACGACGGTCTGCCGGACCCCGGCCGGGTCCCGGCCGGGCGTCGACCGCAGCTCGCGGTCGAGCACCCGGCCCGCGCCGTCGACGACCCCGGCCGCGACCTTGGTGCCGCCGATGTCGATCCCGACGACCTGCCCCCTGCGGATCCCGGCGGCCGGTCCCCGACCCGCCCCGGCGTCCGGCTCCCGGTCAGGGGGCACCGTCACCTGGTCCTCGCCAGGTCACCTGCCCCGATGAGTCCGGCGTCGTTGCCCAGCTCGGCTCCGACGATCGACAGGTGCGGGCGGTGGGCACCGGCGCTGAGGTGCTGGTGGAAGGCCTTGCGGGCCGGTTCCAGCAGCAGGTCGCCGACCTCGGACATGCCTCCGCCGATGACGACGACCGCGGGGTCCAGCACGTCGGCGACGTCGGCGATCCCCGCGCCGAGCCACTGGCCCAGCTCCGCGATGAGCTCGACGGCGAGCAGGTTGCCCTGCCGGGCTGCCGCGCTGACCATCCGGCCGCTGATGGCCTCGGGGTGGCCGCCCGCCGCCTCGACGAGCCAGGCGTACTTCTCCGGCTCCGCGTGGGCGACCCGGCGACCGATCCTGCCGAGAGCGGAGCCGGAGGCGTACTGCTCCCAGCAGCCGCGCTTGCCGCAGCCGCACGGGTCGCCGTCCGGGACGACGCGCACGTGCCCCAGTTCGGCCGCGGACCCCCAGGCGCCGCGGAGCAGCCTGCCACCGGTGACGATCCCGCCGCCGAGCCCGGTGCCGACCGTGATCAGCACCATGTCCTCGGTCCCGCGTCCGCCGCCGAAGCGGAACTCACCCCAGGCGGCGGCATTGGCGTCGTTCTCCACCACGACCGGCAGGCCGATCCGGGAGGACACCGACTCCCGGATCGGGCGGTCACGCATCGGCAGGTTGGGGGTGAACCGCACCCGCGACCGGTGCTCGTCGACGAACCCGGGGACGGCGACCCCCACCGCGGTCACGTCGTGCCGACCACGCAGATCCTTGACCGCCGTGAGGATTCCGTCCTCGACCGCTTCGGCCGACGCCACCGGGGTCTCGTTACGCACCTGGTCGAGGACGCGGCCGTCCTCGTCGACGACCCCGGCAGCGATCTTGCTGCCGCCGACGTCCACGCCGATCGTCAGTTCCACAGCACTCCCGCTCCTCTGCCCTCGTTCCCGCTTGCCGGACGCCCACCGACACGGAGCGTCTCTCGATGATCGCTGATTTCCGCGCAGCAGTCACCGGGGACGGCTCAGTCACTGATACTGATCTTCTCCACGCGTCCCGATCGTCCCGTTCGGGGACGTTCCCCCGCCCCCCCAGGATGGACCGGGCGGTCGTGTCCGCCCCCGGGGGGGCTGCCGCCCTGCTCCCGCAGCAGCTCCCGAAGTGCCGCGCCGAGCTCGGCAACGGCCGCCCCGAGGTGCTCGGCGACCTCGGGACGCGCCTGGTGCAGGAGGCCGAGCAGCTGGCACAGCGGGCACCCGTCGCGGGACGCGCCGTCCTGGGGGGCCGTGCCGTCGCCGGACGCGCCGCTCACGACGGCCGCCACTGGTCGGGATCGGGGGTGAAGGTGACCCCGAGGACCCCGTCCCGCAACGTGGCCCCGGCGACCCGGCAGCGACGCAGGGCACTCGGCAGGGCGATGGCCCGCCTCCGCCCGCCGTGCTGCACGACCAGCTCCTCCCCACGCCGGGACAGGTCCACCTCCTCGCGGCACGCTCCCGGCAGGTCGAGCTCGAGGAGGAATTCCCGCCCCGACCAGCGCACCCGCAGCGCCGGCTGGATCTCCACCGGCCCCAGCAGTGCCGAGAGGGCATCCTCTCCCGGATACCCGTACATCTCCAGACCGAGGTCGGCGAGGGCGTCGGTGCCGACCGGCTCGACCGCGGCGTAGGGAGCCCTGGTCACCGGGACGGCGCCGAAGGACTCCTCGATCGCGGCCAGCCGTCCGGCCTGGGCCGCGACCCACCCGGAACGCCAGTCGTCGGCCCCGGCGTCCGGGAAGAGCCGGTTGACCACGACGCCGTCGACCACGTACCCGTACAGCGAGAGCGACGTCCACGACCTCAGCGCCTCGGCGACGGCGACAGCCTCGGGGGTGAGCACCAACCGGATCGAGGTGCCGGGGTCGGCGAGCAGCGACCGGACCCCGGCCAGCTCGGTCTGCAGCCGCTGCGCGGCCTCCACCACGTGGTCCCTCGGCACCGGCGTGCCACCGCGGTGGCCGAGCAGCGGGGCGATCCCCCCGGCCAGCGCCCTGGCCAGGCGCCGCTCCATGGGCAGCAGCCGCTCGACGAACCGGCCGAGGACCTCGGGGAGGGCGAGCAGCCGCAGGGTCTCCGCGGTGGGTGCGCAGTCGACGACCACGAGCTCCCACGGCCCGGCGACCGAGGAGTCGCGCAGCTCCAGCAGCGCCAACACCTCCTCGGCACCGGGCAGGTCGGCGAGCTCCTCGGCCTCGACCGGGTCGACGTCGAGCTGGTCGAGCAGGCCGAGGACGCACTCCCGGACCCCGGACCAGGAGCCGCGCACCCGGGCCAGGGGGTCGATCTGCTGGGCGAACAGCCCCGACTCGACCTCCTCCGGGACGGCGCCGAGCGGCCGGGCCAGGGCGTCACCGAGGGAGTGCGCGGCGTCGGTCGACAGCACCAGGGTCTTGATCCCGGCGCGGGCGGCGTGCACGGCGGTGGCCGCGGCGGTGGTGGTCTTGCCGACCCCGCCCTTCCCGGTGAAGAGGACGACGCGCAAGGGCTACCCCTCGACCCGCTTCTTCAGCTCGTTGAGGGCGGTGTCGATGATCACCTTCTCCGCCTTGCGGCGCAGCATTCCCAGCATGGGCATCCGCAGGTCGACGACGAGGCTGTAGGTGACCCGGCACCCGGCGCCCGCCGCCTCCAGCCGGTACGCGCCGTCCATCGCCTTGAGCACCTCGGCCTCGACCAGGCCCCAGGAGACCGTCCCCACGCCGTCGGGGGCGACGTCCCAGGTGTAGGCGAGGGTGTAGGTGTCGCGGATGGCGCCGGCGTCGAGGACGAACCGCACCCGGTGCGGGCGCCCCTCGGCGTCGGTGTCCAGGATCTCGGCCTTCCGGACGGCACCGGTCCAGACGGGGTAGGCCTCGACGTCGGAGACGACGGCGAGGACCGCGGCCGGCGACGCGCCGACGACGGCGGTGGACTCGGTGCGATCGGCCATGGTGGTCGCCTCTCCCGGTGCCGTGCCCGGCCCGCGCGGTCTCGGATGACGCCGTCCGACCCCACGGGTCGTCGGCCGCCGGGCGGCGGGCGGGCGCGTCGGAAGATTACCCGGCCGTACCCGGGACCTCGGGGTTGCGTCCCGCCGCTGGCGCGGCTCCGAGTGGCGCAACCGGGCATAGCAGGCGATCGTCGGGGTCTGCGCCCCGGTGACCGACGGCCCGGCACCCCCGGCCGGAGGGCGATCCACCGGGGTGAACCCCGCGGCAGACCCTTCCGGGACCCGCCGCGTGATCGCAGAGTACTGACTGACGGAGGACGGGTGGATAAGGTTCCACTCACAATCCAGGTGGGGACGGGGCCTGACGCTCGCGACCACGAGACCGACCCCGCCCTGGAGCACGAGACGTAAGGAGCCGGCCGTGTCCGTGCGCGAGTACAGCGTCCCGTTGCTGGTCCAGCCGGTCCCTGGGCGGAACCTCACCGACCTGGTCTGGTCAGCAGCCGAGGAGGCACCCGATGCCGTCCTGTTCAGCAGGCGTGCCGACGCCGGGTGGGCCGACG